>DATHPO010000061.1:0-37731 GCA_035483835.1 Terriglobales bacterium
CTGCAGTCACTCTTCCTTTGGCTTCGAGGGTTCCCATAACTCAATGCGGTTGCCGTCTGGGTCGGTGATCCAGGCGAAGCGGCCGTAGTCGGCATCTTCGCGGTGGGGATCGATTTCGATTCCCGATGCCTTCAGGTCTTCGAGGAGGGCGTCGAGGTTGTCGACGCGGTAGTTGAGCATGAAGCCTGCTTTGCTCGCTCCGAAGTATTTCGTCGTTTGTGGGAAGATGGCCCACGTAGTGAGGCCTTCAGGACCCGGCTCGGCGCCCTCGGCGGCCTGGGGTTCGCGCCAGTGAAACGTTGCGCACTGGCCGTGCGGTTCGCGCTGGATGCCGAGATGCTTTTCATACCACTCGTAGAGCTGTTTCGGATTTTCTGATTTGAAGAAAATTCCGCCAATGCCGGTTACGCGCTTCATGAGTCTCCTCCTGGTGCTTTCAGGTGGCCGAAGTGTAGCGGAAAACCGCGGGCGATGTCGTCACACTTTCGGGTGATTTTGCGTGGGAGAGTGCAAAATCATGCTTTCGGGTGGGGTGCCTCAGGCGGGTCACGGGATCAGCCGGGCGGTCTTGCCGATCTGCACGGCCTGGGTGCGCCGCTTGGCGCCGAGCTTATCGAATAGCCGGCTCGAATGGGTCTTCACCGTGTTTTCGCTGACGAAGAGGCGTCCGGCAATCTCGCGGTTGCTCAACCCCTCGGCGATGAGGCCCAGAATTTCGAGTTCGCGCGCGGTGATGCCAAACTGATCCACGCGCGCCTGGTCGACGACGAACGGCCCCGCATCCGCCGACTGCGCGGGAATTTCCTTGATAATGATCGCCGGCTTCTTTTTGGTGAGCGTCAGGCCCAGCCAGATGCCGAGTCCAGCAAAGAGCGCAGCGACGAGCGCCCCGTAAATCTCCACCGAATGTTCAACGACCAGGAATCGATACTCAGTCAGTTTCAGGACCAAGATCAGCACGCCGCCGCACACGCCATAGAGCAAAATGTCGCGCACAGCGCGACGGCGCGGACTGGGTGCGGGTGTGCGCGCGGATTCCCTGGATGTGGCCACGGGAGCCAATGATAGCCGAAGACTGAAAGCTTGGGCAGCGTCAGGCCCCGGTGACGGGCACATATATCATATATATATGGATAGCGTAATAGCGTGCCTTAGGCTCGACTGAACAGGACGCAAGCGATCTCGCTATTCCCATCGAAAGACCTTGGCCGAGAGCGCCGTGCAAACTGCAAACACCAGGACCAGCGCCGCTACGTCCCCCACGTGCGCCGCCCACCCCTCGCCTCTCCAGATTCCTTCCATCAGCGACACTGCATACGTCAGCGGCGTAACTTTCGCCACGGCGCGAAGAACAGGCGGCAGCAATGCAATCGGCGCGAACAATCCGCAGATTCCGAGCATCGGATACATGATGAAGCCGCCGATCGGCTGCGCAAACCGCGCGGTGGGAACGATGCTCGCAATCAGAAACCCCATCGACAGGATGCTCCAGGTGCTGATCAGCAGCGCAATCGTGAACGAAAACAGCGGAGCATGAACGCCGACCGGGTAGTAGCGCTTGCCCGCCAGCACCAGCAGCGCCAGCGTGGCGGCGGTCAGCAGCAGTTTGACGATCACGTGCGCGCTAAGGATCGTCTGTGGACGCAGAGGCGTCGCGCGCAGCCGCTTCAGGATGCCCCCCTCGCGGTAAATCGAAATGATCGTCACCAGCGACAGCACGGCGTTCACCGCGATTAAAACCGACGCCAGCACCGGCAGACCCGTCTGCATAAAATTGCTCTCGGCGAGCGAACTCGGCGAGCGTCCGCTGCCCATTATTCGACCCACCACGAGAAACACCAAAACGGGGATCAGGATTGATCCAAACGCGCCAAGCGGCTCGCGCATAAATATCTTGATCTCGAGCCAGGTCAGTTTCAAAAGTCCTCGCAGCATTTTTCCTCGCCCTATTCTCGAATCGAATGGCCCGTCAGTTTCAGAAACACATCTTCAAGATTCGGCATGATCGTCCTGAAATCCGTGACCCGAATTCCATTCTCGGAGAGACAATGAATCACCTCGGTGACTAGATCATCGCCGCGGCCCCGAATGGTGAATCGCGAATCCGTGCGCGTCACCGTCTCAATTCCCGCGATCGCGCGAAAGCGCTCTTCCGCGATCGGGTTCTCCGTTGCGAGCACGACGGTTCGTTCCGGACAATGCCGGTTCACCAAATTCTCCGGCCGGTCGATGTCGATGATGCGTCCGTGCTCGATCACGGCTACGCGGTCGCACAGCCGTTCGGCCTCTTCCATCAAATGAGTAGTCAAAAACACGGTCTTGCCGCGCTCGCGGATGTCGCGCACCAGATCCCAGATCGCCCGCCGAGCCTGCGGATCGAGGCCCGTGGTCAGCTCGTCGAGAAACACGACTTCCGGATCGTTAATCAGAGCGAGGGCAATGAAGAGCCGTTGCTTCTGGCCTCCGGAGAGATTCATAAACCACGCGTCGCGCTTGTCGACGAGGCCTAGCTGTTCGAGCAATCGTTCGCCGTCGCTCGCTTTCTTGCGATAGAGCGAAACCCATAGGTCGACCGCCTCCCAGACTTTGATCCGTTTCTGCAGTTGCGCCTGCTGCAGTTGGACTCCGATGCGGTCTTGCAGCTTGTACACGTCCTTAAAGGGATCAAGTCCCAGCACCGCGATGCTTCCGCGATCCGGTGTGCGTAGCCCCTCGATGCACTCCATGGTGGTGGTCTTTCCAGCGCCGTTCGGGCCAATCAAACCGAAGATCTCGCCCTCGTTCACGTCGAAGGACACTTCGTGGACAGCCACGGTCGCACCGTAGCTCTTGCGCACTCCCGACACTTGAATCACCGGACGCATGGCAGTTTGCAAGGTCATCGATTCGCCGCACGGAACAGGAAGTCTATCAGGTTGCTGAAGAACAGAAGGGCGGGACTTCACCGCCCTAGGTGCGACACATGCTTCACGCCGGCGCCAGCGACGCGCGCAGCCGCAAGGATTAAGCAAGCCAAGCTCTATGTGGAGTGCGGCGGCTTGCCGCCGCTTTGGCAAAGTAAGGTGCGCGACGGCACGAACCGGTGGCGGATTCCCTGGCCGGACACACATTCAGGCATGTGGACTACTTGCGAGTGGTGTTCAATCGCACAAAATCCGCATGTATGAGGTGCTATACTTTCGGCCAATTAGGAGTTCTACTCGGATTGGGAAGGGATCATGAAACAGCCCCGCCTGGGCATTTCCTTTTTCGCATGCCTTTTACTTGTATGCAGCGTTCCTGGTGACCCGCGTCCAGACAGTCTTCTTCTCGTCGCTAACCAAATTGAGCACAGCGTCTTGCTTGTGGACACTACGTCCAAACAGGTTCTGGCCACAGTGGGAGTTGACATTAACGGGCACGAGGTCGCTGTCTCCCCGGACGGCCGCTTCGGCTACGTTCCTATCTACGGAAACACATGGGTGGGAAAACCCGGTTCGAACGGAAGCACCATTCACGTCGTGGACCTGCGCCAGGGGAGGACTGTTGCCGTCATCGATCTCGGCAAAGAGGTTCGCCCGCACTGCGCGCACTTTGGCCCTGACGGATTGCTGTATGTTTCCGCGGAACTCGCTAATGCCGTCTACATCGTGGACACAAAAACTCGCTCTCTCGTAGGCGAAATCCCAACTGGTGCTTCCCACACCCACATGCTCGTGATCTCTCCTGACGGCCGCAGGATCTACACTGCGAACAACGAGGCGGGCAGCGTAAGTGTTCTCGATCTGCGAGCGCGGACTTTGGTGGCGACGATTCCAATCTCTAAAAGAGTGCAGCGAATCTCCATTTCGCCCGATGGCAAGTTCGTTTTTACGCAGGACCAGGAAACACCACGCATCGTGGTCATCGATACTGCAACCAACACGGTCGTCCGATCGATTTCCCTCCCGAGGATTCCATTCTCTTCCGCAATTACAAAAGACGGCCAGTGGCTCCTTGCCAACTCCGAATCAGGAAAACTGTTTGTCGTAGATGTGGCCAGTGGAGCAGTTACAAAAACGTTTGACACCCCGGATGTTCCCGTTTTACCCACCCCGGGGGAATTCGCACTGGCGCCAGACGGCACGCACGCCTATCTGAGCTGCCCCCAGGGCGGCACGATTGAGATCCTGAACCTTAAAGATTGGAAGTTGGAAGAGCCCATTCGGCTCACGAAGGGCGTGGACGGCATGGCGTGGGTACCGTCGGCTACAGATTGATCCGCCTCCGGAGCAGGACTTAGCCCAGTCCTGCGGCTGAAAAATTCTAGTAATGACCATCAAGCTCATGTCTAGCAACAAGCTGCTTCGTCGATCGATCACCTCAGTAACTTCCCGGCAAGACCGTAATCGACGCTGAACTTTCCCGGACCGCTGCAGAGCAGCCAGATAAAGAAGAGCACGTACAGGACTTCCGGAAGGTAGAGGAAATCGTCCAGCCAGCGAAGAGGCGAAAGATTTTTAGGCAGGGTGGAGAGCGCCTCGGTCAGGATGGCGACAATCATATCGATCAATAGAACCAAGCTGGCCGGGCTCGAGAGAAACCCCACGGTCACCAAGGATCCGCAAACGAACTCGACACCCGACACGAAATAAGCCGTCAGGTGAGGAAACGGGACTTTGGCCTTAACGAGTGTTTCGTAAACAGGTTTCGTGCCGCCGGCGACAAACAATTTGTTTGCCCCGGAGATGGCAAAGAACAGTCCGATCGAAAGGCGTACCAGCAGGATGGCATATTGTTCCAAATCGCCGTTACCCAGAAGCGCATAGTGGACCCACTGTTTCCAATCCATCTCTGGTCCCTCCATCGGAGGATGTGCTGCAACGATCCTCCCTATCGTGCAGTTCGACTTCTCCGGCAACCGAGCTAACAGAACAGAGCTTAGCGGGTCTTCGGCGTTGATCTCCGCACCCGACAATTAGGCTGCAAACCGCAAATGGCGGTGTCGCCAGCGAATTCTCGCGCCTCAAGACTATGTGTCCATCCGCTCGACCCATTGAGCACGGAATGCGGGAGCTACGAATGGATCCGCGAAGTACTGTGTTTCCCGCGCAACCTTGTCGCCCGTGAACTCCATGATGCTCACGGTGTAGGACGGCTTGCTGTCATAGGTGAGGATGAATTCGGTGACCCAAAGCTCACCGCTGCCAATGATTCGTCGGATAGAAAACCGCTTTTTGTTTGGCTGACTCTCGCGCTGGCCCTGTATGTTGCTTCGACCGCGGGTTCGCTCGCCTGACTGCGGGTATTCCAGCACCGCGTCGTCGAGATAGATGCGGTGCTCCGTTTCAAAATCGTTGGCATCGGACGCCGCCCAATGCTGATCCAGGGCGGCGCGGATTTGTTGCTCTTGGATGGACTGCTCCGGCTGCGGTTTGGCTCCCATGAAAATCTCCTTTGCTCAGCTCCCTTGTTCAGCTCGCTTGGCTTTTGGAATAAAACCCGGAATACCGGTTGTCACCACTGGATTCAACCTCGTCCTGGTCTGAATGCGATTGATTTCGTCGAGCGCGTCTGGCGGAAGAGCGGAGATGTTGAAATTCTCTTTCGCGTGGGCGGCAGACTTGGGCGTGGTAAGTACGGCCGTGCCGCGCTGCACCGCCCAAGCGAGCAGCACCTGTGCGGCCGTCTTTCCTACTCGCGCGACGATAGCGGTGATGACTGGATCTTCGAGCGGCCCGTGCCCCATCCCATGACCTAACGGCGCAAAAGCCAGAAACACAATGCCATTCTCCTTGCAGAATTCCAATAGCTCCGTTTCCGGCAGATATGGATGTGCTTCTACTTGGACCACGGCCGGCTTGATTCTCGCTGATTCATAGATGGGCTTCAGTTCGTTTAGGGTGATGTCGGAAAGTCCAATGGCCCGGCACTTGGCATGATCCACGAGACTTTCCATCGCTTTCCAGGTGTCGAGCAAAGTCACGTCGTGGTCGTAAATCACATTTCCGCTTCGATCCCGCGGATCCTGGTCGTCCCCAGGTTGAAATGCAAATGGGGTGTGAATGAGATAGAGATCCAGATACTTGAGCCCGAGCTTCTCCAGACTCGCCTCGAAAGCCGGTTCGACGCGCTCCGGACGATGATTGGAGTTCCACAGTTTTGTGGTCACAAAAATGTTTTCGCGCGCGATCCCTCCCGCGGCAAGTCCCGCCTGCAACGCCCTGCCTACTTCGCGCTCGTTCCCGTATCGTTCCGCGCAGTCGAAGTGTCGAAATCCGGCTTCCAGTGCGTCTCTGGTCGCCGATATCGTCACGGCTGGGTCGGGAATTAACGTGCCGAAGCCGAGTGCGGGCATTTGGCCGGCTCCGTGGTTGAGGGGAATTCTCGTCATCCGCAGATCAGAAGATTCAATCATGGTCACACCTCCAAGCCACTGTGCGTCCGGCATCACCGCCCGGGAGCAAAAGTTAGATGCCGGGTGCCGCAGACTGGGCGCAACTCCCGTTAGTCGCTGGTACTTTACTTCACGCCACTGATTCCGGCGAGTCCGAGTGCACCAAATATCAGACTAGGGCTTTGGGAGTCAGCCGTCGGAACCTCGCGATCTAGCTGGGGCGTGCTCTCATGGCAAATTCGTTGTGTCGAGGAGAAGGGAAGCATAGGACAGCGTTATGACGTCGTTGTTTACGCGCGCGACAATGTCAGCGTCCGCTGCGGGCTTGGCTTGCGCGTGCACGCTCGCAGGAAGCAGCGCCGCAAGCAAGTCGGACACGTCGATACGCGGTACGGACACCGTCATGGAACTTTCGGACATCGGATTGCTTTCCGCATCATGCCCTTCGTATTTTCATCCCGACCGAGGGCCGTGCTTTGGCCCGACGAGGGATCTGCTTTGCCTTGGAATTACCTCTCATCATAGTAATCGCTCATGGTAATATGCGTGCCTTCCTAGGAGGCCGCTATGTTGCGGGCGACCCTCGTGATCCTTTTCGCTGTTTTCTCCCCCGCAGTACTTTATTCGCAGACAGCCGCTGAGGACGGCGGGACGCGGCAGGTCCAGGCACAGGACGGTGGAACCCGGCAAGTGCTTGAAAGCATCGTCATTCCCCCAAAGGCAAACGCACCCTTTCTTGCGATTCTTCACACGGACTGGGTGCGCGGATCACTCGACAGCGGCACCATTACGTTCGTGAATGCGCGACGCATCGCTCGCGATGCCTCCGGCCGCATTTACCAGGAGCGCTGGTTTTTGGTGCCAAGAAACGGAAACGTGAAATCGCAAATGAACGCCATACAGATTTCTGACCCGAGCGCGCATACTCTCTACACCTGCATGCTCCTGGTCACACCGAAAGTTTGCACCTTAACTTACTATTCGCCTTCCACCGCGACTGTTTACAACGTTACCGGCGTACCCGCCGGGCCATTGGCGAATGACGCTGGATACGTGACCCGCGAAGATATCGGTCATCAGGTAATCCTCGGCGTGGACACGGCCGGTACACGCGAGACGGTGACTTACAATCCTGGAGCGATTGGAAACGATCAGAAAATCAACCTTACCCGTGAGTACTGGTATGCCAATCAGCTCGGGATCAACCTGCTCTCCAAGCGCACGGACCCGAGCTTCGGCACGCAGCTCTTTACGATCACCGAGATAACCCTATCCGAGCCCGACGCAGAGCTTTTCGAGCTGCCCAAGGACTTCAAGGTTGTGGATCATCGCCAGTCCGACCCTCCCGCTGTTAACTGAGTTATTTCTTCCGCCAGAAGGCTCGCAAATATTGTTGGGTCTGACGACCGGAAAATTAACGCTGGGACTGATCGAGATGCACCCAGCAGTTCAGTTGGATCGGCACATGTACGATAAGGGCTGCGAACCGACGGTTTTTGGTAATCATTTCAGGATGTTTACCTCGTGGCCATGCAGGAAACGAATAGGCCGTGGGTCGCTGAGCGATTTATGCCGCAGCGGGCATAGGATCACCCTAGTAAGCTCGATGGCGGTCGAATGCGAGCGAACAATTTATCTGTTGGTTCTGCAATCCTCTTCGCAGCGGCGGCGACGGTAGCGATCGCTGCGGGACAATCTTCCTCGCCGACTGCTCCCTTCGTATCATCGGCCCAAGCCCAACAGCAATCTCCGGAATCGCCTCCGCCTCAACAAGCGCCAAAGCCCGGATCCGTCTTGCAGATCAAAACGCGATTGGTAACCGTAGACGTTGTCGCTACAGACTCACATGGAAACGCGGTGCGCGATCTCAAACCCGAGGAGTTCGGGGTCTCCGACGGCGGACCCCAGGGGATCGCGCAGTTTTCGTTCGTAGACAAGTCAACAAACTCCCGCTCCGCAAAGCTCTCGGATGTCATGCAGGAACGACCCATGGGCTTTTACACAAATCAGGCAGAATTAGAGAGGCTAATGATGCCCCCGACCGTCATTCTTCTGGATGCGCTCAATACGGAGGGAGCAGACCTGATGCAAGCCCGGCGTGACATGCTTCGCATGCTGACCACGCTTCCCGCGAACACTCCCGTGGCTGTATTTCTGCTAGAGCAATCACTGGTTGTGGTGCAGGGCTTTACCAGCGATCCCGCGCTGTTGCGCGCCGCTTTGGATAAAACGTTGAGTCCCGGCACGAGGCTCGCTAAGACGCCGGAAAATGATGGCAACAGTCATTCCCACAGTGCATTCGC
This sequence comes from Terriglobales bacterium, assembly GCA_035483835.1. Taxonomy (GTDB): domain Bacteria; phylum Acidobacteriota; class Terriglobia; order Terriglobales; family Acidobacteriaceae; genus JABDBE01. The sequence continues at coordinate 8,659 of DATHPO010000061.1, forward strand.
TGCGAATGGCGGGATCGAATCGAGCGACCTCGCTAAGGCCGCTCACTCTCTTGAGAATTTCGAGAAGAACAACCATGCGCGCACGATGGACATTCGCGTAGCTACCACCCTCGATGCCTTGACCGGCGTCGCGCACTATCTCGGCGGTTACAAGGGCCGGAAACACCTGATATGGGTCTCCGCGTCATTCCCAATTGTCCTTCTACCCGATACGGATTTCGGTACGAACGCAGATGCAGACACTAACGCCTTCGGCGCAACTAGCGACTACGGAGGAAAAGTACAAGACGCCGCCAACGCGCTCACCGACGCCCAGGTGGCCGTGTACCCGGTGGATGGGCGCGGGCTGGAGAGCGAAACGGTTTTTTCCGCCGCCGAAAACCCCCAATTTAGGCCGGACGCTGCCACTCCCAGCCGCAACTTCTCGGCGCAGCTCAACCGCGAAAAAAATGCGCGAATGATGACGCAGAACGCGATGGACCTGTTGGCCCAGGGTACGGGCGGCAAGACATGCAAGAACACGAACAACCTTTCCGGCTGTGTCCATGCGGCGCTGATGGACAGTTCGTCGTACTACGAACTAGCCTACAACCCGCAGAACATCAAATGGGACGGAAGCTTTCACACCATCTCTGTGAAGACCACGCGGCCTGACGTGAAGCTGACCTACCGTCGCGGCTACTTTGCCCGGGATGCGGAAAATCTCGCGAAAAACCAATCGAATGAAGACCGCTTGAAACAGACCTGCATGGACCTTCTGCCGCCGACGGCAATTCCCATCACCGCGCAGGCAGTCGCCCCAACGAAATCGGACGGTATCCGATATCTGGCGTCCGTTGCCCCTAGCGCGTTGAACTTTGCGGCAGATGGACAGTCACATAAGCTGAACGCGGAGATGGTGACCTGCGTGTACGGTGCAAAAGGTAACTCGTTTCAGTTCTTTTCAAGGGACCTGACCCAGAGCTTCTCTGATGCAGCTTACCAAGGGCTGCGGGCAAGCGGGTTGCACGGATACCTGGAGGTCCCCAAGTCTGGCACGCGGCGAGTGCGCATCGCCGTGCTTGATATCGAGACTGGATTGACGGGTGCTCTGGATATTCCCGTGCGTCCGGAGGATTTTGAGCATGCGGCTCCGTCGCCCGCAACGGCCGTAAATTTGCCGGAGCTATCGTTCCAGCGAAAGAAAAAAGAAGGTGCGCCCGCGCTAGACTGGAATCCGCCTCAGGTAGAGGCTCCCGTTCCGTCTGTCTCCACGGCACAGCCGTGCGCGCTTCCCGATGTACTGAAACAAGCGGGAGAGCGTGCCGAAGAACTTGTCAATCATCTTCAGAACTTTGACGCGCACGAACACATTAGCTTCGAGCAAACCGACTCACAGGGCATGACTGAGAAGTCGATGGAGGCGAAGTTCGACTACTTAGTTGATTTCGGAGAACATTCCGGGCACAAGCTGCACGAAACCCGAACCCTCGTGGCCGCCACTGGCGACCGTGACCTCAGCGGCCTTGTGGACCTGGGGCTGCCGGCCCTCGCCATGATTTTTCACCCGGCTCTGCAAAGCGATTATCAAACGCGTTGCGAAGGTCTCTCCCAGTGGAATAACCAGCCGGCCTGGGTTGTTTACTTTGAACAGAGGAAAGGGAAGCGTCCGCGGACCGTTTCCATGGGAACGGCGATGAACGTCTACCCGGTAAGTCTCAAGGGCCGCGCCTGGATCGCGGCAGACTCTGGGCAGATCGTGCACCTGGAGACAAATCTGGTGGAAGGGGTTGTAGTGCTGCAACTGCGGGCCAACGCCGTTTCAGTGGATTACGGTCCCGTAAAATTTCACTCTCAGAACGCGGAAGTGTGGCTGCCTCAATCCGCCGTCGCGTACACGGAATATTACGAGCGCCGCACTATCATCCGGCACACCTTTTCTGACTTTCAATTATTTTCTGTCCGAACGCAGCAAGTCATTCAGAAGCCTAGTCAGCAATGAGCGACTCTGTTACGGCGATGCACGAGCAAGAGGTCCTAATCGGAAACCCGGCTTAGGACCTTGAACATCGAAAATGGGCCCGGAGCAAATGCAAAGGAGGAACGACGATGACGATGCAGTACACCACCCGCCAAAGTGACGACGTTACGATCCTCGATTTGACAGGGCGCTTGAGTCTCGGTGAAGCGGTCGCCTTCGGTCCGGGCAGTGGCCTGATTCTCAGTGACACCGTTCGAGAATTGGCTAAAAAGGGCAAAAAAAATCTTCTGCTGAATCTCGCTGGCGTCACGTACGTGGATAGCTCCGGCGTTGGTCAGCTCGCGGGCGCGCTAACGAGCGCACGTAACCAAGGGGTCAGCCTAAAGTTGCTTCGTCCGAACAGACAGGTGCTCAATCTTTTGAAAATGTCGCAGCTGGACACCGTCTTCGACATCAGCGAGGACGAAGCCACCGCGGTCGCCTCCTTCAACAGGGAGGCATCTGCAGGCGGCTAGTCTCGGCTCTTCTTCCCTCTGGAGATCACGAATTCAGGACGGCCCGAATTTTTCGCGCTCTGCTTTCAACTCTTCCTCGAGCCGATCGAAGCAGCCGTTCCAACCCTTGCTGTGCGCCTCGCGCTGAGCAGCAGTGGCGAGTCCTTCGTGCGTCAAAATCACTTCCGTAAAAATTCCGCGCGGCTCAAATTCGACCGTCACGAGGGTGTCACGAGCCTCGTCGACCTTCTCCCCTGACGCGGAGAACTTCTCCCAGTCCCACGTAAACACCAGTTTTTTCGGAGGCTCGATGTCCCGGTACGTGACGCTCTGCTTGAACGTTTCTCTTTGCGGATTTTTAACCTCCATCATATTGGTGCCACCCGGCCGCGCGTCAGACGTGGTAAAACGCGTTTCGTGTCTCGGGAATCGGCACATCCATTTCTCTACCTTTTCCCGTTGAGTCCACGCTTCGAAGACTTTCTCGCGCGGCGCTGCGAACATTCGCCGGATTTCCAGCCTGGTTTCGGGTGCGTAGGCGGGGTTTGCCATTTGGACGTCTCCTCCGTATCGATTCTTCTTCTCGATAATCTGCCAGAGCGTCGAGGAGAGGACAAGCCTCACATGGCTCCTGCGAGATCCCCACACACGCAAGTGGCCGTGTACTGATCGCAAAACCCTGACCATTTTTGTCCACGCTTGAGCGAGTACTCACCCGATAGCAACGTAATTCATCAACGAATAATCGGGCGGCGCTCCGGCCTCGAAGGCACGCCGCGCGGTTATGCACTCAATCATATTCATTTGCGTTTCCAGACAATCGGACGTGCCCATCATTTTTTATGGAGTTAAACATATCGTTCCCTTCCGTATTTTTGTAAATGACGCTTGGCAAACAACTTATTTGGGGCAAAGAACGGAGACGAAGGTGCTTTATGCGTTGGCGTGTGAGGTCAGCTAATCGGTTAGCGGTCCGAAAATTTGACAGAAGACTGGAGCTGAAAAATGCGATTTGACAAGTACTTCCGACTCGCGGTTTCGTTTATAGCTTTGCTGTTCTTGCTGCCGACTCTGGTGTCGGCGCAGAGCGTGGTAACCGGGGGCCTCACTGGAATTGTCACCGATCCTACAGGGTCGGTAATTGTGGGTGCCGCGGTGAACCTGAAAAACCAGTCCACAAGTGAGGTCTTGTCTGCGACTACGGGGGCGACGGGTACCTATCAATTCACCCTGCTTAAGCCGGGTATATACCTCGTATCGGTGTCGCAAACTGGCTTTAAGCAGGTGACTGAGACAGTCGAAGTTCTTCTCGGGCAAACGGCGCTGGCCAACGTCAAGCTGGAAGTTGGCGCTTCTACGGAAACCGTTACGGTCACCGAGCAAGGCGCGTTGCTGCAAACCGAAGACGCGAACATCTCCTCGAATTTTGATACGAACCAGATTCAGAACGTGCCCAATCCTGGCGGCGATATTACGTACGTGGCGCAAACTGCCCCGGGCATCACCATGAACAGCGCGACCGGCGGCGGCTATGGCAACTTCAGTGCGTTTGGTCTGCCAGGCACCTCAAACCTCTTCACGGTCAATGGCAATGACTACAACGATGCGTTCTTGAACTTGAACAATTCAGGTTCGAGCAATTTGCTGCTGGGCGGCAATGAACTTCAGGAAGTTGCGGTGGTGAGCAACGGTTACACCGGACAATATGGCCGTCAGGCGGGCGCTCAAATCGATTACAGCACGAAATCTGGCACCAACGCTTTTCACGGCGACGCAGTTTACAACTGGACAGGCCGGGCGCTCACTGCCAACGACCCCCTCAACAAGGCGTCTGGAGGCACCCGGCCATTTGAGAATAACAATCAGTGGGCGGCGTCCCTAGGCGGCCCGATTAAGAAAGACAAAGCGTACTTCTTCGTGAATACGGAAGGAATTCGGTACATCTTTGGTTCAATCCAGAACGTCAGCGTGCCCACGCCAGCGTTTGAAAACTTCGTGCAGGGTAATGTTCCTGGGGATGCGGCCACGCAGGCGTTTTATTCGAATGTCTTCAAGCTGTACAACGGCGCCTCGGGCGTTGGCAACGCGAAACCAAATGCCAACAGCTGTCCGGGATTCGTAACTGCGCCAGGGGCCACAGGTGGCGTCTGCACCGAGAACTTTACGGAGTCCGTATCCAGCGGAAACAAGGAATGGTTGCTAAGCGGACGGGTGGACTACAACTTAGGGGAAAACGACAAGATCTTCGGGCGGGTCAGATTTGATCGGGGAGTACAGCCAACCTACACCGACCCGATTAACACTGCGTTTAACAATTCGAGCACTCAGCCTCAGAACGAAGGCCAGTTGAATTATACGCACATCTTCTCACCGACAGTGGTGAACAACTTCATCTTCTCCGATGTGTACTATTCGGCGGTTTTCGGCAATTTGAATCCGTCGTCGGCGCTGGGCCTTTTTCCGGGTAACCTTGAATTTCTAGTGGACGGTGCATTGACTCCCCTGGGCACCGGATCCGGCAATCCCAACGGATTCGCTGCAGGTTTCCAGTTCCCGGAAGGCCGCCATGTGGAGCAGTGGCAGTTGGTCGACGACTTGTCGGTGACGCGAGGAGACCACAATTTCAAGATGGGCGTGAACTTCCGGAGAGACGACGTCTCGGACTTTACCGCGGCCGAAAACACACTGTATCCTGAGGTCGACGTTACCTTGTTTGGTTTTGCGAATGATCAAATTGCTCCGGCGGGCTGTAACGCCACCCCCCCAGCGAATAATCAGGTTGGCTGCGGCAGCGTAATTTACAACTTTGCGTCCCACATCGAACAACCGGTTGCCTACTATAGCTTCGGCCTCTACTTCCAGGACGAGTATCGCGTCAACTCCAGGCTAAAATTGACGATGACGCTGAGGGCCGACCGCAACTCAGGTGGGGTGTGCCAAACCAGTTGCGCGAGCCTGCCCGTGACGGCGTTTAACGAGTCGGCGCACGGAGCGACGATTCCGTATAATGAATCGTTCATAACCGGCAACAAGACGATTATTCCCGGTATCGAAAAGGTTGTCTTCGAGCCAAGGTTCGGCCTAGCGTGGAGCCCCATCGGTCAAAATACGGTCATTCGCGCGGGCGTGGGCCTCTTCACCGACCTTTACCCCGGCGGTATTTTGAGCCTATTTGACACGAATTTCCCGCAGGTAAACTTGTTCAACGTGCCGACGGGAAGCGTGGCGTTCGACTTGGCGGCGCCGGGATCTACTGCATTTCCAGGCAGCGGCGTGAACCTGGTGACGCAGTGCAATAGCGCCTTTTTGTCGAATTACAATAGTGGCGGAAGCTTGACGACTGGCGGTTCTAGCGGCGGTGGCTACGCGGGCGCAGCCGCACCGTTTGGAGGTTGCCTCAACGCGCAAGGCGCCCTTTCCGTTCCAAACCTGAATGACGTCAGCCGCAACTTCCAAAACCCGAAGTATGTGGAGTGGAATTTTGAGCTACAGCATACGTTCGGAGCACGCACGGTCGTCTCGGCCAATTACGTTGGCAACCATGGGTATGACGGTCTAGTTTTGAATCCCACCCTGAACGGCTTTGGTTTTGGCAGCCTTCCGGCAACCGCGCCAGACCCGCGCGTCGGCCGCGTGGATCAGCTGTCTAGCGCGGCAATATCGAATTATAACGGCGTCACGTTCTCGATCCAGGAAAACCAGTGGCATGGATTGACCGGCCGCCTCAACTATACGTACTCTCATGCGCTGGACGAGCTCTCGAACGTGCCGGAAGAGCCTTTCAGCGTCATCACCAGCATCCTCACGCAAGTCAATCCGAACAATCTGCACTCGCAATATGCTTCGGGAGATAACGATGCGCGGCACCTCGTATCGGGCAGCTACGTCTATCAGCTGCCGTTTAAGAGCGAGCAGCGCTTGCTGAATGCAGCCATCGGTGGCTGGACGATTTCCGGCACAATGTTCTACCGGACCGGATTCCCCTTCAGCATCATCGATGGCGGAGCGACTGCCGCGCTGGCGGGTAACAACCTGGGAGGTACAAGTTCGTTTGGTGCAACGATCCTTGCGCAGCCGCTTCCGACCTTCACTCAGAGGAACTTCAGCAACGGGCGAGCCTGTGTGCTGACTGCGTGCTTCTCGTCGGGGGACCTTGCCACCAGCACGGGCTTTATGGGTGATGTCGGCCGTAACGCATTTCGTGGTCCAGGATTCCTGGGCGGCGACATGAGTGTAAGGAAGAATTTTGCAATCACCGAGCGCATGACGTTCCAGCTTGGTTTGAGTGCCTACAACTGGTTCAACCATGCAAATTATGGTTCGCCTTATCCGAACACTAACGCGCCTTTCTTTGGCAAGGTAGCCTTCATGCAGTTCACGCCGACCTCGCCTTACGGGGCGTTTGCGGCCGCTGCCACGGATCAGAGAATCGCACAAATCACGGGCAAGTTCATCTTCTGACCAGTTCGTCCCCGCTGTAGAAAAGGCGGCTCCTCGCGAGCCGCCTTTTTTTCTGACGGCATGTTCAGACGTCTGGAACGTGAATGCGCCTCAGAAGCGCAAGCCACATCATAAAGCGGGTCGCTACTTAATTTGGGCAACGCGTCCGTGAGTCGGGAATTTCTGAAATTGAAGGGCGTCGTGGCCTGGCACGACGCGATCGAAAGAGCCCGCAAGCTGGACCATGCGGTCCTGGTTGCGGATGTTGGCGGCGTGGTCGGCATCGGAGAAAGTGGCGCTGGCTTTGTGTTCGGCGAGATTGCGATAGAGGTACAAATTGTCGGAGGCAAGGACGAAGGTGGGAGTGCCTTCCACGCAGAGATATTGTGACGCGTACGTGTGGCGGCCGCCCGTATAGGCGCGAATGCCAGGAAAAAGTTGGACGTTATCGCCATCCACCAGGCGGAGCCGTCCTTCGGTATTAAGCTTCACGAGTTCCTGAGCATCTTCCGGGTCGATCCCTCCGTGATCGCCACCGGGCTGCCATGCGTCTCCCGTGTAATAGCGAAACTCCTCCTTCTGAATCCAGACTGTGGCTTTAGGAAAAAGGTCGATGCCACCCATGTGATCCCAGTGGGCATGGCTGATGACGATGTCGGTGATTTCTTCCGGCTGAACGCCAGCGAGTTTCACGGTTTCGTCGGGGCGAATGTATTCGGTGGAAGGGAATTCTTTGAGAAACGTATCTCGGTGGTAGCCGCTGTCGAAAAGAATGTTGCGGCCTCCACCGCGGATTAACCAAACGACCATGGCGAGGTTCATTTTCTCGTGGGGAGCGCCCATGACGAGGTCGGCGACGTCGTCCTCGGCCGAGGCATAGCGGATTGCCTGGATCGAGTATTCCGGCGTGGAAGCCACTGCAAAGCCCGCGCAGGGCAGGACCACAAAAATGGCGGCGAGCAGAAGGTGTTTCATGAGTGATCCTCCCCGACAAACGCGAAGAGTCTAAGCCAACACGCAGCGATTCGGAACCCGAAACGAACGTGAATTGCTATCTCCAGCCGGAGTTCGTACAACCCTCGGAACATCCGTAGCAGGCGAACGCCGCTATGCAATTCGATCGTCGAGCCTTCCTGCGACCCTCGGAACGGCCGCCGCTATCAACGCCATGCCCTCCGAGGCGCTGGCCGACGCACTTGAACACCACATGATAGAAAGCCTCGACGCGGAGAAGACCACAAACGAGCTAAAGGTTCGGCTCGGCACGGGGCTACTGCTCGGCGGGCTTTTGCCGAGCGGCAAAGCCCCGACGGAGCTGAAGAAGCTGGAGCCGATGCCGGAGAAACCGACGTTAGTCGATTCTTTACGTACCGGTTCGCACCACGGCAGCGAAGCACGTCTTGCAGAGCGCGGCTGATGCGATGAAAAAGGGCGAGAAAGAGGAACTGATCCTCGTCTGCCTTCTTCATGATGCTGTGCTCAACCTGATCAAGGTTGATCACGGGTGGTGGGGCGCGCAGATGATGGAGCCCTAGACGTTCGCGTCAGGTAATCACGCCAACGAGATTTGTGTATTCAGGCCAATAAGAGTTCGACACAACCATACGCGAAGTAGCAGGGAACTGAGCTTGGCGGATTAGACTCGCTTGTTGGCGGCGAAGCGCAGGCGGATGTAGTCGGCGACCCACCTGCCTTCGCCGTCGCAGAGTTCGGGGCGCAAAGCCTCTTGGACTTCGGCGATATAGGAGGATCTTTGAGCGGGGAGCAAGGTTGAGGTGAAACTCTCCGCGAAGGTCTCCAGCCAGCCGGTGATATCGCCGGGGAGTGGAGTTGGGCGCGGTATCAGAGCGATGTAGTTTATGACGAAACCACCGTTCGTCAGGTGCCGCGAATATTCTTCGACGGTTGGGAAAGACCAGGGGCTTGCGCCTTCGCCGTTGATGCCGCGCCGATCGAGGGCTTCGACTAACACCTTCTTGATCTTGGCCACGCAACCGTGGCCGCCGAATTCGCCGACGAAGCGTCCGTGCGGCTTCAGCGCGCGTTTGACCCCTGCGATGACTTTCGCGGGATTGCGCATCCAGTGCAGCGCCGCGTTGCTGAACACGGCATCGAATTCGCTGTCGAAATCGAGCGCTTCACCGTTCATTACGCGGGCGTCCAGACCGAGTTTTCGCGCGGCGTCAATTTGCGCTGCACTGGAATCGACACCGACGACGTGGCATCCCATCGCGGCGAGCTTCGCGGTGAGCACGCCGTCGCCGCAGCCGAGGTCCAAGATGCGCTCGCCGGCGCGCGGCGCGAGCAATTCAACCGTGGGCGCGCCGAGGTCGGCGACGAAACGGGCGTTGCGGGCGTAGCGTTCAGGATCCCAGGTTTGTGCCTGTACCATTTTGAGGAGTGCTTCGCGATACCAGATCAGCTTACCAGTATTTTTGATTGGCGCGGTCGGTGACGTACACCAACACGTTGAACGCGATTCCAGATGGATTCTCCGAGGCGACGACCTTATTTCGGGTCACGCTTGTTTGGACATGCGAACCACGGGAAGGAATTCGCCGTTCGGAAGCGGGACGCGGAGATTTTCGAGCGCGACGTAGCCCCTGGCGTGGAAAAGTTTTGCACCGGTCAAGGTGGCGCCCATTTCGAACCGCTTGAACCCCGCTGATCTCGCGGCGTTTTCGCAAGCTTCCAGAACCAGGCTGCCGATTCCGCGGCGTGCCCACGCCGGATCGATGAAAAAGGCGCGAATTTTGGCGGCATCATGCCGCGGATCGAGAAGAGCGTCCTCGCGTTCGGTCCAATGGTCGCTGCCGTAGAGTGTCTTGCGCTTGCTCCAGCCGCCGCAGCCAACAGTGATCGGATGGGATTGTGCCGGCCTGACTTCCGCGACAAAATACGTTTGATCCGCAATGAGCTGACTATCAACGCCGAAGACGCTCTCGAGCGCGCCTTCGATTTGAGTAGGAGTGTAGTCTTGCGCCTGCAATTGCCGCACAGAGGCGTCAATCAGCACACGGAGAGCGGGAATATCCGCGGGGACAGCATGCCGGATATGAATGCTCGGCAACATGGCGCCAGAAAATTCTAACGCGAACAGAAATGGAGGCGAAAGCAAACTCGACGAGCACGAATGGCGCTGCTACTTGCAGCACAGGTGCGGTCAAGCGTCGGCTTTTAGGGTTGCGGGAATTTGCATCGGGACGAGAAAGTTGCTGGCGAGAAGATAGGCAAACAAGTGTCCAAGAGGCGGCGCGTGCCGCAGCTGGGTGGCAGAAACCATTCCATTTGTTTCACTCCATTCCCAACCGCTAAGCGAAAAGCCCGTCAGTTTTTCGCGCAGTTCCGTTGACCTCATCGGATAAACGTAGATGCGGACGTTCTGTGCGAGAAGGCGTGCAAGGGCCTCCAGAAGTCTGCCTTCGAGATTGCCGTAAATGCCATCAATCGCTTGAATCATCAGGGAAAGACCAACGGCGAAGCGCACAGGCGCCTGCGTGTAGCGGTTTACGACGGCCTTCATATTGTAGAGCTCGCTTTGGCGAAAAAGCAGCACATCGCCGCCGGCAGCGAGAAGAGCGTCGATACGACGAAGCAAGTCGGGGACTTCCGGCAACGGATCGGTCGGCGTGATCGGAGCAGCCGTCAGGCAAAAAAGCCCGGCGGGCGAAACCTTTGTGTCGCCGAGCTCCTTCTGAAGCTCCTGAACAGCCGCGGCCAACAATCGCATGTGAACTTGCGAGTGAGCTGAATCGCCGTGGCCAAAGTATCCCGGGGCAAGCACCAAGGCTTTCTTGTAGAGAGCTTCGGTAGGAGGAACTGTGGGGCCCTTGGAGGGGAAAAACACAGCCTCGGCGAATCCACCGCTCACCAAGTGGGTTAGCACGGTGCGGCGGTCCCAACTTTCGAATGCCGGCCCGCGAAGATCAACGTAGTCGATCTCGATTCGCTCCTTGACCACGTCTTCCGCCACGCTTGCCAGAAATGACTCCTCGGTCTGCACTTCATCGAACGCAGCGTAAATGAGATTAACGCCCAGAATACCGATGGCTTCCTGCTGCAGGACATTCGAAGGATCGCGCATGTTGATGTGCAGTACGACGTCGTTGGGAGGGCCGCCCGGCTGCAACTGAAAGCGCAGACCGATCCAGCCATGCGGGTCGTTCGTCCCTGCAAAGTTACGCGCGGAGACGGTGTCAACAAACGAGAAGAAGCGGGTTTGCGGCCCACGAGTTTTGTTTAACTCCGCGAGAAGCTGGTCCCATTCCTTGTCCAGCATGGCCTCGAGTCGCTGCCGGGATACGTAGCGCGATCCGGAGCCATAAAGATCGTCGCTGACTTCCTTGTCGTAGGCGGAAACAGTTTTGGCGACCGTAGCGGAGGCGCCTCCGACTACAAAGAACCAGTGCGAGACTTCCTGTCCAGCGCCGATTTCGGCGAAAGAGCCGAAGGCCGATGCATTGAGATTCAGCGTGAGCGCTTTGTGGTGAGTGTCGAGTTTTTCAGTGGAAGGCATAGTCAGGCTCCGCTCGTGCGCGATGATCTAACAGGCACGTAGCCTACGTAACGAACTAGCGAAACTCGGCGCGCGCGGACGATTTTACCCGAGATTTTTTGATTTCGAAAATAGCAAGGACTTTCCAAACGCTTTTGTGCTGATGCGCGTTGGTTTGACGCCGTAATCGGAAACTGGCACTTATTGTCCGTTAACGCGACTCCCCGTGCGAAAAGCCCGAAACACAATACGCACTTCGCTGAACTCTGGCGGCTTCAGCTCGAACTGCAGTCGGTTTACGTACTTGTCACTTCTATGCCTTGGAAGCGGTAGGGATTCAGGACATCTTCGTTCGAGGCATCGGTGATCAAAGGTGTCAGTCGCGAAGCAGCACCGACGAGACAAGGCAGCGACGTCCCCATTTTTCCAAGTGAAATCAGCCCAACGACTTCCGTTGACCCGGGCGCGCAGCCGATGTTCGCGCCGGATCTTGAGAGCAAGCTCAACAAATAGAGGTTTCGCGGCGCGGATTTTTCCTGAACGCCCTACACGTGGCGAACGGACTGCATCGGATCTACCCGCATCCAGGGACGTGCGGCTGAATAGGCAATAACGACGGTCATCGCGAGCATCGTAAATGCCGCTCCGAGAAAGACAAACCATTCGATGGGCTGTATCTGATAAAGCAGGGATCTCGCCAGCAGGCTTGCACCGATTCCACCAGCGATTCCGAGGAAGATTCCGATGATGGTCACGGCGCTCGTCTGATGCAGGATCAATTTCCACAAGTCCCGAGGCGACGCGCCAAGCGCGACGCGAATTCCCATCTCCCGCGTTCGCTCGCTAACCGAATAGAAGACCGCACCATAAAGTCCCACGGCGGCCAGCACAAATGCCAGCAGTCCAAATGCGCTGGTACAAATCACCGCCAGGCGTGGGACGTACAAAGCGAATTGATGCCATTGTTCAATTGTGAAGCTCATAAGGCCTAGTTCCGGGGCCGATTTGCGCACGTTCTCCAAAATCGTTCCCATCCACTGCGACGGATCACCCTTCGCGCGAACCACCAGATACATGCCCGACTGATAATTTTGGGTCAGGCAGTAGTACATGAAGGGCTGCGGCGCCTCGTCAATGTCCGAATACTTGATGTCTCCCACGACCCCAACCACGGTGGCCTGGCGGTTGCCAGTTTCAATGTGAACTGTTTTGCCAACCGGGTTTTGATTTGCCCAATATTTTGCCGCCATCGTTTGGTTGACGACAATGACTTCCGGGGATTTCGCCGTGTCCGAAGCGGCGAACATGCGTCCTGCGAGAATTGGGATTCCCAGTGTAGAGAAATAGCGGTCGTCCACGACAACGGAGCCAATGGTCACCCCGTGTTCGTTGTCATCAGGGATACCTGTGATGTGCACCTGGTCCGTGTTCATCCCGCCTGAAAACGGGATAGTGTTCCCAAGGCTGATGGACTCGATACCAGGCACCTCGCTTACATCCTCGCGAAGCCGCTCAAATAGCGCACGACCCTGTCGTTCTGAGTAACCGTTGGCTTGCAGGTCGTCGATTGCGTAAAGCGCGACGTTGCGAGCGGAATATCCAACCTTTACCTGCTGCAGATTATGCAGGCTCTTCAGGCAAAGACCCACTCCAATCAGTACCACGGTGCAAGCGGTAACCTGCAGCACGACGAGAGCACTTCGCATGCGGCCTTTGCGCGTTCCGCCGATGGCGACCTCTCCATTCAGCGCAGCTGCGAGATTAGGCGTGGAAGCGTGCAAACCAGGCAACAAGCCTGTAGACAGTCCCACCAGGAAAACGACTGCGACCATCACAGAAACAACCGTGAGGTCAGGCCGGAAATCCAAAGTAATAGGGATTACGCCGAGTCCGGGGAAAAATGGCTTGAAGTCTATCAAGCGTCTGAGGCCATAAGAAGCAAATACAAAGCCGACCACTCCTCCCATCACCGAAATCACCAAGCTGTCGAGAAGAAGCTGGCGAACCAGACTCATGCGAGTGGCCCCGAGCGCGGCACGTATCAAGATTTCTTGGCGTCGCGCGACGGCCAGCGCCAGTAGCAGGTTGGCCACGTTGGCGCAGGCGGCAAACAGAACGAGTACAACAATCGCCAGCATGAGTCCGCCCATCAACTTCGCGCTGGACATTGCGTTCGGCGGAAGCATGCTCGTTTCCGTCAGCGCGGCAAGCCGGTTCTTGTTGGTTTCCGGATAAGCGACGGCAAGCTGTCGCGACAATCTTTGCATCTCCGCCAGGGTTTGCTGGCGCGTGACACCGGGCTTCATGCGCCCGATCAAACTCAAAGAGAAACTGGTGCGATCTGCGAGCCAGTCATAGGTCTGGTGCGAGATCGCGGGCGTTGCGGAAAGCGGATGCCAAAGGTCGGGAACATCGCTCAGGATGGTTCCTACAAAACGCCGCGGCGCTACTCCGACAATAGTTAGCGGTACATTATTTATCTTGAGAGTCTTGCCGATAATGTTCGGGTCTGCCCCGAGCCATTGCCAGTAGCCGTAACTCAGCACCGCGGACGTCGTCACTTTGTCGTCGTCGCCTGCGGCAAACCAGCGCCCGAGGAAAGGTTGAACCCCGAGAACGGAGAAGTAATTGTCGGACACGGCGTTGATGAGGCCGCTTTTCTCACGTTTTTCGAAGATGATCGTCCGCAGGCCGATGCTGAACGGAATCGCGCAGAGGCCGGAGAACACGCTATTGTTGTCGCGATAATACCGGTAATCCGGATAGGAAACTTGGCTGAACGGTTCATTCGGCGAGACTGTGTAAAGCGTCAACAACCGGTTTGGATCAACAACCGCAGGGGGCCGCAGCAGCAGGGCATGGAATGTGCTGAGCCCCGCGGACGCAGCAGCCAGGCCAATCGCCAGGGAAAAAACAGCTATGCAGGCAAGCTTCGCGTGTTTGCGTAGAATCCGGAGTGAAAACCGAATGCTTGGAAGTTGCGCCATTTTGCCCCCAGTACACAGATGATCCTGGAACTCGTACTGTTGTCTTAGCGCCAATCGTAAAATACACCTCACCAGTTCGTTCTGCAATGCAGAGAGATTTCGCTGGCGTCCCTTTCCCGCTTGGAAAGCGTCCAGCGCATCGGCAATATTCACCGCCGAGATCAAGGGGAAATTCCAAGGGTCGTCTTGCAATGTTTCCGGTCGCTGTTCGGGAGCCATCGCCGACTCAGACCGCCTCCCTGCCCAAGACGCTTACGGCAAGATTTTTCCAGGCTGGCCGCAACTCTGAAGTCGAACCTGGGTTATAGAGTGCGTTTTCCTAGAAGCGCTTGGTCTGATTCGAAAGCAAATATCTGGATGAATGAAATGACGTCGGATCGACGAACTTTTCTTGCGGATGGTGTCCTGGTCCTGGCAGGAATTACGGCCGGAACCGTAACCTCGACGGAGGCAATGATGAACACGACAAGGCGGCGGGAGTTTCTTAAGACCTTTTCGCCGGTTCCTGGGGCTACGCAATCGGGCGATCCGGTTGTGGGATTCGGTTGGGAGGTCGTGAATATTGACAATAACGGTGCCGACGTTTTCTTTGAAGTCCGCGACACGATGATCCTGAACGCGATCAACATCGATGTTGCGTTCATGATCACGAGCCTCCCCTCGCAGCCGGGGTTTGCCGAAGTGCTTTGTGATGGGGGCGTTTCACGTGGCGTCGCACCGAAGTTTAGCGCGCCTCCGCAGGCGTACATTGGATTCGGCGCCAGTCCCAATTTTGGCAATTTGCAGCTGCACAATCCGAATAAGCTTAATGTGGGGCTTGGCGGCGTAGTTCAGGACCTTTTTTTCAACGTAATCTTGAAGACGTGGGTGCCTGCCGACGGGACGGGAGGATCCACCTCGCGCCAGGTGTATGCGCAAACCGGGCTAGCCTTGAACAAGGGCGATTACCTCGTGTTCCACATGGACCATGCTGGCGTCGGCGGCGATGTAGAGATGCAGGCGGTTTTGCAATACGCGCTCGTATGAATCAACGCAAAGTGACGTGCGATTGCCGGCCTTGGCGGTACCCGGTTCTTCACATTGTTCCCTGCAGATTTGGATCCGGAAATACGACCATCTTGGCATCCGGCTCTCCTGGCTGCACCAGGAAAGGCACGGCCGAATCGTATCCCAACTCTTTCCCAGTCATATATGGCGCATAGAACATGAAATGGCCGGGAACATGGACCGTTTGATGGTCGGGAGTGGGCCCCAGGCGATTGTCGCTCGACAACATATAGAGGACGCCTGGCTTGCTGGGCGCTTTGAAGCGGCCATCCTTAAATCCGTTGGCAACGTCCGTCTTGATGTCCGCCTCGGAGGTGCCCTTGGCGCGGAGTTCTGCCTGGTATAGTTCAACAAGCAAGAGTGTCCGGCTGCCTTCCGCGTCGTAGCACATCGGCTCGACCGTGGTTTCAGTGGGGTTTGCGAAATGCCGGCCCACAAGACAGCTCACGCCGTTGGTGCCTTCGTGTGCCTTTTCGTAACCTTTCGGGCCAAGAACATAAACGGTAGCCTTATCCCTGACTCCCTCTGGGCCAGCGCTCAAAGCGAGGGAAATCTGCAGGTCGCGTGGCATGGAAGCGTCAAAGATTTTCGGAAGCTGGTCAAAGGGAACTTGTGCTAACGCAGGGCCGGATAGCGCGCACATTGCCAAGGCAGCTGCAAAAATCATCAGGATCCATCTCATAGGTTTCATCTGACTCCCCCCTCTTTCGATAAATCAGTACGACTTGCGGAAAGGTACTTCGCGCGACCGTGAAATGGTTCGCTTGATATGTAACACGAGCGACTTTTGCGATGAGCCGAGGGTTCTGCGCGGTGGACTGAAGCGGGGCAGCCGCGCTTGTGGGCTAGAATACCAGCTGTGCTGAAGCGCGAAGATCTTGGTTTTCCCACCTTCTGGACCGTCCAGATCGGCGCATGGGTTTGTTTCTATCTGTGGGGATCCATCTCGCTGGTTCCGTTTCTTCGCCAGCCCGGCGCGCTGCGCGGCAACACTGTCTTTTTCGTTACGTTGTTTGCGGCTAGCTCTCTGTTGCGCCCGGTTTGCCGGTCCTTGATGCGGCATGCCTTCCCGTGGCTCGCTCTGGAGATACGGGCATTTGCCTGGTCGCTGCTGGTGGGAGTGAGCGCCGCTTATGTGATGGAACTTGCGACGTCGCCCCATGGCCCGCTTAATTGGATTGACTGGCTGGGAACTTCGGTGCGGTCCACGTTCATTCTCTTCGTATGGTGTAGCCTCTACTTCAGCATCAAACTGTGGCAGCAATCGATGCGCGAAAGAGAAAGGTTGCTGCGGGCCGAAGCGGAAGTGCGCGACGTCCGGCTGAGTGCTTTGCGCTACCAACTCAATCCACATTTCCTGTTCAATTCACTGAATGCCGTGTCCACGCTTGTCCTGGAAGGAAATCCTCCCGCCGCTACTCGCATGCTGGCGCAGATCGGTGAGTTTCTCAGAACGATCCTGGACAATGAGGCCGTGCCGGAAACGCCACTTTCCAAAGAAATCGTATTCGCCGAAGAGTATTTGGCGATCGAGCAAACCAGACTCGGTCCGCGGCTGGGGGTTGATATGGCCATCTCCCCGGAAACTTTGGATGCGCTCGTACCGAGTATGCTGCTGCAACCGCTTATCGAAAATGCCGTGCGACATGGTATCGCTCCACTGGTGGAAGGCGGAACGATTCGCATCGAGAGCAAACTTCAAGGCGCTCAACTGCAGATCAGGGTCCAAAATTCCGGACCTGCCAGTTCTGGGCTCGTTGCACCAAAAGAGCCGGCCAACGGCATCGGGATCCACAATACTGCGGAGCGTCTGAAGACCCTCTATGCCGCTAACCACAAGTTTGTGCTGCAATGGCCCGAAGCGGGTGGTTGCGAAGTGACGGTTGAATTACCGTTTCGAAAGAGCGCGCAGCCAGAGGTTTCGTCGTGCGAGCGCTGATTGTCGATGATGAGCGACTGGCCCGGCGCGGTGTTCTTCTGCGGCTGCGAAAATTCAAGGATATCGAGATCGTCGGCGAATGTGCGGATGGATTGTCCGCGGTAGGGGAAATCCTCGGACTTTCACCCGACGTTGTGTTCCTCGATATACAAATGCCCGGCATGGATGGCTTTGAGGTTCTACGCGCCCTACCGAAACAGAATCTCCCTGGCGTCATCTTCCTCACGGCCTACGAACAGCATGCCTTGCGGGCTTTCGAAGTTCACGCACTCGATTATCTTCTCAAGCCTGTGGACGACGAACGGTTTGCGGCAGCCGTAGACCGTGCCCGTAAGCTTGACGATTCGGCCTCAAAGCTTCGAATGACCGAGCGAATCCTGCAGATGCTTGGTCGGGAGTCCGAGAAATACACCTCGCGCTTTGTCGTGCGCACGGGTTCACGGATTCAAATCGTGCTGGTGGAGGATATCGAATGGATCGGCGCCGCCGGAGACTACACGGAACTGCACGTTCGCGGTCGTTCACATCTTTTGCGCGAAACGATGAATTCACTCGTGCAGAAACTGGACCCGACGGAGTTCCTTCGGATACACCGTTCTCGAATCGTACGGACTCGAAACATTGTGGAGTTACACGCCATCGATAATCGGGAATACTTAGTGAAGCTGTCTGATGGGTCACAGCAGCGCTCCAGCCGCACCTACGCCGACAACCTCGACAGGTGGCTGACTCAGGGGAAAGCTCAACGAAACGAAATGCAGCGGCTGGGCAAATAATCGGCTCCCAGTTCAGCTGCAGCCAGCTCATATAAACCCTGATGCACCCGAGCGTGATGGGAAGAGCGTTCTCGCCTGACGAATCGGGTCCCAGTGAAACGCGGAGTAGCGACCGGGATTTTAGGTGTTCAATCAGGGTCGTCAAATCCAGAAGTTTTGCACGCGGCTGAAGTGCACAGCTACCATGTATCGAAGTTTCGTGGAGCCAGAAATGACGACGGAAGCAGTGCCAAAAGGTCAATGGATGTACGTGGGATTGGCGGTGCTGGTTGTCTTTTCAGGGCTGTGCACGATCTTCGCCTCGGTGGTGACGGCGGCGCAAGCTTGGCAGGAGCACGCCCAGGCGCGATGGCCGGAGGTGACGGCGCGCGTTGACACATGCGGCCTAAATCAGACGAGCAGCGGTCCCCGGAGGTACCGCATCCGTTGCCGACTGAGCTACTTGGTAGGCGCTGAGCAAAATGCCGCGAACGTCTATTCGACGAATGTTCCTCCTCCGGAAGTTTGGCAATACCCGCCCAACCAGATTGCGCCGTTCGCAGAGTGGGTGGAGGCGCATCCCCAAGGAACGCCAATCGTCGTGCGCTACGATCCCGCCAACCACAAGAAAATAGTGCTGGTGGCGACCGACATGCCGCGCGGCGGGCCGCGAACGCCGAGCAATGTGAAGCTACTGGAAGTCTGCGCGGGAAGTTTCTTGGTCCTGCTGACGATTGCGCGAATCACACGGCCGCGACCACAATCGCTTTAGTCGCGTTGTCGGTTACTTGGGAGCCTAACGAACCGCACCGGTAATTGCGTTTTGTTGCGCTACTTCTTCGGGCGCGATTCGGGCGGCACCAAGCCTGCCACACGGTAATAAACCGTGAGCTGGCCGTAGATCTCTCGTGAATGTTCGATGAAGCCATAGGCGAAATCGCCGATTCGTGTCTGCTCATTTTCGAACGGATCCACAACTAGGTCGGACATGCCCTTGTCGCCTTTGGCTTTGATCGCCGCGGCCCCATCTGCAAATGATTTCTTCACGAATGCGACCACGTCAGATTTAGTTTTGAACTGGTCGCGTTTGGGATCGGCCATCTCGGGCATCTTCTGACCCTGCACTGCATTAATGAAAAACTCGTTCGCGTGAGCAGCGTGGATCAGTCGCTGGGCAAAGGTCCCCACCGCGGGAGTCGGTTTGAAATCGTACTTGTCATCGGGGAAATCTTCCGCCATCGCGATCAGTTTGCGTCCGATGTCGTTCCACTGTTCGAGCACGGCTTGCGACGTGCTCGGGGCCGGCTTTGGCGCCGAGCCCTGTTTTGCCGCCTCCTGCGCGTGCGCTGGTGTAACCGAAATACTCGCGGCCAAGATCAGTAGAGCAAGTGAACTCATGCTATTCATCTTTGTCGGCTTCATCAGTAATTCCTCCGGTCACTGTCAGTCGCGCATGTTACAGGAGTTTGGCCGGCACGAAAACCATCGTTTGGGTGTGGCGCGTCCAACTCCAGAACTCCGCCTTGGTTTTATTGCTGCGCTATCATAGTCCCGAAGAGGAAATCGAAGGGCGCGTCTTAGACCGGCTTCACGGTGTGCAGAAATTTCACCAGTTGGTCACTGACCTCGGGAGAGGCTTCGTGTTGTATCCAGTGGCCCACATTGTCGAGTTCGAGACTCCCCACAAGACCGGGAAGGCTGGCGCGGAGTTTTTCTACGGGCGGATAGAGCGCCTGCAAGCCATCCGCCTTCCCCGCAATATAAAAGGAAGGCTGGGTGATCTTCGCGCCTTTCCAAGCGCCGGACAAATAGAAATAAAGCTCGGCGGCGCGGTAGTAGTTCAGGCCACCGTGAAAACCGGTACGTTGGAATTCAGCGACGTTATAAGCAACGTAATCTGGCTCCGTCCATGACGGCAACGGCCCGGGAGCCGGCCGATAAAGGCTTCGCGCAGGATCTATGGGGCTCCACCGCTTGTCGGCCGGAGCTGAACCCGATGCCCAATACAGAATCCCTGGAATGGTCACTGCGGCGTCAGCCCAGACTTGATCGGCCTCCGGTCGCATCTGCGCGAACATGTAGAAATCATTTTCATGGCCGGACATCCGCATTCGCTCGAAGACGCTGACATCCCCACGCGGTACGTAAGGCACGCTCAGGCAGAACACCGCTTTAAATCGATCAGGACGCATCAGCGCAGCGCCCCACGCATGAGCTGCACCCCAGTCATGGCCCACGACGACAGCGCTGGGGATGCTCAGCGCATCGAGCAGACCAACTAGATCACCGGCCGTATGGAGCGGCGTGTACAAGGTTGCGTCCGCCGGAGCTGAGCTGCGTCCATAGCCGCGCATATCTGGAGCGATTGCTCGATATCCGGCTGACGCGATGGCCTTCATCTGTCGGCGCCACGTATAGGAAGTATCGGGAAACCCGTGGCAGAAAAGAACGGCTGGCCCCTCTCCCTGCTCAGTTACGTGCAAGGAGATGCCATTGGTAGCGATGTCGTACTCCGTGAACATGCGGTCGCCTCGACTCTTCAAGCTTAGCCGTCTGTGCAACGGTGAGCAAGAAAGCCGGTTCTGAGAATCTGGAGCGGAATTGTGGCCAAATGACGGAACTAACCGGAGTGGACTAACACTTCATGTGGACGGTAACGCGAACTAAATAAGAGTTCTTCGTCAGACGGAGTGCACTAAACCTGAAACTGCCGAAGATGATGGTCCAGATGCTGATACATCAACGCCGCCCATTCCTCCGGAGTCAGCGGCCCGAAAAAGAAGTGTGGATGCTTCGTGCATGCCCCAGGCCCACCCGCCACAAAGCGGTCAATGAATTCGCGTAGTCGTTGTCTCTCCGCCACGAAGTCCCTCTCATCATTTACCACCAAGCTCTTGTCCGTCCCCGAATTGCGGGGCATCGGCTTTTCGTTCACGATCATCGACTTCTTCGCCAACCGCCCCAGCAGCAACCCAATCAATATTCGCGGCGGAAATTTCTCCCCCACCGCCATCTCCATTGCTGCGGAGCAATGCGCCAACGCCTGCGCTGGATTCATCTTGCCCCACTGCCGCTGGCTATCCGGCCTCAGCCGCGCCATCCGCCCCTTTACCTCTTCCACCGTCGCTGCTTCAAAAAGATTTTTCATGCGTGAGCTCGATCCTCGACGCCGCCAGGGCCTCAACTTCACCTGTTATCCTGCCCCACGGTTAGCTACAACAGTCCACAACCGCCATAGTCTCGGAGTATAAATCAAGCGCGTCAACGATCAAGCGCGCCAACGTGGCTACATCCACTTGGCTGGTAAACGCTGCGGAAACTCAGCCCCCACGTTCAGGTTGCTGACATAGAACGTAGGTTTTCAACTTCACGAATGATGGTTCGGACCCTGTGGCACTGCGAGTTGACGCAAACATTCCACAGCGTCCGACGTCTAATGCCCTATGATTTTGGGTGTGTCCATGGAACGCCGAGAATTCCTTCGCAATAGCGACCCAGCCTTGGGGACACTGTGACGGCGTCCCTTACGATCATCCGGCCGCAAGAATTCATCGTGATCGCGGCCGACAGTTGCCAGACAGATGGGTTCGGCAAACAGACCGGAAGTACTTGCAAAGTTGTTACAGTGGGAAACTTCGTCTACGTTGCTAACAGTTTCATCTATCATGACGAGCCCCGCTTCGATTTAGCTGCGATCTTCAAGAGGATTGGAATTGTGGAATCACTGAGCGAGCTTGTCGCGACGGTAGGAAAGCTCGTTCCGGAGCCTCTCACGAGCGCGCTCGCTTACGGACGGGCGTGTGATAAAACGGGGTTTATAGAGACCTTCAAGACTCGCAGGCCGCTTGGGATTACCATAGCCGGAATTGAGAAAGGGAAACTGGCCTCTGTTAATTTGGATTTTCAAATCGAGGATCTCACAGCTTCAAAACCTCGCTTGGCAATCGTCGAGAGATGGTGTCCTGGACAGGCGTGTCCGGAAAACATCGCCACGAATGCAGTGGCAGAGGCTGGATATCGTGCGCGTTTTCCGAAAGAATACCCCGGGTTCTGGCTGGGCAGCCTTGAAACCGTTGTGAAATCAGCCGAACGTTTTGTGCAAAATGCGATCGATGAAAAAGTACCGGGCGTCGCACCGCCGATCTCCGTTCTGGTCATAACAACGAGTGGCTTTGATTGGCGTAAGCCCGGGCTGTGTGCGAACGGCGAAGGTGCTTAATCGCGGCCTGCGAGGTACGCTGTTACGGGCCATCCTTGCCGATTGGGTGTACAATGTCGCCGGTTTTGGAAGTGCTGGGTCTGCCAGTACGATTCCGAGCTTTGCCTCAGAATCTATCTTTGCTCGAAAGGACGAATCGGTGAATAACAGAATCGTTGTCTTCGCACTTTGTTTGGCCATCGCGTCCCCATTGTTTGCCCAAAAAAAGGAAGACGAACGTCTTTCGAACTCAGCCACGGTCCTGCGCGAGATCTCCGGAGGAGACAAGGGTCTGCCCACCAGCATTGTTGACCAGGCCGTCTGCGTCGTCGTGTTCCCCAGCGTCAAAAAGGTCGCCGTCGGCATCGGAGGCAGTTACGGAAGAGGCGTGCTGATCTGCCGCAACGGTGCGGATATGAAGGGCGACTGGGGCGCTCCCGCAATGTACAAGCTTGATCAGGCCAGCATCGGCGTACAGCTCGGTTCTACAGCGACTGATTTTGTGCTGGTGGTCATGAATAGTCATGGCGCGCAGCAGATTCTGAATGCAAAAACCAAGCTCGGAGCCGATGCTGCGGCCGCTGCCGGCCCCACCGGCACACAGGCCACGGGCTACAATGCCGCTTCGATGAAGGTAGACGTTCTCACCTATTCGCGGACCAAGGGCCTCTTCGCCGGCATCTCCCTAGTAGGCGCTTCCATGGAGAGCGATGATGACGCCAACAAGGCCCTGTATGGCAAAGCGATTAGTGCGAAGGACATCGTGCAAGGCGGCCAAGCCTCTGTACCGGCAGCTAAACCGCTGGTGGATGAGCTCGATTCGATTTCATCCGCTCGCAAGGGCTCGTAGAACGCCGGAGTGTCTAGCCGACCGCGGACAGCCGCGGTCGGCCCCTTGGCTCCTTACCGCAGGGCACAACTGATATTCCAGCGGACTCGAATCAAACGCCCGGGTTCTGCCCGCGCAGCCACTACTTCAAACGGACGGTTACGCGACGTGCGGCATCGGTGGAATGGATGCGATGGTCGGGCTGCTCAACGATTCGCGAAACCTCAGTACGGCGGATCAATCCCTATCTTAAATTCATCCACGAACTCCTGATTGCAGAGGGGTTCCAGGACGCGGTCTTCGGCGGTCTGAACGTAAGTGAGGTACCGTGTCTGATGCGATCCGTTCGGACCGAATTCATCCTGGCGCGCCCACTCGCCAAAGTTGAAATGGAGATTCACGGCATCGGTCACTGATTCCAGCGCTGTCTTGGCGAGAGGGGAAGCAAACTTTCGTCGGTACTGCTGAATATCAATCTGCTGCGGTAGGCCGTAGTGTCGAAGCGTTGCCGGCGCTCGCGCTCTTCCAAAAGTAACCGCATCGCTATCAGACCCAGTGAGGTAGTTCGAGTGAATCCAATCGCCGTCCTTCGATCCGTTGATATCAACGCTGCGCAATCCTCCGTTCTGCGCATAAACCGCGCTGATGACCACGTATTCCGGAGCGGCGCGAAACACGCGGATCACGCTCAGATAGAACACCGTGTCCGCCACATCAGTCGGTTTCTGAGCGTGGACACTCGCGGGCTCGAAGCCGGGCTGGTTGGAATATGACTGAACGTCAAAATGATTGGTCCACTGCTCACCGTGCACCGCCTGGACGTTGTAGAAGCACTTCTTGGTCGCAAAGACTTCGCCGAAGGCTCCCCTGAGCACCTCGCGCGTCTTTGCACTCTCGCCGATAACGTGGTCCGGGCGCGTAGAAAGAAACGTATATCGGATGCGCTGGG
Organism: Terriglobales bacterium; assembly: GCA_035483835.1. Lineage (GTDB taxonomy): Bacteria > Acidobacteriota > Terriglobia > Terriglobales > Acidobacteriaceae > JABDBE01. The sequence continues at coordinate 32,752 of DATHPO010000061.1, forward strand.
AGTGCGCGTCCTTTTGCGAGAGATGGCTGATCCCGATATCGCCGGTGTAGGTCTCGAGCGGGTAGCAGTAATTGGCGCATTACTACCCAACCGAGCGGGTGTCCGAATTTGGACGTTGGCTGCCGAAAACGAGCATCCCCCCTGCGACGTAGCCCGTGGTAAGTGATTTACAATGCGGGTGTTTCTATTGGCACTCGTGGTGCTGATAAACGCCGAGGGAGAAGAACCATGTCATTTTTCCGCGATCTGAAAGTTGCCTTCCACTCGCTCATGCGCACCAAGGGCCTCGCGACCATTGTGATCCTCACGCTGGCGCTCGGCATCGGCGCGAACGCGGCGATCTTCACGCTGGTGCGCGGAGTGCTGCTCAAGCCGCTGGTCAACCGCGACGAGAACAGGCTCGTCTACATCCGGCAGAGCGCCCCGGGCCTCGGCGCCGACAACACCACGTTCTCCGTCCCCGAACTCAAGGATCTCGAAACCGGCGTCCAGTCCATCACTGAGTTCGGCGATTTCTCGGAGATGAGCTTTACGATGGTCGGACTCGGTGAACCGCGCGTGGTGCAAGGTGGCGTGGTCAGCGGCAACTACTTTGAAGTAATGGGTCTGCGTCCGGTTCTGGGGCGCCTCGTCGGACCTCAGGACGACGGTCCCAATGCGTCCGGCGTCGTCGTGCTCACGTACAACTTCTGGTCCACCGTTTACAAAAAAGATCCTAGTGTGATCGGCAAGACGGTGCGCCTCAGCAGCCTTGGCGATCGTTCGGCCACGGTGATCGGCGTGCTCGAACCCTCAGTGCCGTATCCCGCGGAGACAGAAATCATCGCCAACCTCGTCACCAGCCCGCACCACCTCTCCGCCACGATGGTCACCGGCCGCGTCCATCGCATGACCGAACTGTTCGGTAAGCTTGCTCCCGGCGCTACGCTCGAGCAGGCTCGCAGCGAATTGCGCACCGGGTATGCCTCGATGCTAAAGGATCATCCCGACGCCTATCCTGATAACGCCCGCTACAACATTGACGCGAAGATGCTTCGCGACCAGATTACCTCTGGCGCGCGTACCGTTCTCCTCGTCCTTCTCGCTGCCTCGGGCCTTGTCTTCATCATCGCCTGCTCGAACGTTGCCAACCTGATTCTCGCGCGGACGGTTCGCCGCGAGGGAGAACTCGCGATCCGCGCCGCCCTCGGCGCGAGCACTTGGGCGCTGCGCCGTATGTTGTTAGCCGAAAGTCTTCTGCTCTGCGGCGCCGGCGCAGCCATCGCCTTAATCATCGCGCAGCCATTAGTCACCATCTTGGCTCGCTACGCCTCGCGCTTTTCCGTCCGCGCGCTGGATTTGACGGTCGATTCCAGCCTGCTCTGGGTGGGAGTGGCGCTGGCGATAATCGCCGCGGTGATTTTGGCATTTGTGCCGCGCCTGCCCTCGGCGAATTCGTCGAATGGCATGAACCTCGCCAGCGGCAGCGTCCGCATCACCAGCAGCACTAGCCGCCGGCAGCGCATCTTCGCCGTCACCCAAATCGCCGCGTCTTTCGTGTTGCTTGCGGGAGCAAGCGTGTTGATCACTACGCTGATCGCGCTGCAACAGACCAGGACGGGCGTGGACACGCGCCATGTCCTGGTCGTGGATGTTCCGCCGCCGTACTACGGAAAAACGCCTGAGCAAGTCCTGGATTTCTACAAGGAATCGATCCGTCAAATCGATGCGCTACCCGGAGTAACCACCACGGCTTTCGCTATGGTCGCTCCCTGGCGTGATGCGGACAACTACGGGATCGGTATGCAATTCTCTGGCGATGGTCACGTTCATGGCAAGGACGATCCTCGCGCGGGGATGCGTACGATTTCTCCCGGCTTTTTCACCTCGCTGGGAGTTCCCATGCTTGAGGGACGCGATTTCAACGACCTGGACCGCACGAATGACGAGCCCGTCGTCATCGTCAGTGAGGACCTGGCGCAGCGCATGTTCCCTGGTCAGGACGCCGTCGGCCGGCATGTCTATTGGACCGATCCCGTCTTCGAGTTCATACCTGGTACCAAAGAAGAAAAGTCCAGATTCATGTCGCCACATCGCATTATCGGCGTCGTCGCCGATATAGATGACGTACATATCGTCCCGGAACCCATCCCCACCATCTATGGCACCTTTGCAGACTCCGCCCTGTTTGGCGGTCACCTTTTCATTCACACCACCGCAAATCCTTATTCGCTGGTAGCGCCGGTGACGAAGATTATCCGGCAGATGGCCGCTGATGAACCCGTTGAGCACGCCGCCACTCTCGAAGACATCCGTGCAAAAGTGCTTGCGCCAGACCGCTTGAACTCCTTGGTCTTCGGCGTGTTCGCAGCGGTCGCGTTGCTGATTGCCGTCGTTGGCGTCGCGGGCGTACTGGCGTTTTCTGTCAGCGCGCGCACACGCGAATTCGGCATCCGCATGGCGCTTGGGTCACAGCCGGAAAATATACTCAGAGGTGTTGTCGCGGATGGCGTCGTGATGGCTGTCGTCGGCGTACTGGCGGGCGCGGTGTTCGGGCTGGTCGTTACGCGTGTGGCCGGCAGCTATTTCGGCGACTTAAAAATGCCGGGCGCATTGCCCGTGATCGTTTCTGCGTTGGTGCTGTTAGGCGCGGCGGTAGTCGCTTCGATGCTGCCGGCGGCCCGCGCCGCCCGCGTCGACGTCATACAAGCGCTTCGCTCGGAATGATTTTGCCGGCGGGGGCCGGCCCTTGCAGCACGGCCAAGCGACGGCCTTTAGGTTTTTAGGGGTGCCCGCAGCTGGCGCACCCCGTCACGCCGGGCGCGCATGCCGTTGAACTTGCGGATGCTCGATCCTTCCTGAAGTCTGGGAAGCGTCGGAGCTACAAAAATCCCCGATCAGTCACCTTAAGTTGAGGCCGGGTCGCCGACCCTTGCGGCACGGGCAGAGCTCCTCGATTGCCGCACGATGGCGGGCGGCGTCGCCTTCACCGAAAACCTCCTGGAGGTTGCGGTTCAGCAATTCATGAATTTTGTCCGACATAGCGCATCTTCCTATTTCTTAGCGCGCCGCAGCCCACTCCTTTGCTAGTTCTTCAGCGAAGCTGCTGTAGGTTCTCGGCTGGTGCCCAAGCAAGGCCGCAAAGCGCGCCGTCTGGTCCTCCGTGTTGCTGAATCCACGCTCGACGTAACCCTGAAACATGACGCGAATATCGTAGGCGATCCAACTCGGACTCCCTGTTTTCCGCAGTTGCGCTTCAAAGCCATCGAAGTCTCCGTGTCCGGCGTAAGTGATCTTTTTGCCCAGCAGGTTTGACCATGTGGCTGCCGCTGCCGGACCAGTCAGCATCTCTGACGAAGCCAGGTCGTACGTCTTTCCCTCGTGGCCTTCTTCTGTGAGCGATATCGCGGCTACCTCCGCAATGTCGCGAACATCCACCACGGCTAGGCCCTGGTTCCCGGCGGGAACCGGATACACGCCAGCTCCGGTTAACACGGGCTTGAGCCGTCGCTCATTCTGAACGAAGTACCCTGGCCGCAGAATCGTATAAGGCATCCCGCCCGCACGAATCGCTTCCTCGACGGCATGCTTCGCAGCGAAATGCGGCACCTCGAGAAACTGATCCGCCTTAAAGACTGAGAGGTACGTCAGATGCTTCAGACCGGCCTTCTTCGCTAAGCCATAAGCGGTAAGAGCTTGCGTGAACTCATCGGGGACATTGCCAATCAGCAGGAACAACTTGTCGACTCCCTTGATCGCCTCCGCTACCGAGACCGGATCACTCAGGTCGCCGAGAGCGATCTCTACCGCGCCAGGAAACGTACCTGGCTTGTGCTGCTTGCGTGTCAAAGCCCGCACATGCGCTCCGCGCTGAAGGAGCGCCTTGACTAGCTCGCCGCCTACCGTGCCCGTTGCACCTGTAACAAGAACCTTCATTGTTTTCTTCCCCCGCGGCTACCTGCCGCTTCTAAATTTGATACGAAGTAAAGTCGCCGTCCTTGACGAAATCGGGGTGCAGGATCTCGTCAAGGACGTTAGCTCAACAATCCCGTTCTCAAGTGAGCGTCCACAGCTGGGCCGTAGCGCGGCAAAGTCCAGCTCAGGGTAGCTTGTCGAAAAAGAGATAAAGGCCGACAATCCGGCCGTCCCGGGAAATGATGAAGTCAGTCCCGGCGTAAGCTGGCGCCTCACCAGGGCGGCCCGATACCCATCGGACCCGCCCGCCATTGCCCAATTCCTCGGGCTCGGCAATGGGTTGATATTGAAAGTCAGGGTGAGTAGCCTTGATCGCGGCCGCCACACGATCGATCTCGTCGCGGCCACGGTAGACGCCTTTGGGCTCGTAGAACACGCAATCTTCGGTGAAGATCTCGTCGATGGCCGCGCGTCGCAGTGCGGGGTCATTTTCACCAAAGACGTCGCGAAGATTGCGGATCAGCAAGGTCGATATGCTGTTGGTCACGTTTCCTCCTCTCGCGTTCGCGTCACGCCTTACGTTGAAGGATCCCCGCGAACGCCGAACGCACACTCCAAGTCGTAAGAAACCATAAAACCGTAACGACGACAGCCAGCGGCAAACCCGCAGGCGCCATGAAAATGTGAAAGCAAAGTATGTTGACAACCACGGCCCCCAGAATCGTCAGTGCCAGAGGCACGTACCGATTCACAAGCAACAGGACCGCGGGCACTATTTGTAGCAGAAAAATCACCACGTAAAACCGGGACACGAACAGGGCCCCGAAGAACTGCGCTGCAACGCCCGTAGGTGGCGGCATGGGAATAAAGTGAAGGAACCCGTTCAGCCCGAACGTCAAAAAGATCAAACCGAGCAAGTACCGTGCGATTGTAGTAGTGATCTTCATGCTCATCTCCTGGGATGTATTAGAAACGCCGGACCCAGTGCCGCTCCGGTCACTTTCAAGGTCAAACATGCCCTGGGCTGCCCCATGCAGATCCTCTGGGCATTCACATCGATGTCGTTTCTATCGATAGCGATATATC
>DATHPO010000062.1:0-10237 GCA_035483835.1 Terriglobales bacterium
GCAACACCATCCACGCGCAGAAAATGCAGCCCCTCATACGCGACTACCTCGCCGAACTCCGCGAACAAAGCTACATCATCGTGAAGCCTGGCTACCGCGACAGCGCACTTCTATCCGGCGCCAACCTCGCGTCGCCGGACACGTCTTACCTGTAAAGCGATTCTGGTTCGTGCGTTCGTCAGCGCCAAACGAAGTTGTCAGCGGATTTTTGCGAGGAGAAAATGCACGGTATTCGGCTCAGGGTGCTTATACCTTTGTGCGAACGAACGCCTTAATCGTGGCGCATTGGCCTGCAGCATCGCCGTGCGGCCGAATCGTGTATGGGCCAACGCAGGCGGGTACGATAAACGTCTCCGCGTAGTGCACGATGAAGGGTTCGAAAGTTCCCGACGGACTTGCGACAACTGCTTCGCGGCCTTGCACGAGATTTAGCGCATTTAAGACTACCGAGCACGATGGCAACGAAGAAGTCTTTGTTCCGCGTTCAGCGCTCCCAGTGGACGCGGTGACTCTTGGGCGGATAGGGGAATGGCAACGATCTGCTTCCAGGCCTCCGGCTTGAGGTGCGATTATTTCGGTGACACGAGATTTTAACCGAGCGTTCGCTGCGATGTTACTTCAGTCGCGTACTAGATTTGCACCCACGGGTCCGTGTCTTGCGGTCCGCGGTTCAACGCGCAATCCTGGAGGAATCAGCGATGTTCCAAGCAAAACTGTTGCGTCGTGTGCTTACGTCCGTGATGGGCGGCAGCCTGCTGGCGATCGGGCTGGCCGGGTCCGCCAATGGGCAATGTCAACTGAACTCCCCATCGGGAAAAATCAAGCATGTGGTTTACGTCGAATTCGACAACGTGCACTTTACCCGCGACAATCCTAACGTCCCATCAGACCTCGAGCAAATGCCGAACTTGCTGAATTTCATCAAGCAGCATGGCACGCTCGACGCCGGTGACCACACGGTCCTCATCTCGCACACGGCCAACGACATTCTTACCACGCAGATCGGTCTCTACTCCGACAATACCGGCGTCTTCATCGCCAATAGCTTCGGCGTATTCTCGCCGACGACAGCGGGCGAAGTTGGCTTGTTTCCTTCTTCATTTTTCTACTGGACCGATAAGGTGTCGGATATCAATTCGGGTACCGATGACAACACCTTTGCGCTCACGACGCCCTCGGGCCAGAACGTCCCAGCGCCCTGGGTGCCGTTCACCCGAGCGGGATGCACGGTTGGCGCCTTCTCGACGGCAAATATCGTGTTGGAGCGCGCGCCATTCGACGTGTACAAAGTTTTCGGCGGCCCGACGTCTCCGCAAGGGATGGAGACCAGCACCAACCAGAACAACGATTTTATCGGCGTCTCGATCCACTGCGCGCTCAACGACCCCATCTGCCAGTCAAACCCGAGCCTGGGTGTGGTGGCGGTGAATGACGCCTTGCCGGACGAACCGGGCGGGTACTCCGGCTATCAGGCGCTGTTCGGGCTTAAGTATATAAACCCGGCGCTTACAGGCAGCTCCACTGGCAGCATCGTTGATTATCACGGAGTTCCGCTTACCGGGTTCAACCAATTGGACTTCGATCCGACCCCGGCGCAGACGCTCGCGGTGGTCGAAACGATGCTGAAGAAGGGCATTCCCGTCGTATATGCCTACATCGCCGACGCTCACGACAATCACGAAGAGACCACCACCGCCGAAGGCACCTTCGGCCCCGGCGAGGCCCCATACGTGGCTCAGTTGGCTGATTACAATGCTGCTTTCGGCACCTTTTTCCTACACCTGAAGGAAGCCGGCATCGATGAGAGCAACACCCTATTCATCTTCACGCCCGACGAAGGCGACCATTTTGTTGGGGGCGCGCCGAGCCCGGCGAATTGCGACGGCGCCAAAATCGAGAGAAATGGCAACGTCGTGCCAGATGTGCCCTGCACCTACGGAACGAATGGCGTGGGCGAACTGGACATCAATTTGCTCGGCCTCACTCAGGCTGCCGGCGACCCGACGTCGTACTCGATCCATTTTGATGACGCCGCTACCACCTACGTGAATGGAGAGCCGCTTCCCAACAGCAGCACCGTCCGCATGCTGGAGAAGACTATGGCGGGGCTAAGCGTGGTGAATCCGCACACCGGATTAAGCGAGAGCTTGCTCGGCACCGGTCTGGGGCCGGATCTGCAAGGAGCGATTGTCGATCCTGCGGCCATGCAGCTGCTGCACATGAACACCCTTGCGGATCCCAACCGCGAACCTACGTTCACGTTCTTCGGGAACCCCAATTTCTTCCTCGAGACCGTGGGCAGCACCACTCCCGTTGTCGGCACCGGCTTCGCCTGGAATCACGGCGACATCCAGCCGGACATCGCGCGGACGTTCATCGCAATCGCTGGGCCCGGGGTTAAGAATCTCGGCGTAACGGGACCCAGAGATTTCTTCACCGACCACGTAGACCTGCGGCCAACGATGATGACGCTTCTCGGCCTCACCGATGACTATCAGCACGATGGTCGCACCATCGTTGAACTGCTCGATCCCAAAGTCCTGCCGCAGAGCCTGCGCGCGCATTCGGACACCTTGTTGGATCTCGGGCAAACCTACAAGCAGATCAACGCGCCTTTCGGGGAACTCTCGAAAAGCACTCTCGCGGTCTCGACCTACGCGATCACGAGCACATCAAGGGGCGACGCGGTGTATAACAACCTCGAGAACCAGATCTCGCAATGGACCCTTGAACGCGACGGCTTGGCTGCACAGATCAAGACCATGCTGGAGGGGGCCGAGTTCAGCGGACAACCAATTGATCAGAAAGTGGCCAGCGAAATAATCGCCCAGGGGCAGGCGCTGATTGCTCAAGCGAAAAGCTGCGCTGCTCATCCGGAGAAGTGCGCTAAGTAAAAGCACCGTCTCGCGCGGCTTCACACGCGCTATACAAAAACTGGCTGCGAGCGTCCTCGAACGATCGAGTGCGCTCGCGGCTGTAGTGACCCGCGCCGCCCCGACTGTAACGCCGACGGCGTCGTCGGTCGCGTTTTCGATTTGAGCTCGCAGATTGCGACCGCAAACTCTCCGCCGCGAAACGGAATTGGAACTGACCTCCGCTCCGCCAAAGTAGTGCGTCCCTACGTTTAAAGGACTAACGGGCACGATTCTGGTTCGGCCGCGAGACCGACTAGTATGTTCCGTTCTGGCGCGCACGCTTCGATGGGAACCGATGGTTCTCGACGCGTTGTGTCTTACTGTCGCCAAGCGCCGCGGATGTGCGCTAATTTTTGTGGCGAGCCGCAGATCGCCCCGTGGAGTCCCTGGCGTTATGGGACAATGTGCGGAGAGCCGCTTTCTGGCCTGTATTGGCGAACGATTGGAGTGGGTCGGGGAGAAGGTGCTGTGATGCCGGAAATAGTTTGCCTCAGGAGAGTCATCGAATTGCGGAAGTTACCTGAGCGTGCGCTCGGGGCATGGCTCGCTATCTTTGTTTTGTGTGGATGCTGCGCATCGCCGGCTGTGGCGCAGAGGTCTTCTGCGGCATCGGAGCGCAAGCCCGTTGTCGTCGAATTGTTCACATCGGAAGGCTGTTCCAGCTGTCCGCCTGCGGATACGCTGTTGCAGAAATTAGCCGAGCACCAACCGCTGCCGGGTGCGGACGTAATTGCACTGGAAGAACACGTAGACTACTGGAATCACGACGGCTGGAACGATCCGTACTCCTCGGCAGACTGGACGCAGAGACAGCTAGATTATGGAGCGCTGTTCAAGACAGAAGCTTACACGCCGCAGATGGTTGTGGACGGACAGAGCCAGTTTGTTGGTAGCAGCCCGCGGGATGCTTCATCTGCAATCCAAAAAGCCGCAAGCTCGCCGAAGACGGATGTTGCGATTACCGGAGGGACCCCAGACGCCAGCGGCCCGCAGCATTTTACGGTCTCGGTGGGAAAGCTCGTGGGAGATACACCCGGCGACACTGCCGAGGTGTGGATGGCGGTGACCGAGGATGGCTTACGTTCCTCTGTGAATCGCGGCGAGAATGCCGGACACGTCTTGGCTCACGTTGCCACGTTGCGGTCGTTGTCCAAAATCGGGGCAGCGGCTGCGAGCGGGACTTCGCCGTCTTTTACCGGCGCTCCCCGCGTGAAATTCGATTCTCATTGGAATCGTGAGAAGCTTTCGGTTGTGGTTTTCGTGCAGGAGAAAAGGAGTCGAAAGATTCTGGGTGCAGCCTCAACGACTGTAACTCCTCGAGGCGGAAATCCCCCGACCGCCAGTGTGCCGAATAATTAGGTCTGAATTTCGACGGGCAGCACGGCCCACTACTAACCTTCGCTGATCACACCGAACCCTTGGAGCCGGCAATCACGAGGACGATACCGCCCACGAGGGCGAGACCTCCGAGGATGGGAGGCAGAGGAATGGTGTGATGTTCCTCTTTCGTAGCGTGTACGGATCCAATGTCCACAACCTTCTTGTTCGTAGTGTAATTGATCCCCTGGTACGCGAACGAAATGATACCAAGCACCACGAGAATAATGCCCAGGATTGTACTCGCTTTCATATTTCAGTCTTCCCTCCTGTGACACAACAGCTTTGTTGGGCCGGGTCGTATTGGCGGCGAATAGGAGCTATCGGTGTCCAGCGGCCTTTTGGCCTTCTGACAGACCCTGAACAAACGCGTCGGCTTGCTTTTCGGCTTCCTCTTTGGCAATGCCGTAGCGCTCTTGAATGTGGCCTACGAGTTGGTCGCGCTTTCCGGCGATCACGTCGAGATCGTCGTCCGTCAACTTTCCCCACTTCTCGCGTACCTTGCCCTTCGATTGCTTCCATTTCCCTTGCAGTTGGTCCCAGTTCATTGTGTTTTCTCTCCTTGATCGTCAGGATCGCTGGCCTTGGGCCCGTCGTTTCACAATCACAACAGGCGCGCCGTCTTTTTCACATACACGGAAAGCCTTAGTTTCGAATCATAGTCTCTTTATGGCCCGCCGCTTGGACACTCAATATCCCTCGTGTTTTCGCGATCGGCAGTTCGGCTGATCACATCGGCGGGTGCGATAGACTGAGCTTGTCCGCTGCGCTGCGAGGAGATCGATGTTCACGTACGGAGCGCCTAAACATGCAATTCATTTTTCGCTTCATCGTCGGAGGCGTATCGTTTCGCTATTCGCTGGGTTAGGAGGCGTTCTCAAGCCGAAGAGTTTCGCAGGTCTATTTGGCGCAGCATCTTCCGTCGCGCTTTTGATCTGGGGTTTACGTAAGCACCGAGTCTTGTTTCGGCGCAGGTCTCGTTAGCGTTGTCCGCAGTGGGACGAAGGCTGTGCCGATTCGCTCGGATGGTTATGATGCCTGCTCACAATTAATCATCCAGCGAATGCCAAAACGATCTACGAGCTTACCGAAACGGGCGGACCAGAAGGTTTTCGGCAAGGCCATTTGCACTTTGCCGTCTTGTTCTAACATCGGAGATTCCCCGTAGGTCATCATCATGCTGCTTTTGCCACCAAGCGACTTCTCATAGTACTTAAAGGCTGCTTCGCATTGGCCCGCAAAAAACAGATAAGGATTTAATCGCATGGCGCTCCTCACTGCAGTTGGCGCGCTGGATTTTGCGTCCTGATATCTAGACCGCGGGAATCAGAATCTCGGTGATCAGCTGGTCCTCGGGCGTCGTTCGCGGATCGTTTATGTAGTTTTCGATGCAGAATTCGTCGCGCATCTGGATTTTTGTGTCGGCGACAATCTCAAAAACGCGGGCACAAGCTTCAGGCAAATTGGAGTAGGCACCGGTCAAAATAAAACGGCTATACTTCCCACCTTTGAAATTTGTGTATTCCACGCCCTCCGGCAAATTGTTCGGCGTGGCCTCGAGCGAAACACCTGCGCGATATATCTTTGGCTCGACTTTATAAAGGCTCATGTATCGGGTGATTTTGTTGTGTTCTGAAATTGTGGGAATAAGTTGGTGCATCGTCTGCCAAGCTTGGGGAGCTGTTTCCTGGAATGGCCCAATTTTCTCGATGAAAGCGTAATGCGTTTCCGGCCAAGTCACGATTTCGGGCACTTCGTTGAGTTTCATGAAGCTTCTTTTTGCAGTTGCCATGAAGGTTCCCCTTTGCCTTGAGTGGAATGATAAATATTGCCCCAACGTTCTTGGTGCATGGACCAAAAAAGTGGCGGCGCTGCACTTTCCTAACCGCCTGCGATAGCTCCAATGATGAAGAAGGGCTCCGCCCCCGAGGCGATCGCGTCTGGAAGTGGCGCGTCCGGTGACTCATGGGACAGATCCTCCTCACAGGCGAAGAAGCGCAAAAACGGCCGTCGCTGTTTGGTGACGTGATCGCGAATGGTGCCCCGCAACATCGGATATCGTTTCTCGATCGCGTCGAGAATCGAACGCTGCGTGACCGGGGCATTCACATCGATCTTCAATTCGTCATCGATGCGCGCCAGCGTCCGCAAGTGTGCGGGGAGAATCACTCGGATCATTGCAGCGTTTGTACCTCGACAGAAAGCACGGCTGGAAGATCACGCACGATTGGCGCCCAGTTCTCTCCGGCGTCCGGCGACGCATACACCTGGCCGCCTGTGGTGCCGAAGTACACGCCGCACGAATCGAGCGAGTCCACGGCCATCGCGTCGCGCAGCACGTTCACGTAGCAATTGCTTTGCGGCAGTCCTTTCGTCAGCGCTTCCCATTCGTTACCACCGGTCTTACTGCGATACACGCGCAACTTCCCGTCGGGCGGAAAGTGTTCTGAATCGCTCTTGATCGGCACAACGTAGACGGTTTCCGGTTCGTGCGCGTGAACGTCGATCGGGAAGCCGAAATCAGTAGGCAAATTGCCGCTGATTTCCTGCCATGATTCGCCGCCGTTATCGCTGCGCATCACATCCCAGTGCTTCTGCATGAAGAGCACGTCCGGACGCGAGCGATGCATCGCGATCCGGTGCACGCAGTGGCCAACTTCGGCGGCTCCGTCGGGGATAGTATTGGATTTCAGTCCGCGGTTAATCGGTTTCCAGGTTTTACCGGAATCATCGGTTCGGAAGGCGCCCGCCGCCGAGATCGCGATGAATATTCGGTCCGGATGATTCGGATCCAGAAGTATGGTGTGCAGGCACATGCCGCCAGCGCCTGGCTGCCAGTGAGGTCCCGAACCGTGGCCGCGCAATCCGGAAAGTTCGTGCCACGTCTGCGCACCGTCAGTCGAACGGAACAAGGCTGCATCCTCAACACCGGCATAGACCACATCTGGGTCTGTGAGCGATGGTTCGAGATGCCATACGCGCTTGAATTCCCAGGGATGTTGCGTGCCGTCATACCACTGGTGCGTCGTGAGCGGCTTGCCGTTCTCGGCGGAAGTGTTGTACAGGAATTTGTTGCTCTCGCCGGATGGCATCCCGTCCGGCGTTGCGGTCACGCCCCCTCCGGGGGTTTCCCACGTCTTACCGCCATCGCTTGAACGTTGAATCACCTGCCCAAACCACCCGCTGGTCTGCGACGCATACAGCCGATTCGGATCGGCAGGCGATCCTTTGAGGTGGTAAATCTCCCAGCCCGCGAAGTGTGGACCGCTTACGTCCCATCTTTCGCGCTTGCCGTCCGCCGCCAGGATAAACGCGCCCTTGCGTGTGCCAACGAGAACTCGCACTTTGCTCATTACTCACTCCTCCTTGGTTCTTCGACGTCGTCCTTACCACGTTGTTAGCGCGCCGATCTTACGCGCGGCTCAGTAGAATCGGATCGCCGAGTTTCGAAGCGTAGTTGGGACGGTAGCGCTCGGTGTTGTACTGCGTTGCGACGTCAATTTTGCGCACTCCGGAAGAAGACGCCGGCAGAGGCGCGTGCGCGTAGCAGCCGTTCTGTACTCCCACCATCTTCCCGGTCACGCCGTCACGAATCAGATCCAAGGCAATGTTGGCAAACGTAATCGCTACGATTTTGTCTATGGCGTCGGGGTCGCCGCTGCGCAAGTCATAGGTCAGATCGCTGGAGACCGTTTCCTCGCCGGTTCGCCGCTGAATTTCATCGGCCAATGCGTGGCCGATATCCACTTTCTTCCGGTGACCATAGGCATCGGCCTCGCCGACTTCGCCGATACTACCCTCTTTCCACACCGCTCCTTCGGAGACCACAGCTACGGAATAATTGCTGGGATTGTTGCGTTTGTCTTCCAGCAGCAGGTTGCTGACGAGGTCGAGATCGAACGGGTATTCGGGAATCAGGCAGCGAGTCGAAGTCACATAAGCGGTGTAAAGCGCCGTAAAGCCGGAATCGCGGCCGAAGATACGGAAGATGCCGATGCGTTCATGCGAGCCCAGCGTAGTGCGCTGGCGGGTGATCGAGTCTTTAGCCCGAGTGATCGCCGTGGAAAATCCGATGCAATATTCGGTACCGCGCACGTCATTGTCCATTGTTTTGGGAACGCCGATCACCGGGAATCCCTTACTTGAGAGAGCAGCCGCGAAGCTGAGTGTATCGTCGCCACCGATGGCGATCAGACAGCCAACCCCCAGCCGCTCGAGATTTTCCAAAACTACAGGCGTGAAGTCGTAGGATTTGCCGTCGAAAGAAAGTTTAGCGAGTTGCGCGCTCGACATGTGTTCGGGCGTTTTTCCTGCGCCAACGCGCCTGGGGTTCGTGCGAGAAGTATGCAGCACAGTGCCGCCGGTGCGGTCAATCGTCCTGGTATTTTCGCGGGTCAACTCTCGCGCATAAGTCGCATCGAATTTTTCGGCGGGATTCATGTGCGTCAAGCCCTTCCAGCCCTTGCGAATGCCGATTACGTTGCGCCCCATCTCAGTGGCGCGGTACACCACGGACTTGATCACAGAGTTCAAACCGGGTACGTCGCCTCCGCCCGTCAAAACAGCGATGCTGGTTCTCGCAGTCATGAATCAGTTGCTCCTTGGGGATCAAGATGGCCGAACGACATCAAAATTCATTCGACGATACTGCTCGATTGCCGTTTCCCGCACAAGCCCGGAGACGCCGGAGTCACCGCGCAAATTTACGGCGTCGGCTAACTTTGCATTTTACTTCAGATAAATTCGAGGAACGGTAGGAAGTTCGAATTAACGTCGCGGATTTCCTATCGACATGTCGGGACGGACAGGGCACTGAGAGGACACGCTGGGGAGAAAATACTAGCTGGGCCCTTTCTAGCTTCGCGAGCCGTCGGCGCCAGAACTACGCAGCATATTTACTGCACGAGTGCTCCAGCACCAGCCCTTGCGACGGTGAATGGATCAGATACGTTCCTTCCACGATCTTCTGCAGACGCTCGACGCACGCTTTCGCAGCTTCCAAATTCTGTGCTTCGGAGATCCAAACAAAGTTGCCATCGGGGAGCCTTTTGAATATATCGAACATGATGATTTGCTTCCTCCTGTTTGTGTTATGTGCATTTTCAGCACCAAGTGCCGCGCACGGTGTTTCTTTAGTCGAATCAGCAACTTACGGTTATAATCAATCAAGTTTCGATGCGCTAGTGTGTAATTTTGCCACGCGCTTCGAACATGCTGCCTACAGGCCGCCTGGCCACCGACCATCACAGTTTCCCTATCAACGTAACGCGCACGCTACCCGAAAGTTCAGCTAACCATACGGCTTTCTCGGTATGGTTCGCGATTCGGACCGGGAAGTAATATGCCTCGAAGATTCGGGAAGTTTTTCAGGTGGGCTCCAGAGAAATTCGTTAGTTCAGGAGGTTTCGAATATGCTTTACTACGCGTTGCTGTTCTTGGTGGTAGCGCTGATTGCGGGGTTCCTCGGATTTGGAGGGATCGCGTTTGCGGCTGCCGGAATTGCGAAGATCCTCTTCTTCGTGTTCCTGGTTGTATTCATCGTCACACTCATCATGCACCTGACGCGAGGCGGAACTGCTCGCGGTTAGCGGTTAGGCGATCCAACAACTCAATCCGAAGGAGAGTTTCGTGAAAAAAGCATTGACGTGCGCGATGGTGGCACTACTGGTCCTTGCTACCGCAAGTCGCGGTGACGACAAGGAAAAAGATGAAGACCGTTTGCAAAACTCCGGCACCGTTCTGAAAGAGATCCTCGACGTTCCGGACGATATCCCGCAGGACCTATTGGACAAGGCCGACTGCGTAGTGGTCTTTCCATCCGTGCTCAAGGCTGCCTTTATTGTCGGAGCACAATACGGCCGCGGCGTAATGTCCTGCCGCAAGGGTGAAAACTACAACGGACCGTGGGGTCCTCCCAGCATGATGGCACTGGAAGGCGGCAGCTT
>DATHPO010000063.1:0-45626 GCA_035483835.1 Terriglobales bacterium
AGCCCAAAAGCGGCTCGAGGCCGATTACGCCTGCGGTTGCGCCGGCCAGGGCAACTCCCCGTACGCTGCCAAGGAATTTCCGGCGGCTCTTCGAGCGCGGGACATCGGAGGGCGGGAGCAAATCGAGGGGTGCCGAATGCCTGTCTCTTGCGACTTGTTGCGTAAGCTGGTCCTTCTTGAAGGTTGGTTCATTCATAAAGGAACCTCACTTTCTTGAGTTTTACGTTTCTACGAAGTTGATGAGATAGGCGTCTCGAGATTCCGGGATGTTCACCCTCGACGATATCTTGGCTGGCAATCTTGATACTGCATCAGGCGAATCGTAACGATGAGGAATCTGCTGTGCGGTAATGACGGAGCGGCAAACCGGAAACTGCGGTTCGTTGAATCAGTTCATTACCAACTCTTCCGCGTTTGTGCGATCCATTTGATGCGTTGGGCGGCTATCTCCTTGAGCGGCTGCGTCGACCGCTTGACGCATCTCCCAGGCCGTTGAGAAGTGCAGATCGAGACCCGCGCGCTGGCACTCCCTAGTGATGAGAGAGAGCGTGAACTCCAGGCCACCCTCTAGCAAATACTTGGAGTGGCGCTCCTGCGTGCCGTGGGTAAAGAGTTTGAGGAAAATGTCGTCTCCAATGCGGGGGGCAAGTTCGAGCCAGCGACGGACGCGGTAATTGGTGACGGGATCGTAGGAACAAAGTTCGCCGAACTCAATTCGAGGCAGCAGGCGCTGTGCCCACCGCAGACCGAACGGGCCTGGAATCATCAATAAATCGCCCGTGGCCGTGCCGCCAGGAGTGAGGGGAACGCCGGTGTCGTAAGACTTTGGTGTTTCGGGATCATCCACGGCCCAGTAGATCGTGTTAATCAGGCGAGCTTGCGTTGGGGATGCTCCCGAGGGCATGGTGAAATCGGCATAACAGCCGAGGTCGCGGAGAAGAGAGATCTCATTGTTGAGGCCGCAGAAGCGGCCGTCGGGGCGGGAGTTGTCCAGTGCCCAGAGGCCGTGAATGAATCCGAAGGACACCTTGCCTTTGCTTTTCCTGAGCAGGCCGTGGCGGGAGACAAGTGTTTCTGTGAACCGACTGATGCGATCAACGAAGTTCTGTTGGCCTTCGCCGTCATGATGCAGATGGACCTCGACGTCAGCGATTCCATGGGAGGTCATGCGCTCAAGAGGTTCCATGAGACGGGGACGATACTCTTCCTCGGGATAAAAGAAGGTATAGCGGGGCGGGCAGCCGGCAGAATCCTGAAACTTTGCAGCGATGGACGGCCAACGGGTTGCCCATCGAGCAACCCGCGCTGTCCCTATCGCTTCGTCGGCCCCATTCCAAAGTGGCTCATAGTGATCGGCGAAGAGTAGCCAGAGCCTCTTCGCGGGTTTGCGTGCGAGGGTCTTGAGCCTATCCTTTATATAGCCTGGGAGCCATATCTGGCTGTGTCGTGGCAGTGTCATGATTAAGTGCCGCTCACTATAAATGGGGTACCCCCCCCTTTTTTGTAAGTGTTGCTTCTAAAGGGGTTAGCTATGGGCGGTCGCGTAAACGCTGAAAATAAAGAGCTTAAGGGCGGACGATTGTGGCCAAAACACGATAGAAAAAACGGTGTCCCGCTATAAGTTCGGATTCTAAAAGACTTAGCAAAAAAATCTGCCATAAACCAGAAAACGTCGGCGGGCGTGCTAGCGGTGACGGGGTAGAACCGCAATATTACCCAATCACTACTATACGCGAGAGATAGCTTACTGTCAAGGAGGAAACGCGTCCTCGCCAGAAGATACCTGCAACTTTCTGCAAATGTTCATGTTAGGCGGAGGCTTATATCCGATCGGGAGTCGAATTCGCTAATGGCCGCGGTTGATCGCCGCGAAACCGGTCGTGCTGGACGGCTGGCGGTTCATTTGATAACGCCTCTTCTTCGCGAGGCTGGCCTCGAAGACGGCTTGATAGTGGTGCCAGGTTTCCCGGATGGCGAACTTTTGTGCCCAGCGCCTAGCGGCTTCGCCCAGGGCAGGAAGATCAAGCCGATTGGCAGCGCGGAGGATTTCTTCAGCGAGCAATTCGGGATGACCAGGAGTGCAGTAGCCCGCGACGATATTCTCCGGCGCCAGCTCCGTGAGGCCGGGAAGACGTGTGGAAACGACAGGCAAGCCAGCTGCCAGCGCTTCCATTAGGGAAATCGGGAGACCTTCATCGATGGAGGAAAGCACGAAGAGATCGAGGGTGGAGAGAAAACCGGGGACATCGAGACTGGCGCCATGGAGGAAGACCCGGTTCGTGATTCCGAGTGATTCCGCAGTTTGAGAAATTGTAGCGCGGCAAGGGCCATCGCCGAGAATGTGCAACTCCGCGGCGGGCATTGCCGCACTGACTATCGCAAACGATCGAATTAGTGTGACATGGTCTTTGGCAGGCACAAGACGTCCGACGGAACCCACGCGAAACGTGGGTAGAGCGGGGGTTGGATGGGCAGGGCGGGATGCGAATTTGCCGACGTCGATGCCGTTATAGATGACCGAGGTGTTGCGTCGGGAAAGCCGATCCCTGGTGACGTAGAATTCGCGAACTCCTTCCGAAACGAAGACCAGAGAATCAATCCAGCGCACGGCGTGGCGCCAGATGCGCTCGCAGTGGGGATCCCAGTTGCTATTTCCGCCGTGACGAGTGTTGACAACGACGGGGACTCGAGCAAGGCGAGCGGCGGCGACGGCATAGTGGAGAACTAGGGCGTTGTGGGCGTGAAGCACGTCAGGGCGATCTAAGCGGAGTCTGGAGGCGAGGTCCCGGATCAGACGGAGAGAGAAACCTGTGGTTTTTCCAAACGAATACACTGGCACGCCTGCGGCACTGGCTTGCGCCGCAAATTGACCTGGATGGCTGCTGCAATAGATAGAGGGCTGGTGGCCTTCTGCTTTTTGCTGGCGGGCGAGGTCGACGGCGAGGCGCTCCATTCCACCTATTTCGAGGCTCGGTAAGAGTTGGACGATCTTCATTTAGGGTGCAGCGTGGGAAGGCGGGACCGGGAGGTCAAAACCTAGTACGGTGAATCTCCTTCGGTGTAATACCAACCGCCCGCGACGGCATCTTGTGTGGCGGAGTTTTGGTCGTGGGTGAAAAGAGTCTTACAGTGTTCGAGCCGGCTGGATCGATCGGGCTTGGGTGGCGGCAGAGCCGATCGCCGCGAGAAACCATGGCGGAGCAGATTGGCGGCAAGCGTGCCGTTGGAACAACTGAGTGACAGCGAGGAGAGTCCACAGCCCCAAGCGAGCCCCGTCCAGGATGACAGCAGGCAGTCGAGATCCTCAGGGCCACCCGATGCAAGGAAGTCGGCGCAAACCGCAGAGTGGTCTTCAACGTAGTAGATCAAGTAGCCAAGCAACCTCGACTTATCCTCCGTAAGCAGCGCGAGGATTTTATACTGGCGCAGCGGGCATTCCTGATATCGCCACTTCAGGAACCGCCGGTCGCGAACAGTCAGGGCCCATTGCTCCGAAGCAATGTGATTCCAGAGTTCGTCAAATCGTTCATCGAAAGAGGGCAAAACCTGCGTGAGGCTTCTGCTCCGCTGCCGTCCGAACAAGTGTAGGGCGGCGAATCCCTGGTCGGCCATCTTCCCAATGAAGGGGACGATGGCCACGAACTTCCCGGACTTCTGCAGGTAGTGAGAAATCCGCAAGACCCTGACGTATCGGTGTACAGAACAGAATTCTTGATACCCGACATATTTCATAACCGAGGCGCCGCCGGAATTTGGCACTCCATAGACTATTCGAACTCCGGCACGCGCCGAGGAGAGCAGCGCCCGCTGAAGCATCAGGGCAGGTTGCAGAAAGCGGTGATGCTTGTTGACGGCGAGGTCGCAGGCTACGCCAGCGGTGGTCGCAGTCTGGCCAAGTTTTAGGGGACGCATACCCAGAGAAGTCGTACCGATTGGTTGGCCATCCGCCATAAGGATCCAGATTTGCCCCAATCCGAAGGGGTTGTTGAGGAAATGCCAGTCGTACTTTTCGTCGAGGCGGCTGACATCGGCGAGGTTTTGCCGCCACAAGTCGAGAACGACTTGCCTGTCTTTCACGAGATCGGCGGAAACCACTTCGTATTGAGGCATAATCAGAAACTCGGCCCTTTCAAGACACTCGCGCCACGCAATTCCAAAATCTTCGCTGGTCTTGCATACTTCAAAATTTGTTCTTGAAGCTGGCGAGAATTTTGCTCGGCGTCGAAGACCTGCTCGACGCGCATTCTGGCGTGTTCGCCGAATTTATGACACAGCTGCTCGTTTTCGAGAAGGGTCACAACCGAATCGGCCATGGCATGGATATCTCCAGGAGGAACCACGAATCCGGTACCGCCGTCGATAGCGGCGTCTGGCAACCCACCATTCCTGGAGACGACAGATGGCTTTCCCGAGGCCATGGCCTCGAGATGGCCAATTCCGAGGCCTTCGATCCAGGTTGTGGGACAGTGCACGAAGATATCGATGCATGTCATAACCGCCGGAATGTCATCGCGCCAGCCAGTGAAGATCACATGCTCATCCAAATCGAGGGAGTGCACGAGATGCCGGAGCTCAAAAGCCAAAGTGCCGCCATGCGGTCCTTGGTCGCCCACGAGCAGGAAGACAACATCCGGGTAGCGGCGGATCACTGCGGCAGCCATATGGATGAATTCCGGCAGGCCCTTGCCGATTTCCATTCTTGCGATCGCGGCTACGACTTTTTTATGCGCGGGTATTCCCAATGATTCGCGCATGGTCTCTTTGGGCGGAAGCGCTGCAAAGCGCTGCAGGTCCAGACCTTCGTAAATATTGACGACCTTTTTGGTACCGGGAGTATTTCGCTGGTCGGCCTCAGTGGCTTTGGAAATGCTCACGAACAGATCAACGCCGAGATTCAAGAACCGTTTCAGCCGCCTCGCTTCGCCGATGCCTCCGGCCTTGCGGCAGATGCAGGGCCGGCCAGCCAGCTTGGCTGCGAGCACGCCGGGAATGTGGTAGTGAACGTCCTGATTCAGCACGACGATATCGATCGCTTCGCGATTGACAAATCTCCACACCTTCCAGGCTAGCGGGACTTGAACGCGGAAAAGCCGCGAGAGAATTGTGGCGGCAGTTCTCAGCTTGCTCACTCGTTTCGGACGCGCGTCAAATAGGGCTGAAAAGCCGGCGGAGCTTTTTGGCGCGACCGGACGCGATTTATTGAAAAGGACAACTGAGTGCCCGAGCCTTCGAATTTCCTCGAGGGTCTTGCTCGGATTGGGAGAATACAATCCAACAATAAACTGTGCCGTTGCGTGGTCCACGTGAAGAAGAAAATCGCGAAGAAAATTGACCGAGCCGCCGGGTCCGGTGCCGCTCTCCAGCAGGAGAATGCGAACGGGACGCGAGGCCCGCGATTCAGAGTCGGACATCAGCCGGCACCTCGAATACGTTTTCACAGAGCACCGGCGGGTGATGGAGATAGCGCGTGGCGGCGCGGGTTGCGTCGATGACGCGGTAGACGCGAGCCACCTGTTCGGGGGTCAGCTCGATTACGGGCGCAACTTCTTCCGGTTGGAGACCTTGGTTCTTCGCATAAAGGCAGAGGTCCATGCGGTCGTAGGGCAGCGGGAAATAAAATTCCTCCTGCGATTGGTCCAGAGGATAGGTGTCTGTTGTAGGAGGCCGCTTCTGAATCTCTTGCGGTATGCCGAGGTATGCCGCCAATTGATAGACTTGTGTTTTGTAGAGGTGGGCGATCGGTTTTAGATCGGCCGCGCCGTCACCATTCTTGACGAAGAACCCCTGATCATACTCGAGGCGGTTCGGGGTGCCGGCGACGGCATAGTTAAAAAGGTCCGCGTAGTAATACTCCATCATTTTGCGAGTGCGCTGCTTGAAATTAGTCGCTGCCACCACTCCCAGATAGGATTCAAGGGTGAGCCTGGCTTTGGTGCGTTCGCCCAGAGGCGATTCGACGACGACCGAGAAAATCGGGTAGGCGGCGCCGTTCACTTGGTCGGGCAGCACGATCTTGCACTTATAGCCTTCGGTGTATTGCGGTATGACCTTGCGGATGGCCTCGTCGCGGCGCTGATAGCAGCCTGCGGCAGTGAGAATGCCGGCAATGTCTTCGACGTGCGTGCGAAGACCGAGTGATTGGGCAAGGAGATTCGCAAAGTGGAGGCTGTCCGGAGACGAATCGGCCTCGGGGAGCATCAGGCCGAGAACGCGCGCAGTTCCGAGCGCTTTGAGGCACAGAGCTGCGACGACGCTGCTATCGATTCCGCCGGATATGGCAATGACCACACCCTTACGGTTCAACCGTTGCAGGACGATCTCGCGAATCTTACTTTCGATGTCGGCCGAGACTGCGGCAGCATCGATTTTCAATACGTCGGCCGAGAAAGCAGTGGTTGCGACGCTCATTGTTGGCATTCAGAGGTCACTGGCGGGGCGGGCGCACTGGCCATGGTCAGTTCCCGTTTACTAATTTTCCCCGTCGAGGTCTTAGGAAACTCGACCTGAAACTCGACGAATTTGGGGACCATGAAATTCTCCAGGTTGAGTGAACACCAATGGATGACCTGCTCTGCCGTGTGGTTCACACCGGCTTGGAGCCGAATCACGGCTTTGATGGCCGCGCCCAGCACTTCATCGGGAACGCCGATGACCACGGCTTCGGCCACTCCGGGCATGGCGTGAAGGACGTCTTCCACCTCACGAGGGCTGACCTTCTCGCCCCGGGTCTTGATGATGTCGTCCTTCCTGCCAACAAAGTATAGATATCCCTCTTCATCCATTCGGAAGAGGTCGCCGGTGTGGAGCACTTTCTCGCCGGGCAGGGGCCCGGTCTTCAGCACTCTGTCCGTCTCTTCCGGTGAATCCCAGTAACCTTTCATTACGTTTGATCCCCGGACCACGAGTTCGCCAACGGTGCCGGCTGAGACAGGCTGGCCAGCGTCATCCACGATGTAGACCTCTTCGTTGGGCATGGCACGTCCCACGGAAGCCGGCCGAACGTCAATCTGATCCGGCGGCAGGTAGGAAACGCGCTTGCACTCCGTCAGCCCATACATGGAGAAAATCTTGACACTGGGAAAGATGTCACGCAGTTGGCGAATATGGCCGGTGGGCAGTACCGCGGCGGTATTTGTGATGTAGCGCAGGGCCGGAAAGCGGTGAGCGGAAAGGTTCAGTTGCAAGAGAACCGCAGAGATCGTTGGGACGATCGGGAATGCAGTGATGTGCTCTTCGTTGAGCAGTTCGATGATGCGGTACGGATACGTGAACGACCGCTCCAGCACGACCGTGCCGCCAACCTTGAAGGCCATCAACACTTGGTACAACCCGTAGTCAAAAGACAGCGGAAGCACGCTCAGGATGATGTCGCCGGGCTCGTTCTCGAGGTAGGTGGTGATCGAAGTGGCCGCGGAGACGATGTTGAGGTGCGTCAGCATGACGCCCTTGGGCCGCCCTGTCGAACCCGAGGTATAGATCAGGGCAGCGAGGTCAATGTCTATGCACTTCTTGCTTGGGGGTACGGCCGGCAGGCCGGGATTTTCGAGTACGGCAGTCAAATCAAATTGGTGCTTAGCCGTCGCTGATTCCGCGGCGGGTAAACCGCCAGCGACCCAGACGCTCTGAAGGTAAGGCGAGGCAGCCACAGCGGCTGGCAGGGTACCGAGTCTTGTTCGATCAGTGATCAATCCCGCGGCGCGGCAGTTATTCAAAATGTAGGAGACCTTGTCCGCCTTCGTCGTGGGATTCACAACCAAAAACACGGCGCCAGCCTTTAAGATGGCAAAGATCGCGATAACCGCTTCCGCGGAGTTTTCCAGGTAAATGGCGACGCGATCTCCGCGTTGTACCCCGCCCGCGATCAGCGAGCAGGCGAGCCTATTGGCCTTCATTTCCAGCTCCCGGTAGGTGAACCTCTTGCGGTTACATACGAGGGCGGTTTTCTGCGGGAATCTGGCGGCACTAAGCTCCAAGAATGATTCGACTTGCATCACAAGCTCCCGTGAAATTTGTCTGAAGGCGGCTTTCCACAAAGCGCGCCAAACCGTTGACGGAATCCAGGTTGTCCGGAATCAAGTCCTGGTCGAGCAACTTGATCCGATAGCGCACTTCCAGAAAGGCAACCAGTTCCATTACAGCGGTGGAATCGATGATGCCGCGCTCGATGAAGGAGTCGTCATCTGCAAAGCCTTTGTAGGGCTTACCGTACATGAAATTATCTGTCACGAACGCTCTCAATTCCTCGTTAAGCGTCATGTGGAGCCGTCCGGCCTTCGAAATGATTGATGAATTGATGAATCAAAAGCTGCGTGGAGACGATGCCAACCAATCCCATGTTGTCCTTTGTGCCGATGGCGCTGCCCTTGTGAAACTTGTCCACGAGCTTGGTAACCGCGGGCGCGTCGAAAATGCCGTCTCGCCGTATTTGTTCGGGGGAAAGCAGATCGTCCATATACTCGCGCGCGGCGGGCTGGAGAAAACTGCATGCTTCCGGCGCTCGATAGGGTTGCTTATGACGCTTTGCGATCGACGGAGGAATGAGCTCGCGCGCACAGCGTTTCAAGAGATACTTCTCGTTGAGCGCTTTCATTTTCAAAGAAACTGGAAGTCTGGAGGCGAATTCGACTACGCGATGGTCGAGGAAGGGGAACCGGCCTTCGACGGAGTGGGCCATCGCCATGCGGTCGCCTTGCGACGACAAGATATAGCCGGGGAGCAGGTACTTCGTCTCGAGGTATTGGGCCTGGGAAAAGCTGTCCCACGATGAGTAATTTTGGGGTAGCCGCGTTCGGACCTTGCCGTAAGCGTCGTCACCGGAAATTTCTGCGCGGACGGCATCGGAGAAAAAGGTTTTCAGCTTGGCCGTCAACTGCCAGCGCGGAATGTGGGAGAAGAACGGCTGCAGATTGTGGTCGACGTTGATGTGGAAAAATGCTTTGCGGTAGGCATCGGGCTGGCTCTGTATGTTCTGCAAGTAGGGATACAGCCGGCGAAGAAGAAGCGGCCGCATCTTCGAATCGGGCTGCGATTCCCAGAAGCGCCGGATCTTGGTTTCTTTGAAAATATCGTAGCCTCCTAGAACTTCGTCGGAACCTTCTCCGGTTACCACTACCTTGTAGCCGGTTTTGCGCACCAGCCTAGAGAGCAGATACAAGGGAGCGGGAGCCGTGCGCAGGACTGGTTTTTCGGTGTGCCAGATGACGTCCGGAAATACTTCGGCGATTTGATTCTTGGTACAGCGGAAGTCCTGGTGCTCGGTGTCCAGAAAGCGGACCGCCTCGTTCTGGAACGAGCTTTCATCGAATTCCGCGTCGTCGAAGGAAACGGAGAAGGTCCGAAGTTCGGCGTTTGTAAACTTCTTGACGAGTGCAGTAGTAACAGTCGAATCGAGTCCGCCGCTCAAATACGCGCCCACTGGAACATCGGAGCGCAGGCGGATTCGTGTGGCGTCAATCAAAAGATCGAGGAGTTCGCTGGCGTATGCCTTCTCCTTAGCAGGATCGACAATCCCGGATATTTTTTCGAATTCGTGATCCCAGTACTGCCGAACCACAATCCCGCCGGAATCCACGGTCATCGAATGGCCTGGAGGGAGTTCGTGGATGTTTCGGAAAATGGTCGTAGGAGGAATCGTACACCAGTAAGTAAATACCTCGTCCAAGCCGTTGACATCAATCTCTCGCGCGACCGATGGATGAGCGAAGATCGCTTTGATCTCGGAGCCGAAGAGGAAGGTCTTATTTGCTTGCGTATAGAAGAGCGGCCGTACGCCTAGACGGTCGCGAGATAGAAATAGACGACGGCGTTGGTTGTCCCAAATGGCAAAGGCCCATTGGCCATTCAAGTATTGGACGCAGTCTTCTCCTTTTTCCTCATAGAGATGAAGGATAACCTCGGTATCTGATTGGGTGGCGAACTTGTGTCCCCTACTGAGGAGATCTTCTCGCAGTTCGAGGTAGTTAAAGACCTCACCATTGAAGGTGATCCAGAGCGAGGAATTCTCGTTGCACATCGGTTGGTGGCCGCCAGCGAGATCAATAATACTGAGCCGGGCGTGCGCTAGACCAACGCCATTCTCCACATGGAATCCGGTATCGTCCGGGCCGCGGTGCGTAAGCATCCGCATCATCCCGTGGAGGGATTCCCGAGCGACTGGCGCTCCATCAAGATTTAACAGGCCTGCAATACCGCACATACCGTCTTAACTCCATTACCCCGGGAACAGCCTGAGTTGAGATTTCCTGTACTGGGCAGCAGCGTTCGTAGGTTCGCTCTTTACCGGCTACAGGAAGGCTTCGATTCTCTTGTAAAGGCGAGGGCTGGCTTAGCGGAGCCCGTTCGTCGAGCTGCCGAGGATGATTTAACCTAAGTCCTGTATTTGTGTCATTTAGGCGCTGTTTTATACGGCTTTTGGGACCAGGTCTGCTGAGTGTCCTCTCACCTGTTCTTTACCCCATCCTTTGGACACCTTCGGACATTTTTGGTCATGTTGGCCATTAGGGTTAGTCACGTTGGACATTGGGGGACAGCATTTGGGCAGAGACCCTTTTTGGGACTGTAGGTCAGCTGTAATGAACATCTCGCTCCTGTAAACACTGTAGTTAGAAGCCCGTGTCGCATTTCGATACGGAGCTTATGTGCAAGCCGGAGCCAAATGTTAAAGGCCACTCATTCGCAACTGACTCAAACGGTTAGATTCCTTTTATTTGTCGTTCTATCGGGAGGGCTCATCCTTTCAGGATGCGCGGGTCTAACGAGCACGAGCAGCAATGCCAAGGGCAATGGCGCCGCTGGCGCAGCTGTACAGGTTAGCCCAAGCAGCGCAACAGTGGCGGTAGGAAGCACACAACAGTTTGCGGCTACGGTTACGGGCACTACGAACACGGCGGTTACTTGGAAGGTCATTGGTGGCGCGGGTTGCAGCGGCGCAGCGTGTGGTACCATTTCGACTGGCGGACTTTACACTGCACCGGCGAGCGTACCCTCGCCTGCGACCCTCAGCGTAACCGTGACCAGCGTGGCGGACCCAACCAAATCGGCTTCAGCGAGCGTCACCCTTGTTGCGGCAGCCGCAGTTTTGCTGAGCATTAGCCCGGCGAATGCAGCTGTTCCTACTGCCACTACGGACACTTTCACAGCGAGCGTGACAGGCACGACGAATACGGCGGTGCAGTGGAGTTTGACTGGAGCGGGCTGCAACGGCGCCTCCTGTGGGTCACTCGCAACGAGTTCGATAGCGGCTGTCTATACGGCACCACCGGTGGCACCTGCACCGCCGAGCGTTACTGTGGCTGCAACCAGCATGGCGGAACCGAGCAAAACAGCCTCAGCAAGCGTAACCATTGTTCCCGTTGTTGTCGTCACTGTGACGCCAGCCAGCATCTCGGTGGTGACGGGGGCGATACAGCAATTAAGTGCGTCTGTCGTGGGGAGCTCGAATACCGCTGTCACTTGGAGTGTGCAAGGAGCCGGATGTAGCGCACCAGCTTGCGGGGCAGTCGATGCAACGGGACTGTACACAGCGCCTTCGGTGGTTCCGTCACCATCCACGGTTACCGTCACCGCAACCAGTGCGGCGGATCCGTCCAAGACGGGTTCAGCATCCTTGTCTATTTTCAGCGCGACTGCTACGAACACGATTGACGGCCTCACTATTCCTACAGCTCACCCAAGATTGTTCTGGAATCCCTCGCGCATCTCAGCGGCGCAGGCATGGGTGACGAGCTCGAACTATGCAGGTCTCACAACCAGCCCCCGACCGCTCGACGATTACGATGTGGCATTCACCTGTCTTGTGATGAATGTGTCGGCCGCGTGCACGCAGGCCATCAACGACGCCGTATCTTTCACTCCCTCCTCCACCAATGGCGCAGGAACGGGAGACGACAATATGAGGGCTCTCGGCGAGCAGAAGATTTTGATTCGTGACTGGCTCTATCCGGGATGCGGGAAAGCGTCATGCCTTACTTCTGGCCAGATAACGACATTCGACACGAACTGGAGCTTGTGGCAGTCGAATCAGGATGCGCCTACCCAAACATGGGGCAATGTTGGAATGCCTGTAAGCAATTATTTCTGCGGCCAGTTTCGTAACGATCTCGAGTTTGGGATCGCCAGTTATATCGACAACACGAACGCCACCGCAAATTTAAACTACGGCGCGGTGAACCGCTGGAACGATTTGGTTAACTTTGTCTCTCCGACTGGCACAGGAAAAAATGGCACCTTTGGATACGGCCTATACAGTCAAGAAGGTGGTGGCGAGTACGGGCGCTATTGCCTCAACTATTATGCTGTCGCTCTAACTTCCTCGGCACTTCTAGGCCGCGATATGTGGGCCGAAACGACGGCTTTCAAATCTGGCGTTTTGCAGACCATCTACAACACGATGCTCGTGCACACGACGAGCCGGAGTATGTGGGATGGCTTCACATGGGCGGATGACGAGAACTGGGTCAATGGAACTGGTTGCGGGTACATAAGCCACAACGGACCCGACGGTCATGGTGGATGCGGCATGTCCAGCCAATTCTATGGTGATTTCATGCAAGCGGCTGCAACGGAATACAGCGCGACAAACATAGGCAAGTACGCTCGCCAGTGGATTTCGACGGTGAATCCAGCGATTGGGCCGCTATTCAAGTCTGTTGATCCGGGTGGTACGGCTCTCCCCTTCTCCAATCTTCCTCTCGATTACTACTCATCAGGCGCTCAGTATATGTATCTGCACGACACATGGGCACCGACGGGCACAGTGATGCTCTGGCAGATGGGGTTGAACCGAGGAGGCAATTCTTCGCCTACACTTGCTGTCGGGACCGGCCATTGGCACATCGACGCGGGAACCTTTCAAGCCTCCCGCAAGGGAGTGAATTTAATTCGAGAAACAATGGGGTACTCGGAAACGGTTGCTGGCTACAACAGTGTTGGCACTACCAGCGCAGGTGGAGGATTGGCTCATAATGTCCCGTTGGTGGGCGGCCAGGCTGGAGTGATAGCCCAAGAGACTTCAGACGGCGCCGGCATCGTTAAGCGGTTGGAGTCACAACCAAACTACGCATTCGCCGCTTCCGACTTGACGCTCACTTATCATAACAATGTGGTTGATTCGGGCAATCCATCCAGAGAGAACTCGTTCGCCGTTTCGGTCGTTCGGGAGTATTACTACTTTCGAGGAATCAACACCCTGGTCATCCTCGACCGGCTCCAAACGGATACGGCTGCGCGCAGCACAACATTCGTAAGCCACTGCGAAACTATCCCCACGGTAGTATCGGCCACCGTGAAATGTATTGATGGGACGCAAGAGGCGCTCTATACGGCTCTGCTTCCAGCCGCACCGACAATCAACATTGTTGCAGAGAACGCGAACGGAGCTACAGCTGCCGGCTGGCAATATCGCATTGAGGCGAATAACAGCAATCCTGGAAATGTAGTCAGTTACAATATTTATACGATTCAGCTTGGAGACGCGTCTGGATTTAGCGCGCTGACTCCGACAATTGCCGATTCGACTCCTGGAAGTCCCTCGAGCGGCACATTTACAATCACTCTCGATGCAAACGATAGCCTCGTAATTAACAAGGGCGTCGCGTCGTCGGGCGGGACCATTACAGCGGCTGGCTCGACGAATGCTCTGACCACGGCAGTTCACAGTATGGCGATCACCGACAGCGGGCCCGTGTGGCAATGAGCATCCGTGGTGGTTACTCATCCATTTAACCCTGGCCCGCTCAGCAAGACCGCGTGACGAGTTAGCAGGGAACATCACTTTGACTTTGGGACGGCCTACAAACAACGGGAACATTCAAGTGGAGTACGCCGTTCTGAAGAAGCTTCCGGCGCTCAATCGTTGCGGTATCGTAAGCCGGAAATGCTGTATACCACTTCCCTCTTCATCATCAGGCTAAGAATTGGGGCAGGGTAACGATCGACCGGAACCAATCGGAGGTCAGATAGGGTTCAACAGCAACCCGTCGGACATCGTAGTTATTCCAGTTGTCGAATCGCCGAAAACCGCCGTAGTAGCTGAAGGCGTACTGGACCCCGGCCTCGCGCATGCAGTTCTGCGTGACGGAGTTGAAGGTGTCCGGCTTACCCACCGGATAGCTGAAGTACCGCATCGGCTCACGCATCTCCTCGGCGAGTCTAGTGCCACACCCAAGAATCTCCTCCCTTTGCCTGGCGAGCGGCGCCCGAGCCAGGACCTGATGAGTCACCGTATGCCCGGCAACCGTCATGCCAGACGACCTCATTTCTCGGAGCATGCCCCAAGTCATCCATAGGCCGAGGCCCACATCCGTCCGACACCGCCCTGACCCTGTGGCCTTAGCGATCAAGTCGAGATACCGACCAGTGGATTCTGCGGGCATCGCCTTGTAGACCCTCAAGAGTAACCGCACTGCATCCTCGCGGTCGGGCTCATCAAACGAAATCGGGGCAGGAATCCAGCCCGGAAGTTCCACGCAGTCCTGCCGACTCGTCCGCACCATCCAGGCAATTTCGTCCCACCACGGCAAACGGGGAGTATCTACAAAACCTGTGGCGACGAAGAACGTCGCTGAAACACCTTCTGCTTTGAGGATTGGGAAGGCGATCTCGTAGTTGTCCCTGTAACCGTCGTCGAACGTGATTAGAGCGTGGCGGCCGGACCGATTAGCCACGACTCTGGGAATGTCGTCAGGGGTAATCACTTCGAGTTGGGACTTGCAGAAACGGATTTGGTCGGTAAACGCCTCGGCGTCAGCGCTCCAAAGTCCCCGGTCGAATGGTGATTCCTTGCAGTTGCCAACCCGGTGATAATTGAAAACGAGCACTCCGGACCACTCAATGGCCCGACCTAGGAGGCCGCGCAGGCCACTCCGGCACAAGAGACGGGTCGCGATGGCTTTCTTCATCAAGTCAGCTTCTCCTCATGAGCTGCTGCCCTTTACCGAAGACGCGCACTGCGAGTTGACCCGAGCGGTGGATGGCCGCCCGCAGAGTCGGTCGCCAAATTCTGACGCCGACCAGCTGGCTCTCCCGTGTTGCCAGTCGCACCTTGTAGGATGCCGATCCGCGGAGGAAGTCGTATGCTGTCATTCCGCGTTCCGTCAGAGCTCGCATCAATAGTAGGTTGGCCAGGATTCCTGGACTGTGCACACGACTAGCGGGCTCCCGCCTTACCCCTAGCTGGTAGAGTTCGAATTTCAGCCCGTTCACGAACCCGTACAAAACGGCCACGGGAACATTCGCAATGGACAGCCGCGCGAGAACCGCTCGTCCGCTTGGCAACCACTCCTGGATGAGCTTGCGGTGGAACTCGGTGAACCGCGTGGACGCGAATACGCCCGGCTGGGAGTCCAAGGTCCACCGCTCCTGGTGTAATCTGACCAGGTCGTCGAAGGCCCCGGCGGCCTGATTCACATCCGCGACCTCGAAGTGCGCACCGGCCTCTCCCTCCCGCAAGACGCGGCGGGCTTGCTGTCGGCTTTTCAATGAGAGCCGCTTGAGGTACTCCTCAAATCCGTCCGTGAGATCTGCAATTGGACAACTGCCCCGCGAGAATGAACGGGCGTCGTGGGGTAGAGTGATTCCCAGCAACAGCGGGGAATCTTCCATGAGGTCCAGGAATTCCAGATGGTCCCAGTCCAAACGGCCCACCTCACCCCATATGGCATCTGCGCAGATGGCTTCCTCTCCAGGTAGACAAAGGAGGTTCAGGTAATCCGGGCAAGTTTCCTCATGCTCTTCCTCCCCTGTCGAAATGAACCGAAGGTGACGGGTGCCGAGGGAACCGCCCATTCCACGGCCCATATACAAAGGAATGGCCCCTACGAGCCTCGAACCGCGCCAAACGGTTACGATCCGCAAGCCTGCCTTCCCGTAAAGGGTGCCGTACACGCGCCACCAACCACGAAGCCAAACAAAATCGAGGGGAGGAGATGAATAAGGGCTCGACGCGTAAAGAGTATTCCAATCATCTCGGAGCGCGTCCCATTCCCGCTCTTCGCAGATGATTCGAGTTGTTACGTCTTTTGGTATTTCCACCATGTGGGGTCTCTTAGTTCAAACGGCTCGAAACAGTGAAGAGGATGTACGTTCCAGAACGGTCCGCGAGCCAAAACAAGGCCAGCGGGCGAAGAGAGTCAGGAATGCGACTTGGGCCGCCAGGACAAACCCACCTTTTTCAATTCCTCTTGCCGAGGCCGTGTTGCGCACATCAACTTCGATGACAAATTCGGTCACGTTCTCGAGGCCGAGAACGTGGCGCATTGCGAGCAGAAGAGCAGGATAAAGCCTTTGGCCCCGGTAACAGTTCAGGGTATGGAAGTTATATAGAAAGGCGCGCCCCGAAGCCTTTGCTAAGCGGATGGGGCCGACCGCTCGGTCTTGGCGCGTGACCCAGCCAAAACTGACGACGCGGCCGTCGAGCAGCCAGCCGAAGAATTCGTCGCCGTTGTCAAGTCGCGGGGCCACAAGGCCGTTCGGTTCTCCCGCTGCCAGCATTGCTTCCTTGGCCAAATCTTGGTCGGAGGCGGAGGCTGCACGCCCAAACCGGGCAAGGGCACACCCATCGGGGCAAGCCGGACCGAGGTCGTTGCGAGGCGCCCACCAGACCATCACGCAGGTCCGTCTCGCGATCCGGCGAAGCAAACCTCGAAAGACTCGGAGGGCCCTCGGTGTTGAGTCCTGTCCACTTACTGGCGCCTGGCGAGAAGTGGCACGCGGCAATGCGGAATCCGGATTCATCGGCGAGCCTCTGTAGCTCCAGCTATCGCAGTTTGCAGGCGGTCACTTAGCCGCCAACCTTTGTTGCACAGGTCCAAGACCCCTATGGCTGCGCGTGACGCGCTCGGCCGCCATGGTTTCCTGCAGGCCTGAAGCGACGCCAACGCGCGGTCGCCAGCCAAGCTCATTCTCTGCCCTGCTGCAATCGAACTTCATGCGAGCGAGCGCTGATTTGACGCGGTAAATGGAAAGAGGAACAGGGCGGCTCAGAATCTTGGACAAGAGTTCGAAACCGAGCGCCAAACTATAGACGACGGCCACCGGCACGTGGATGACTCTTGCCTTTTTCGCGTTTTTCGAGATGTAGTCAAGGACAACTTGATTCTGCGTGACTTGGGTTCGATCTACGATGTGGAAGACCCTGCCATCGAATTCGCTTGCTTCGGCGGCCCGGGCGATCGCATCAATCACATCTTCTACATAAACTAGCGGTAGTTCGCGGGTGCCATCGCCAAGGATGACAAAGTAACTTCCGATCTTACGGGCAACTTCAGGTGTCAGTAGCGTCATCCCTGGACCGAAAACCCTTCCAGGGCGAAGCAGCACGGCCGGGAGATGCCGATCGCGAACCGCATCGAGCATTATTTTTTCGGCTGCGGTTTTTGATTGCGTATAGGCTCCACGCTTTGTTGGGGATGGTTCCACCGGCCAATCTTCTGTTATCACGTCGCCGCGCTGCGAAACCGCTGCGTGCAGGCAACTAAGAGAGCTGATGTAGACGAGACGCTGGACATTGTGCCGAAGCACGCTATCAACAATGTTTTGCGTGCCGCACACGGTGCCGCGTTCATAATCGTGCGCGCTACCCTTCATGGCCGCGCCCACGTGGTAGACGATTTCCGCGCCCGCTACGGCTCGGTCAACGGCGGCAGGGTCGCCCAGGTCGCCCAGGAAAATTTCGACGTTACCTTCGTTCAAGAACTCCGCCTCCGGCTGGCGTCGAACGAACATGCGAACACGGTTCCCTTCTTGCAACAGCCGTCGCACGAGATGTCGGCCGATAAGGCCATTTGCACCGGTCACCAAAACCTTGGCACGTCCCTCGTTTCGGAATTGCGCCTGAAATTCCATTTTCGCGTCATCGGCTTGCCGAGAGACGCGGTTCGTCCAATAGACTGTGGAACGCGCCTGTTCGGCTGACACCGGCATGGGTGCGCCCGTTTGTAACGCGCTATAGAACGCAGTTACCAAGGAATGCAGGCCGTCGTACTGGACGATTTTCTTGGCCGCGAAGCGAGCGATGTTTGCTGGAACCTGCGTACAGATGCTGAGCCCCTCGCTCATCGCTTGAAGCGCGCGTGCCGGCGCTTTTGGGAACGGAAGTTGCGGTGTATGAGTCACCCACATCGCGAAGAGGTTCGCGCGGATCACTCCTTTCGTGCCCTGAACGACAAACCAGTTCTGCAGAGGCCGTACATTCCATGAAATCTGGATGTTCGCAGTGCCGTGTAGGCATTGCGCTGCCACGCGCCATTCGTCAAACAGGAGGTTGGAGTCACCTCCGTGCGTACCATAAAAGGCTTTCACGTCTTCCATTGCGCCCAAAAAAGATTCGGCGAGATATAACGCGTGTACGCCCTGATCCAAGAAAGGATAACCGCCGTCTTGATAATGGATTGGCAGGGGCCCTCCGCGGTAAGGAGGATACTCGCTGCTGCGGAAGTAATCGAAGCTAAGCGGAACTCCAATGGCGCCCGAACGGACCAGGTTCAGCGCCTTAGATACGAAACGGTCGTACAGCATGGAATGGTTGACGCAAACGGATTTCTGCGCGGATGCGGCCGCGGCAGAAATGCGGTCGACCTCTTCTGCATTGATCGCAAGCGGTTTTTCTACCAGAACGTGGCAGCCGTTCTTTAGGGCTGCAATCGCCAACGCCGCGTGCGTGTCGGGAGGCGTGAGGATATGAATCACGTCGACTCCGTCGTTCATCATGGCTTCCATCGTCGGGAAGACTTTCGGGATGTGGAATCGAGCGGCCAGGCCCGTGGCGCGGGAGCTTACAACGTCCGCGATTCCAGTAATCTGCGCGTTAGGGACTCGCTGAATGGCGCGTGCGTGAAATTCACTTATGTAGCCGGCTCCAACCAATCCGACCCGGAGATTTCTATCTGGAGGCAATCGTGTTCCCTTTCCAATTTATTGTGTGTCGCAATCGAGTTGTTTCATCCGGGCAAATGGTCTAGCAGAGGTCTCACCGGCGGCTAACTCAACTACGATACGAGCATTCGCGGCCCACGTATGGCGATGCAAGACAGTGTCTCTTGCCCGAGTACCGAGTTGAGTTCGGAGCGCTGGGTCTTCGATGACGCGCACGAGAGCCTTTTGCAAGGCCGCAAAATCCCCGTGAGGAAACATGACGCCCGTGATGTTGTCATCGACCACGTCACGCATTGGGCCGAGGTCAGGGACTACGCACGGCTTGCCCATGGCCATGAACTCAAACAGGGCAATCGGTGAGCCGAACGCGTTGGAATCCGGGAGCACGCAAATGTCCATCGCGTCAATGTAGGCAGGCACGTCATCGCGCGGAACCGGTCCGGAAAAAATGACGGCACTTTCCATCCCTAAGCGAAATGCAGTGCATTTCAGGTTCTCCATCTCCGGGCCATCTCCCACGAGTAATACTTTTGTTTCTGGATGTAGTTCTCGGATGCTCCTCGCTGCCTCGATCAATACGTCCAGACGATCCCAGCGATAGAACAGTCCCACGTGACCGATGATGATTGAACCCTGCAGACCCAGGCGCGACCGAAGTGAGTGCTCAGAACTCGGGTTGCGGAATCGATTTGGATCAATTGCATTGGGCAAGACGTGTACCCGCTCACTGCTGGCACCGCGCTGCCGAACTTCGTCCGCTAGGACACGGGACACGCAGAGAACGTGATTGGCACGCGAGAACACCCATGCGTCGATCCTTCGCGCCAGGCGCTCCATGATCAGGCCGCGGGCTCGCGTAAATCCTGCGAGTTCATTCACTTCGAGCACGACTGGCCGCCTCAGCCATTTCCCCAGTAGCACGCCCATGAACATGAAGTAGGCATGTCTTTCATAAAGGACGGCATCGGGCTGCCGCCACATGGTGGGCAAAAGCCGGAATGGGAGAAACAAGTTGTAGAGAAGTTCGAATACTTCAAAAACGAACTGTGGACACTCGCAGCTAATGTATTTCCAAAGTCGTTGAAGGCCGCGCGCACGATCTGCTTTGCGCAAAAATGGCATCATTCCGGCGGACTTGAGGGGATCGATACCTGGAGGAGATACGATAGTCACCTCGTGGCCATCGACTCTCAATGCCTCCACCAGGCTACGAATATGCATGGCTTGGGAACTGCGACCCATGGTGCGATGGTGGTAGATGAATTGCACTGTATGAAGCCTCGGAAGAAAACAGAACTGACAGGGGCGACTACGGCGTGCCGTGCGAAAACATTCAATGATCAGTTGCGTGCCAGCTATTGGACAGGTTCTCTTATGAGCGATGGAGCTGGTACGGGATTCTACGCAGAATGGGGCGCTGGAGTGTGAGAGCCGCGACGATTATAAAGCGTCATGTAATCATCGAGCATTCGTTCCGGTCGAAAATGTTGCTCGTAACAGAAGCTAGCCAGCTGGCCCATCTTTGGAAGTTCTTGTCTGCGGGCAATCGCGCCGGACAACGCGGACGCCATGCCTTGAGGATCGGACGATGGCACGAGTGTGACAGCGCCCGACAAACGGGCGATTTCGCCCATGCCTCCGACGTCGGTGACCACCGCCGGCAAGCCAACCGACATTGCTTCCAATAGAGATACGGGCAATCCTTCGGTTACGGAAGAGCTAACAAATAAATCAGCCGCCAGCATGAATGGCGAGACATCAGTTTGCTCACCGAAAAAAGTGACGCAGTTGCTCAGCCCGAGCTCCTGCGTGAGCGTTCGGAGACTTAGCTCAAGCGGCCCATCGCCAACTATCCACAGTTGCACGTCGGGATGATGGGGGCGCGTGAGTGCAACCGCCCGCAAAAGCGTGGCATGGTCCTTCAGCGGGGCCAAACGGCCAACATAGAGTAGAGTAAAGCCTTTTTTGGTCCTCGGAATAGCACGAACATCCGGCGGGCAGGCGCCATTATAGATGTGAATGATCTTGTCGCGGGCGGCGAAGGGAGCCGCCCGCAAATTGGTCCGCGTGCCTTCACAGACTCCAACGATCCAATCGCACCAACGTGAAGCGAGCGCAAACTTTAACTCTCGACGAATCTGGTATGGAGGCTTGACCAAACCGTGCCGGGTTACTATGACGGTCCTTACTCCTGCGAGACGAGCGGGAAGAGCGGCGATGATCGCCGCTGTAGCATTGTGGCAATGCACCACGTCGGGGCGAGAGCGCCGAAACGATCTGTACAAACCGCGCACGAGCTGAAGGAACGAAGAAGGATGGTGGAGAATAACCTCAAAGCCTTCGGCTTGCAAAGCTTCGCCAAGCACGCCAAGCCGATAAAGGCAGTGGACCGAGGCGGTGTGGCCCTTGTCGCGTTGCAACCGACACAGCGTGGCCGTTAGCTTTTCCGCTCCCCCCATTTCCATGCTGTCACCCACGTGCGCGATGTTTAGCGGCGGGGTTCGCTCGGCTTGTGCGCCGGCTACAGACGTGGGACTGAATGCTTCCGCGACGCTACTCATTGGGATGCCGCCTTGTTGAATTCATCTTGCAACTTCCACAGCCACCGGTTGCGGAACCAGGAAATCCACCAAACGATTAAGTGACGAACCAAGAGGCGTAGGCAGCAAGGCAGAGAGTTGCAGGAGGCGACGGCGATCATCCTTCTGCAGCACCGCAAACATCCGGCTTGTGATCAGGAAAACAATCGCACCTGCGGGCACAGCAACGCTCAACTTCATGAGAGGGCTGAACGGAATGGCCACAATGCCGAGGACGACGATCGCCATGGCAAGAGTTGCGGCAGCAAGCCTGAGCAGAACAGGCCCATCAATTCGAACTGGATAGCGGACCAGCACACGGCCCCAGATAGTCAGTGCGGCAAACGTTTGCGCGACGCCATTTGCCCAGGCTGCGCCGAGTGCTCCGTAACGTGGAATCAACGCGAGATCAAGGAGCACGTTCATCGCCGCGGCCACGCAGCCCCACTTCAGGACAAATCCGAGGTCTTCGGCGGAATACAACAGAGTCTGGGCGGGAGTCAGTATCGCTTTTGGAATGCTGAGTAGCGCCACTACGATGAAAACCGGTATTGCTGGGAGGTATTGCGACCCATACATGACTCGCACAAAGGGACCGCCGATGCAGGCAAGGCCGATCAGAATCGGAAGAGCCCCCAGAAGGACATAGGTGGATGCCTTCGAGGTCATACTAAAGAGGCGCTCTTTATCGCGCCCGTACTCGGCCATCTGCGTGGCCGAAAGCGCATTGGCGAATGTCTGGGGCATGCGCATGAGGCGGTCGGCCACACTGAAGCAAACCGAGAAGAAGGCTAGTTGACGAATGTCGGGCTGCAGCAATTTCAAGAAAATGATGTCGGACCGGTCCCAAATCACGATCTGCAAAATCATCAGACCGGTGCTTAGACCGGAGAAGGAAAACATTCGTTTGCGAATTTCTCGCGGCAGTGGAACCCGAGGTACAGATTTCATTGACCCAAGCACCGGAATGGTTTTTACAGCCAACTCTACTGTGCGATAGAGCAAAACACCAGCGGCGATGCCAACCAAATTCCAGCCAACGAGGAGACTTACAGCAACTGCAAGGACATAGACGATCGCCCCGACAAAAGCTCCACGCGTATTGAGCGCGGCATCCTCGGCAGCGCAGTTCGCCTGCGAGGGCACGAACGTAATCATGTTCGGCACCATGCTCAAAACCAACAAAATGGAACAGACTCGATATGCGGGGTCAACGAGAGTGAAAACGGCAACCATGCCGATGGCCGTTAACACGCATGCAATTACCGTCTGGGCCCAGAGGTTGTAAAAGAATACGGCGCGAGCGAGCTCCTTTTGTCCACCGCCGAAGAATTCGCCCATGTACTTGAATGTTGTAAGCGGGATGCCCAACGATCCTACCGAGCACGTGATGGAGGTCAGCCAAAATATCAGATTGAAGTAGCCAAGCCGCGTCGGCCCGATGGCTCGCGCGATGGCGACCGTCGTCAGCAGAGTGCAAACGAGCGTAATCACCACTTCCAGGCCCATGAAAATGAAATTGCGCCCAATGACCTTGGCATTACTGGGGGCGAGCCTTGGGGCTGGAATGGGTGGCGTCGTCAAACCAATTTTCGGATTGGATAGAAATGTCAAAATACCTGCGAGCTTATAAGAACCGGGGATGAGCTGTTCGGAATAGCGAGAAACCTAGGGAACCAAACCGTACTGGGAGGCACGATCAGATCTAAAACGACGGTTCGGTTTTGGCAATCGTCGGTGCGGTGAGCAGCTGGCTTACTGCGTCCAGCAGATAACATTTCGGTTGGCCTCCTGTCCATCCTTGATGATCGGGGAGGACGTCAATGGAGATTCTTCGGTCTCGGCAATGAGAAAGTTAAATGGTCTCAACGACTGAAGAAACCTGAGACATTCCACCGGATCGCGCTTGGTACGCACGGCAACTCGAGGGTTGGCTTCTACTGTTATCACGCATTTTCGGGCCGAGGCGATAGTCTCTGCAGCGCCTTCGAGCACCTCTAGTTCGCCGCCTTCCACGTCGAGCTTTATGGCTACGTCGCCACCTCGCGCACCAAGACTATCGATGGTGACGACTTCCAGCGGGCCATCGCCAGGAACGAGAAAACGGGCGTAATCTGAGTTGTCATAAGTTGGAACTTCCAGCCGGCCGGTGCCCTTGAAGCAGCTTACTGCTTTGGTGATCGCATTCGATGAAATCGGCAGTTGGGCCAAATTGCGCCTCATGAAGCCTGCTACGTCTGGGTTGGGCTCGAAGGCAATCACTCGCGTGATGCGGGAAGTTTGTGAACAGACAAGCGCTGAGAACGTCCCAATGTCTGCTCCGCAATCGAATAGGACCACATCAAAGAGCGGTTCAAGCAAGCGGCAAAACGAATGAATCAGCCGCTCTTCATACTCTTCAACATCTCTCTGGTCCCAGCAAGTGTCAGCGCGGAACAGTGGCACACTGAAACTCACGCCACGGCCCAATTGATATTGCGCGACCACATTGAGCATTCCTAATTGCCCGAAGATTCCCACGAGGCGGCTGCCGCCGCGGATCCGCCAACGGGTCATGGTTTTGGCCAATCTCAAGAGCAGCGGAGCGTGATTGATAGTTTTTGGGACCGGAGACATATTCGTGGTTCCCAGCGGGGCCTGATCAGATACCACAACACTTGACCGCGAACGAGTGTACGCCTGGGGATAAAGAATTGTTTTCATCGGAAGTACAATTGAGAGAACTTAGATCTTTTCGCGCGACAAGAGCCTAGTGTTGCATGAGCTCGGAAATGGTGACGGCCTTGCGATCCTTGCTCAGCGCGGCTTCGATTACCCGCGGCAGTGCTTTTAACGCCGGCGCGCTAGTGCCGTGATAAAGAATGATATCTCCGGGGGCTAAGTTAGTTCGATCCAACTGCGCTTCCACATCCCCCGAACTGGCTCGGTAGTCCTTTAGATCGACGTTCCACATCACCACTTGATGGCCGGCCGCCCAAGCGGGGATAAGGCTGCGAAGCGACAACTTGCCGTGAGGCGGGCGGAAGAGTTTGCATTTCTCTCCTAGGATACGGTCTAGGACCCATCGGCTCATTTCTATCTCTCGAATGGCGCCAGACCAGGAAAGCCTGTGGAAGTACGGGTGGCTATAGGAATGGCTACCGACTTCGTGTCCCTCTTTCTTCA
This sequence comes from Terriglobales bacterium, assembly GCA_035483835.1. Taxonomy (GTDB): domain Bacteria; phylum Acidobacteriota; class Terriglobia; order Terriglobales; family Acidobacteriaceae; genus JABDBE01. Next base: position 24,615 of record DATHPO010000063.1, read on the forward strand.
TCCGCAGCACGAGGTCCGGATACTGCTCGGCGGCTCCCCCGACTACAAAGAACGTTGCTCTCACCGCGAAATCTCGAAAGATGTCCAGCATCCGCGGCGTGTGAAGTGGGTCAGGCCCGTCGTCGACAGTGATGGCAATCTGCGGCCGGTCGCGATTCCCGTGTTCAAGTAATCGGCTCTTGGGAACGGCGCTGAAGAGCGCTTTCTTGATCAACGCGTGTCCTTTCGCTGGCTGCCCGGTTACCGTTGAAGGAACGTTTTCTCGCCACAAATAGGTGTCGCTGTAGTGCTTTGCAATATTTTCTTCAGGGGCAAAAGCATGCGCCGGATCTCGTTTCGTCTGTTCCGATTGGTGTTGCAATGCAACTTGTAACCCCTCCTTATCCCCGTGTCGGATGAACTTGACTGTCGGCTGGTTGCGGAGGGCTTCTGGAACTCGGACCGCCGTCGTAATGATTGGAATATGCAAAGACATGGCGCGCAGCACTGAGAGAGGGACTCCATCCTGGAGCGAAACCAGCACGTGGCATCCTAGAAGCGAGTCAGGCTTGATCAATTCATCGGTCACCCACTGAAAGTGCGAAGGTAGTTCCTGGACTGCTGACTCGCTGGCAACACGTTGCGGATCGTGCGAGGCAATGATGACCAGTTTGGTAGATAGGCCAGTCCTGCGCAGATTCGTAAATGCAGCGAGCAAGTGAGCGAAGCTGCCGTTGAAATCTGGCCCGAGGACAGCACCTATCACGAACTCTTCCGAGCTACGTCGTAACTCCACAGTTGAGGGCTCAAGCGGGTTGGTCGTCACGGTAGGCAGACCAGATTTTTTCACTCTACCAGCACCCAATTCTGTTCGGAACACGACAAACGACCGATGCAAAGCTTCGGCAGTCGGCACCAACTGATTGCAACCGATGGAGCCCGGATCAGTGTTGTCGTACCGTTTCCGCACCCGCAGACTTGCCGGCATATCTGGTGCGAGGATTGACGGCAATTTGTCCTTCGATTTGGCTGGTGTACACCGCGATCAAGGGATCGCGACGTTGCCGGATTGCGTCTATGGCTAAATACATCTGCCAGGCGGTGACGAAATGAATGGAGCATTCGCGCCGGTTCGCTTCTTCCACCAACAAATTGAATGCCGTTTCCAGCACGTCGCACAATAAAGCAGAGGAGTTCCTTTCTTGGGCGCCATGCGTATATAACTTAATGAAGGTATCGACCCCAATGCGCGGCGCTAACTCCACCCATCGCCCTACACGATAAGGTGTCGCCACGTTTCCGTAGCGAAGTTCGCCGGTTTCGAGCCGGGGCAGCCAACGGTCTCTCCAGCGCATCCCCAATGGCCCTGGAATGATGAGCAGGTCGCCTTCGACGCCACTGCCGGGCGTGACAGCGACGCCATCGTCATACGATTTCGGGCGATGCGGGTCGCCGCTGCAATAATAAATTGTATTTACCAAGCGAGCTTGGGTTGGAGAATCGCCAGACGGCATAGTGAAATCGGAGTAGCAACCAAGGTCTCGTAGCAGGCGGATTTCATCGCTAAGTCCGCACAAGCGGCCATCCGGCCGCGAATTGTCCAAAGCCCAGTTGCCGTGGATGAATCCGAACGTCAGCTTCCCGTTGCGTTTGCGCAACAGACCATGCTCGTTATGCAATACGCTAGAAAAACTGCTCACGCGGTCGATAAAGTTCTGGCGACCTTCGCCATCATGGTGAAGATGAACCTCCACATCCGCTATCCCTTCACGAACCATTTCCGCAAGTGGTTCCATCAGGCTCGAATGATATTCTTCTTCAGGAAAAAAGAAAGTATATCGGGGCGCGTTGCCAACAGAATCCGGTTTGCATCGCTTCGCAATCTCTGGCCATGCAGACCGCCATCGGGCGACGCGAGACTGCGCGGTGCCTAAATCAGCGCGCCGCCACTTAGGCTCGTAATGGTCCGCAATGGTCACCCAAATGCGCTCAAGCGGAGGCGTGGTACGCTGCGTAATCCGCCGCAGACGCTGCCTGATATAAGAGGGGCCCCAGATTTGCGAATTGTGGATTAATCGCATGGTCGCGCAGCTAATTTGAGATCGATCGCGTCACCTGCTCAACACAGGCGTGGCTTTAGTCCGCAGTTGCCTTTTCTCGGTTCGTTGTTGCAATGCCAGCTCACAGATGCGAAGCAATTCATCGGCAGCTTCATCCCAACCCCTTCGAAATTGCTCCGAAATGAAATGTTCATCCCAACTCTGGCCCATTGCCTTTTCAATTGCACCGGCAAGTGCTCGCGAATCTCTTGGCGCGATTAGAATCCCGGACTTTTCATTGACTAGCTCGAGGATTCCACCCACATTCGTTGCAATCACGGGCCGTCCGCAGCTGAGGGCTTCGATGACAACGTTGGGGTATCCCTCGTTATAGCTAGGTAGAGCGAGCACGTTGGCGGCCGCGAGCCACTGGGCAACTTTTTGCGAAGGACAGGCGCCAATTAAAATGACTCGGTCTTCGAGTGCAAGATGCCTGGCTTTACTGCGCAATTGCTCGCCGCCCGGCCCATCCCCCACATATGCCAGACGCAGATTAGGACGCCGACTCGCGAGCGAAGCGAAGGCCACGAGCAATTCCCCGATGCCCTTCTTGGTATCCAAACGTCCTACGAACAATACGAGCTCGACTTTATTGTCGACGGCAAGCTGCGCGCGGGCTGCGCTCCGGTCCGCTAAGTGGAAGACGCTCGGATCGCAACCATTTCGAACCGTCCGGACCTTGCGGGCGTCAACGCCCATCCGGATAGCTTTCTGACGTAAGTGCTCACTTTTGGTTACTACGAATGCTGCCCGCTTCATTGCTAGCCGCGTCAACCATCCGGAAGCAGGGTCAGGAATGCGATTCAAGTCTGAGCCAATGGACCCGACGATGGCGGGGATGCCTAGACGGCGAGCCACGGCAACTGTTGCGTAGCCTTCGGGATATAGCCAGAAGTTGCAAGCTAAGTCGGGCATGGACTCACGGAAATACGGCTCAAGGTACTTCGCACAAACCACACCGTTTATGCACCTCGTCAAGCCAGGTAACGCCGGGTACTCGAAGTACCGTGCCGCCACACCGGGAGGACAAAAGGACAAATCAGGTGCGCGATAGTCGTAACTCGGTTGGAACCAACTGGGATAGCGCGGGAAAGGACATAGGACGTTTACGTCGGCCAGTTTTGAGAGCGCCAGAAGAATCTGATATTCGGAGTGTCCGCGGTACGGTTCGTCCGGGATAGGGAAATCCGAGGTAACCACGGTGACTTTCAATCTCATCGCGTCACACCCCGAGTCCGCAGTTCATGTGAGTACAGGCTCAGCATTGTTGCGTTCCAATCCGCGCCCTCTTGCCCATCCGCTGCATACGATGCAGGTACGCCAGAAGTCCAAATTTTCCAGAGTGGTCCCCGCGTGAAAAGGAACTTGTAAAAGCCCACTACTACGGCAGCATTCAACATGCAGAAGGCGCTCGCCGGGGCTGTTAGACGCGTAAGGATCGGAATGTTACGCGCGCTTCCCAGAGCGGCCAGAATATAAAAGACAATCTGCGACGCGAGCGCCCCAGCGTACAGGCGAGAATGGATTGCCAACGACGCGCTGCTTACCAAGAGTATGACCAGCAGGAGTGGCACGAGCAGACGCATCAGTTTGTGCGAGATCAACTCGAATCGTAATCGGTTCTGCCGCGACAGCAGCCACGGCGCTAGTTGCAACAGTTGGAAGTTGCCCGCCAGCGTTCGAACTTTGCGATGAAATTCGCCGCGCAGACTCTTGGGCCAGATGTCATAGACTCGCGCACGCAGATCCAAGACTGACCGGTAGCCTTGGCGAATCACACTAAGAGGTTGCAGCATATCATCCAGAATGGTTCCTTCGGGGAGCGCACTCGCCAGTTTGCGACGTATCGCATAGAAACCGCCGTATACTCCCAGCGGCGAATCGACTTTTGCCTCGCAGTCTCGGATCCATTGCTCGTATCGCCAATAAAGGCCTCCAACGGCTTTGGCGCCCGCATCGTGCCCGGCTTCGCGCAACACCAACTCTCCGGTTACACATCCCACTCGAGGATCTTCAAAGTTACTGACCAACAGTTGCAGAGCGTTGCTTTCAATCCAGGGACGAATATCAAGGAATAGCAGGATTTCTCCGGTGGCGCTCTGCATGCCTATGTTCACTGCCGCCGCCTTGCCCAAATGCTCGGAGCACTGGAAGCACTTAATACGCGGGTCTTGAAACTCCTTTAGAATATCGTCCGTGCCATCCGTCGATCCGTCCGAAACTATCTCGATTTCTATCCGATCTTGCGGATAATTCAGCGACAGCAGATGAGCGACTTTCTGCCGTAGAAGAGCAGCGCCGTTGTGGACAGCAAGGATGATACTTACGCTGGGAAGTATCGATCCTTGCCGCTGTGGGCGTGGCTGCAGCCGGCTGCGTAGGTACATCCAGACCGGATATCCTCCGTAGATGTAGAACATTAGGGATGCTGCTAACCAGAAAGCGTATGTGTGAATGTGAGTACCACTCATCTCATCCTCCTAATGTCGGGAGCGCACTACTGCGGCAGAACAGCGCTCGAGCGGGGGGAGGTTGCTTGAGCTTGCTTGTCACCTGACTTATTGGAATAAACTGCGGCTGCATCAACCTTGGTCTGACCTCCGCAGGCGTGTTCCATCGATTTGTGATTTTCAGTGTCGGAGGCGGACCAGGCCGTATATTAAAATGACGAGCAACACTTCGGCAGTTATGGTGGAAGATATCCAGTGGCCGCGATCAGGCAGCTTGCTGTCTCCGCGTTGAAGCGCGATCGTCGCGGTGGCCAAGCCCAGAATCAGATACATTGTTATTGTGTAACTGCGCGATAAGAACCACGCGGTCGTCATAAAAGAGACCAATGCCAGGCGTATCGCCACCATCCATTGCTTTGGGACCCTAGGCGAGTGAGCATTTTGATTCTGCGTTTCGAACTCCGGAGCACCAGCGCTAACCGTGGTTGGCAATGCCAAGGATGCATACTCGTAATTCAGAATGATGCTTCCAACTGAAGGTGCGGGATTTAAACTAGGTGAAGCCAGGTTAGGGATAGACCTCATTTCAAAGAGTTCCATGAGACCGAAGAATCTGGTTGACTGCCCTTTCCTTTGAACCCCAATGATGCGATTTAGGCCCGTGGTGGTTGTGACGAGTGATGCCAACCACAACGTGCTTCCCAATAATCCAAGCTCGGCAAGACAGAGAACGAAGGAATTGTGCGCCGTGATTTCATACAAATCCGCGAAGCCATTGAATCCAATTCCGAATAACGGAGCGCTCTTGAACATTTCCAGGCCATTGGCCCAGGCTTCTAGCCGGTCGGCGCCGTCAGCTGCCGAAATCCCGCGGCCGCCAGTGAAATCGAGCGCTATCATGCCAAGGATGAACACGGCGGCCAGAGCCGTCGATGCTGTGGTTCCCAGTTTCTTCCTGGCGGCCATGAGCGCAACAGCCGCCAGCGCGATCAATCCACCGCGCGAGTGTGTCAGGTAGGTGGTCCAGAGAAGCAAAGTAACTGGTACAAGCACTACAAAGAAGTTTACAACCGGGCGTCCTCGCCGCCAGGCGACAAAGGCAAGCGGAAGAACGATCAAGAGAATTTGAGCCAGATCATTCGGGTCGCTCAAGAAGCCGGCCCCGCGTATTCGTGCCAATTGCCCAATCACCTCGTCCTGCGGCGACGAGATGTTGGTCAGCATAACGAACATCTCGCCGTGATAGCCCGCGTAATATCCGCAGAGGGCCTCGACGCTAACAGCCAGACAAGAAGCGACTGCGGCCAGAGTCATAATCTTCAGCCTGCGAATCGTCGTTACGTTAACGACGATGAAGAAAAAGACGGCCGCGCTCGGCAGGAACGTACGCATACCTTCGACAACCCCGCCGAGCCATCCGTGAGCCAGCTGCGAAAGAGCAATGGCCCCAATAAAAGCGACCAGCAGATACGTCTGGACTGACGTTTTCCAATAGCTGTACCTCGCCATGGTCGGCAAGGAAGCCAAAGCGGTAATCCCGGCCAGATACGTCACGACGTGATAGCTGGCCCACTCCTTTCCGAATTGCTCCGGCGAGATAATCGTAACTACGATGTAGACGATGGTGAGTACGAATCCCATGATTACGCAGCTGTTCCCATCGGCGTATTTAGACACTTAAAGCTGATCGCGAACCTTCAACAGTGCGTCCGGAGGAAACGGGGAATGCCTCTTCCGGGGAAAGGAGAGCAGGTGTCATCTGGCGCCACGTCCCACCAGCACGATCTTGATCGTGTTCAAGACGATCAGTAAATCTAACCCCACCGACCTGTTCTTGATGTAATAGAGGTCATACCGGAGTTTTTCCTTGGCGTCTTCGACCGAACTTCCATACTTATAAAGGATTTGAGCCCACCCGGTGATCCCCGGACGAACGGAATGCCTCAAGTGGTAGTAAGGAATCCTCTCATTCAGCGCGGTGACAAACTCGGGCCGCTCCGGGCGCGGACCGACAAGGCTCATGTCGCCCTTCAATACGTTCAACAGCTGTGGAATTTCGTCAATGCGCGTCTTGCGAAGGAATCTGCCCACCAGTGTGACTCGTGGGTCTTCGTCCTCGGCCCAGGTTGGTCCTGTCTCTGTTTCGGCGTCGGAGCGCATCGTGCGGAACTTGTAGCAGCGAAATATTCGATCATCCCGTCCTACACGATTCTGCCAGTAGAGGACCCCGCCCGGCGAGCTGAGCTTGATGGCTATAATGACGAACGGAAGCAGCGGCAGACTGAGCAGCAGTCCGACAATCGAAATCACTACGGACGCGAGCCGCTTGTAAATCGGAAAGAGCCCCGAAGCGTGAGAGCCTGGCGAGAATAGGAGCCAGCTCAATCGGATCGATTCAATGGGAACCTTTCCAGTGATTGACTCGTAGACATCATTTCCATCTTGAACCTGCACGCCATGATTCTTCAACGAAAGTAACAAGTCCACGGGCAGCTTACCGCGGCGTTCCTCCATCGCCACAACGATGCGGTCGATCCCGCGGATAGGACGGCCGATTGCAAGGCCCTCGCAGAATCCGGTTTGCGAGAGAATGACCGGGATCTCACCGATCTCGTGATTGTCTGGACGGTTTTCGCCCGTCCGCAGCTGCACACGACCTGCAATACGAATCCCCAACTCGGGCCGCTTTTCGATTTCATTCAGCAGAGATTTCGCCAGCGAGCCCTCGCCCAAAATAACCACCCGCTCAGCAAGCCGCTGCGTATTATTGAAAATCGAAAACAATCGTCGCCAGAGAAGCAGCAACAGTCCAACAAATAGAAAACCTAGGTGAAATATTCCCCGGCCCAATTTCACCGGTGGGTATAGGTAGTAGAGGAAACCTAAAGCAATGTACGCGACGCCCATCACCTGGATAAGGCGGACTAGCGCCTCGCGCCGATTGCTTACAACCGTGGAATCATAAAGATCGAAATAATACATGCACGTCAGGAAGGCCACAGACACCAATACGATTTTCAAAGAGCCGTACTGATACGTAAGCATTAACCTGGCTTCGCCAACGCCCAGCCGCGCTAGAGCCGAGGCCACAAGCGCGAGAGTGATCAGGCAGGCTTCTGAAATCCCCAGCAGAAGCGTTCGTTTCGGGATGTAGGCATTCAAGAAGCGGATCAAAGAACACTCCAGGTTATGGTAACTTACGCAAAACGACACTTCTGTGACGAGCTAGCAAAAATGCCCTATTTCTGGCCACCCTTGCGCCGCCTTCGGACGATAGCTCCGCCGATCAATAGCGCTGCCCCAAATAAAAGCGCCGTCGCCGGCTCAGGGACAGGCGCTGGCCCCTGGTCAATGGGAGGAGCCGGCGGGGGACTGAAAGCCTGGAGTGGATCCTGTTTCGGGCAACCCCAACTCAATAGAGCTGCGGCCAGAGAGAGGCCAAGAATCCATTTTCGTGGAAGCATCCGAATTATCTGCCTGGCTGCGGTCCAGCCAAGAAGTGAATTAGAGTGACTGTTTGTGTTTCTCATGGGCGTACCATCCTTGTACCTATCTGCAATGACTTAGAACTAAGGCTGAACTTTACTTTCCTCGGGATCTCGGGACGTGGCTGAACGTTGCCTCTTCTGGAAAAAAGATTTTTTCTTAACGGTTAATCTGGGGGACTGTCGATTCACAGGTGCGTTTGGCCCGGCGGGCTCTCAATCTGGCAAGAATTCCTCGATCTGTGGATAGACACGGCGCGCGAAATCCACCGCCCGCGCTTGAGCGCTCGCTTCTCCATCAGCAGCGCTGGTCCAGATGCGGACCAGTGCCCCGTTGGTCGGTCTGTTCTTCAAACCGTCGGCAATCAACAAGATCTTGGCCAAGTATTCGCTGGCAACAATCCGTCCATGCGACTGATACCAGTAGAGGACCATATTCCGTCTCGTTCCCTGTGCAACCAGATATCCGTTCACAAGAACAGGAACTCCGCCCTCAGAACCGATTTGCACACGCGTGGAGTGGACTGCCTCCCATCCGGAGCCCGGAAGACAATTTTTGGGAGAGTGAATTCTGTCGCCGGAACGTTGATCTTTGTAGTAGCCCACATAAAGTTCAATCGGTAGGGCGCTGCCAAGATACACTCGGTTGATATAGTCATCCGCACCGACGGCGCGCACGATCTGCGTCTCGAACGGACGATCTTCACTATGTGAAAGTCCGATGTCGGACGGAAAGTCGTGCAATGGCCAACGCGGCGCGGCGGCAACCTTTGGTCGGAAGCTATGCGTCGCGAAGATGCCTGCCACAAGTAGCATCGCGGCCGCGGCGACTCTCAGATAACTCACGACGAAACTCGTAAGGGATTTTTCTGTCGCTCGTGCAGGCCAAGAAGCTTATGGATAAGCAGGATCGAAATAAAAGCCAGCGCGAAAAACCCGAGGCCAAGAGCTACATGCACCACACCGGAATCGATGCTCGGCCCGAAAAAGTAGCTCAGCACACCCGTCGCGACGAGACGCAGACCGTTGGTCGCGATTGCGATGGGAATGCTCGCGATCGCCAACACGCTTCGTTTCCAAGTTTTCTGCTCGGCCAGATATCCGTAGGCGACCACCGCAGCCAGCAGAGAAAGCAACGAGCGAATGCCACTGCATGCTTCGACTACATTGAGCGTGCAGTTCGGCAGAATGAGTAGATTCCCCTCTCGCACGGTGTGAATTCCGAGCGCGACCAGACCGGTCGCGCCCAATCGTGATGCCCACAACTGAAGCGGAAGTGTCAATTGGTAGTACACGATTGCCGGCAAGGGGATCATAAACAACAGATAGCCGAGCGGAAATGCAACCGACCTCAGCGCCTTGTGGCCCGCCAGAAACAGGACGATCCCTGAGATCAAAATCACCAAGGACAACCGCGCCACGAACAGCTCAGCCCCGAGCATCCCGAGAATCCGCAGCCCAATCGCGAATAGCATGATCGCCGAACCAAAATTATTCGGGCGGAGAGGCTTTGCGCTCCACCGATCACGCTCGCTCCAAAGAACATAGCCCGCAAATACTGGAACAAAGAATCCATGCCCGTAGTTCGGGTCGCCCCACCATTGTCGCGCTAGCGATACGAGTACTGGCGCATAGAGAATCATCACTAATGTTGACAGCGAGAGCGCAGCAAACCATGCACCGGTCTGCGGCCTTTCGCCGGAAAAATGTTTCTCCCAAGTTATGCCTGCAAGTGTAGACGGCCCTTTCTCCAGACTCTTGACGGACGGCGCGTTATCGTCGGCGAAGGGGGACAAGGCGCTTCTCATGCTGATCCAGATGAGATAGCTAACGAACGGGAATTTTGAGTACGTCATCCTACGCGATTTCGTACGGCCGGCTGAAGCAATTCCTAAAGAAATCTATTTCGAAGGTAGTAACGCGAGTCTTTGCGGTTTATTTGGGCTGTTTAAAATGTTGCCGCGCGCGAGCATGGCGACGAGACTCGGATTTGTCAGACAACGCGACAATCTCTCGAAGACCTCTGGGCTATCACACTTTTTTCGAGCCGTTGTTTCCGTACTTTCGAGCGCCATAATATTGTCCGTCGTAGTCGATTTGATCGAAGTCAGAAGCCTCATTGACGACCACACCGATCAACTTCGGACGGTCGAGGGACTGCAACCCTTTTTTCAAAGCCTTGAGCGGCGCGACGCCCTCCCGTACAACAAGCAGCGTCCCATCCACTAATCTCGACCAGAGGTTGGCATCAATCACCGGCAGCATAGGTGTGGAATCTACGACGATCCAATCAAATTGACCCGTCAGCTCCGTAAAGGCTTCCGCAAGTTGGGCCGATCGCAGGATTTCCGAGGGCCGGTCGCAGGGCTTGCCTGCTGGCAGAAACCATAGCCCCGAGCCGGCGAACCGAAGCAGGCAGCGCGCGAGCTCCTGGTTTCGCAGTGTCCACCAGTCGCTCAGTCCTTGCAAATCCTTTAAGCCGAACATCGATGCCAGCGTCGGTCGGTGCAAGTCTCCTTCAATCAGCAGCGTCTTGGACCCAGAATACTTGGCCAGCGTCACCGCCAGATTTGCGGCCACAAAGGACTTGCCCTCGTTGATCACGCTGCTGGTCACTTGCACAGACTTCAGCTCGTGTTGCCTGCGAATATCGTCGAGCCGAACGGCTAGCGCTCGAAATTTTTCCGCTCCCAGACTGTTGGGATCGCTCCACGCTACTAGACGCGATGCGAGTGGCGGTTGCACCATCACCGACCGAGTCTTTTCGTCGTCGACCATCCTTTTGATCTCGGCTGTGCCTCTTGAACCGGCGCCCCCCGGCATCGCTGTGCCTAGCATTTCGGTCGTTGGTGAGGTCTCGGGTAAGCCCAGTTCAGCTGGACCCAAGTCCACCGGGACAGTTTCCCGCTGGCTCTGTCGAATTGCTGCTCTGCTGAATCCTTCAAATAACTGGCTCATTGGTTTCCATTCCTAATTCTGAGTTGCCTTTCCGGCAAGAAACGCCCCAGCTCATGCCGCAGTGCCAATCGCTCGGGAGTTCACAGGGAAAGGGTTTCGAATCAAGACCGCAGCTTTTCATTACCACCACCGCTTAACCGTTGTAATATGTGTAGAGATTTCCGGTGAAAATCAACAAAACCACTACCGCCGCTGCTCCACATTCAAAGTAGCGTGCGATAACGCGGGAATGGTCTTCTTTGGCCGTGCTCAAGCGCGGGATACCCACCAGCATGCGGGCAGGAAGAATTCCTTCCAGATCTTTCTCCTGCCGGAAGCGCACATCGGTTAATTCTAGAAAAGTGGCAACACCCAAGCCGAGCATGGCCCCCAACGCCAAGCCAACTAAACTGATCAGGAAACGATTTGGCGCCGAAGGCTTGTCTGGCAACTTTGGCGGATCGATGATATGAAACTGTTGACCCTGCTGCTGCTGTCCAAGGCTAGTGGCAAGTTGCGATTGCGTTTGCTTCTGGAGGAGCGAGTTGTAATTGGATTTGGCTTCTTCGTACCCGCGGGAAACCACCGTCAGCTCTTGCTCAGTTTCCGGAGTCAGATTGAGCCGAGCCTGGTACACGGTGGTTTGTGACTCAAGCTCGTTCGCGTGCTGTTGCTCATTCTGGATCTCCAATTGATTGGCCTTGAGCTGGCTCTGGAGCTGCATGATGGCAGTCGGTGAGCCCCGCTGCACTCCTTCTGCCGCGGAGAAATCAATCGAGCTCGCTGGCTTCACCGTCTGTTTAGTAGTCGCGATTTCGGCTTCAGTCTGCTTTCTTAAGGCCTCGGTCTTGGCGATCTCGTCCTTAAGCGCCACTATGTCTGGGTGACCGTCAGTATAGCGGGTGCGCAAATTCTGGATTTGAAGCCGCAAATCCTGAAGCACCTTATCCAGTGCCTGCGTTGATATCAGATTTGAGTCTCCACCCAGACTCGCTTGAGCCGACTGGTACTGTTGCAGCAATGATTCCAGATAGATTTTCTGTTGCTTCGAAGTGTCTAACGCGTGTTGGGTGCTAGCCAACTGCGCTTGCAGGCCTGCCAGGATTTGCACGTTGCTTTGTAACTGGCCCGGCAAGTTTCCCGCGTGTTTAGTCTTGAACGCGGACACTTCTGCTTCCTGCTCTTGCATTTTGATACGTGCGTCCGCCAGTTCGCTATCCAGAAAAGCTGTCGTATTCTCGGAGAGCTGTCGCTGAGCCCTCACATTTTCGTTGATGAACAAGGACGTCAGCTCGGTATTTACTTGCTTTGCGAGCTCGGGCGTATCAGCCGAGTAATGAATCTTGAAAGTGAAGAACTCTCCGCGATATCCAGGCGCGCCCACTAGCTCAATCTTGATGTCGCCCCGCATTTGATCGACTGGATCCTTGGGCTTGAAAAAGCCGCCCATCTTGGGTGGTGAATCATAGAGCTTAAAGCGGTCTATGATCTTCTTCAGGCTGGCATAGCCCAAAACCTGTTGCGTAGTGCTCTGCAAACGATTTTGGAGATTCACATTGACGTTCTCCATGACGTACAGGTCCGACACTTTTTCCTGTTCCGCGGAGATCAGCGCATCGGACGTGTACGTGGTCGGCAAAGACCAACTGCCTCCCCACACGGCGATCCAGCACAAAAATAGTGGAAGCAATATCCACCAACGCCGTCGCACTATGATGGCAAAATACTCTTCCCATCCGCGCGGAACCCGCTCCTCAAGTCTGTCTGACATTGCTTGCCTCTCTGTGAACCTATTCTTTTTGGCCGATGGGTCTAGACTTCCAATTACTACGGGATCAAGATTTTGATTTCACGTTCTGGCATCCTCCCCGTCGAAACGTCGCGCATTATTTCCGGCTCGGCGGTTCGCTCGGGCCTGTCGTGCTTTTCGTCCCTGCTATCGCAAGAAGACCGGTCGCAGGCTGAAATTGAAACCGACGGAAAACTCGTGCGCAATCGAGGTGGCTCCGCAATTCGGAGTGCCGCAACCGGCGGGGTTCGCGGCTTGCAGCTGTGCTTCATAACTAACGAAAAGGGTAGTTCCAGGACGGAATTGATGATTGAGTCGAACCACGCCATACCAAGAGTTGTAGTTTTGGTTTGCCAAGCTGGCGCTGGCTGGTATCAGGCTCTGATTGGTTGCGTAGCCGAGCGACGCCGAACCTTCCCACCTCGGACTCAGAGTTCGCTCTATTGTCGCCTGTACCTGCCCCGTGTTCGCCCCGACCAGTACTCCGCTCCCCCCAGTCACTAGGTGTGCGTAACTAAGCTCCAGCGTCCCGCGATCCATCTTGTAACTGAGTGCGCCGTTTACATCCCACGAAATATTGTTCTCGTAACCTGTCAGCACGCCCCGAAGCATCACTACGCTCGGACCCGCGGCCAGGTGCCAGTTCAGTCTCCCGGTCACATTGCGCTCATAGCCAAACTCCATTACGTGGTTCTCGATCGACTGCGAAAATTGCGTAAATCGGAAGTCATCAAAGCGATAGATCACCGCGATCGAACTCCGCGGACTGAGCGAGTAGTTGTAGCCTGTCTGAAATTGCGCTTCAGTGCTATTGATGTAGTCCACACCCAGGAAATCCAATTGCCCGTAAGTCCCGGAAGCAGTCCACGAAGAACGTGGACTGAGCGTGTATTCTATTTGCGAGACTGCCGTGTTACTCAATCTTGGAACTATGATTGTTGGAATCGTTTGGTTGGGACCCAGTATGGAACTCAGAGGGCCGCCGGGGCCGAATGGAGAATTGCCCGTGAGCAAATCCAGGCCTCCGAGGCCTCCAAACCCAAAGGGTGATTCCGAGAGATAGCTGGCGTCATCGCCCAGCAGTAGCGTCCAGCGCTGCCATTTGTAGCTGTAAGTGATTTCGATCTCTTGGACAGCCGCGTTTAAGTACGACGAGAGCATTCCGCCACCCGTATAGTGCAGCAGCAGTTCGGATCGATCTGAGGCGCGGTTTAAATCCAATGTAGCGAGCAGATAGTTGAAAGCTGTTGGCTGAGAAAAACCTGACGCGGAAGAACCTGTGGCCATCTGCGACACCACTGTGAAGCTCGGAACTAGCACGTTGCTGGCTCCCAAATTCGGACCCAGAGTCTGTTCCTGCACGCCGCTTAACGGCCGATCGGCCCCTGCTACCGGGATTTCGGAGCTCGGGCTCAGTGCCAATATGCCGGTGCTCCCCGCCGGCAGAGGTGGTTGATAGGGTGCCACGGGTTGCACGCCAGCCTCAGGCTTGGTCTCATCAGTTCCTTGTGCCCGGACGGCAGCCGCAGCCGCACATAAGATCACCGCAAGGATCACACAATAGAGAACGTGAGGCAGTTTAGTCATGTTCTTCCCTACGGCACGACAATCGTATCGCCAGGTTTCAGAGGAATATTTTGTTGTGTTTTGCGCCCCCTGATCACTTCCTTGTAGTTCATTGGGAATATATGGCTCACGCCATTTTCGCTGCGCATGACGTAGATCTTCTTCAAGTTGGCGAATGGGGTGAATCCCCCCGCGATCGAGAGGGCTTGCATCACCGTCATGTCGGGGACCAATGGATAAGCTCCTGCTCGAGTTACTTGGCCCAGAATGTAGACCCGCAGGCTGCTCATCTGCGCCACGATCACGGTCACCTGCGGATGGACGATCGTCGCGCGCAACCTTTCCACAATCTCTACGCTTAGTTGTGTAGGAGTCAATCCCGCTGCTTGCAAGTCGTTTAGCAATGGCAGGGAAATCTTGCCATCTCTGCGTACCGGGACAGTTCGGGAGATCTCTGGCTCTTTCCAAACGTCGATGGTGAGCACGTCCTCAGGGGCGATCGAGTAATTCGGATCATCGGCCGCTTTCTTCGCTGGCTCCGACGCGATGTCCCCTGCGGTCAGTGCTTTGGCGCTCTCGCTCTTAATGTCCTTCCGTGCCTGTCCTTGCGCCCGCCCGCAAATCGAAAACAACACTAGCCAAACTGCTGCCGTTAGACATAGCCACCTTCTCATGGCACCCTCGCTTGCAAGTCTCGTTTCGACTTAAAGTCTTGCATCCCTATCTGCTTCCGCTGATTTGGCATTCCCGTTTCGCCGATCCGATCCGGGCCGTCCGTGCGTACGGCCGATTAAGCTAGGCTGTGGCTTCAGCGCGGATGTGTCCCGAGCTGGTTGCAGGGCCGTTGCTTGAATCTCTCTGTCGCGGGCCTTTCACTGCCTCAACTTGGAATGCGGCAACTTCGATGGCCGCTGCCGTCCCCAATATCTCCACCGATAGCACCAGCCGTGAAATGTTCTTCTTCCGTACAAGGATTCCTTCGATCCCTGTCAAAGGGCCGCACTTGACCCTCACCCAATTTCCGCATTTAAGGTACGGGTGGGCTTCGACGCGCGCGCCGCTTTCGACAACTCGCCGAATCGCCTCGATTTCAATGTCCGGAATCGGTGCTGGCTGGCCTGCACTGGACACAAGGCCATATATTCCTGGCGTTGTGAGAATCTGAAGCCGCCGCTCGATGCCCCCTTTCAAAAACACGTAACAGGGAAAAAGAGGCAACGACAGTGCCTTAGTCCGGTCCTTCCAATTGTGGCTGGTTGCATAAAGTGGAAGAAACGTGCTAAAGCCCTTGTTGGTTAGAACCTGATCCACCATTTTCTCATGCTGATGGCGAGTGTAGAGCGCATACCAGGAAGCGTTACTTACAGGATTCTCCGCCGCCGTTGACTCAGAAAGCATAGAGCTCCGCTCTGTGACTTACAGTCTGAAATCCTGCAAGCCATTAATTACATTCGACTTACGGTCGGCTTTAACACTGATGACATTGCCTTGCTTCTCGCCGTCCGCAATAACCTTGGCAGATTCATCCTGCCAAATTCCTTCGGAGATCGGTCCTCTAGTTCAATCCAGGCGATCTCTTCAATATTGAACCGCAAAACCACCCGTAAGCATTCCCCTCTCAGCGGGACACTGCTCGACGCGAAGCACTTCACCCTCTACCTCGACTGGGAGGCGCCCGATTTCATCAGGGATTCCGTCTAGATCAATCTTGAGCGTCAGACTCGTGCCCACCGGCGGACAACAAGATGCAAAAACAAACGCGCCGTGCTCGCTCACGTCACGGCTGCGGCCTTCTCCCTGGCGTAGCTCCCCGCTCCCATTCGTCCACCAGAATGAGACTCCTGTTTGCAGCACGAACCGGAGGGTTTTTCTCGCTGGGCGTACAAGGTTCAACTGGCACCCCCGCCATTCTTTCGAGTTGCACATTAGCTGCGTTCGTAGGAACGGACAAGAGAAGGAAAGTCATCAAAATACCTCCCAAACGTCTTGAGACGTTGACCGCCATTCTTAGGTACGGATGTCTCTGTTCACTTTTATACTTGCAGAAACACGCATGCCTTCTGACCGAAATTCTGGCTAACGGGAATACTGCTGACCGTTGGCAGACTGAGACGAAAAACGAGCTCACTGACCTGCCTACGGTTTTCATCTCGACGAACTGAGAGGTTTGGCACTTTAATACTCTATATGATAATAGTTGTTCGTTTAACATACGCTCATCCCGCAGTAAAATTCAATACATCGGTACTCGTTCATAAATTAGTGAGGAAAAGTAACTGAATCTCGCCGGGTGGAGCGTTCCGATCAGGCTCGCCTTGAGGAAACAACCTGATTCGTGTTTGTCTGCGACTCATCCATAGCGGTCACTGTATTCTGCTGCTCGAGGCCTTCTCTCCGATCGATCGCGTAAAGAGCCAACTCGAGTCGATTCGAAGTTCCTACTTTGTTGAAGATTCTGAATAAATAGTTCCGGACGGTGTGCTCACTCAATTTCAATTCATGAGAAATATCACGATTGGTCATGCCTTCCGCCACCAGGTGGACAACGCCCTCTTCCCTCTTTGTCAGCAGGGCCGTTCCTCGTACAGTAATTGTCCTTGCGGGCGTTGCCGGGCCCAGCGCCTCGATCACGTAATGCAATTCTTTGCTGCTCGCCCACACCTGCCCTTTATGGACTGCGTGGATGCACTTGCACAGCAAATCCGACGATTGATCCCGTGAAAATATTCCGCTGGCTCCTGCTCGGAATGCCTCGACGACCATGGCAGGTTTGTTCGAATCGAGTATTATGATGACACTCGGCTTGGAGTGTGACGCTCGTATCTCTCGCGTCACCTGGAAACCAGCCAGGTCTTCGTTTTCAAGACGAGCCCCAATAACCGCAACGTCCGCATCCCGATCTTCGAGTCCTTCGCGAATTCCAGCCGCGTCAGTCGCGTAGCCGACCACGCGGGTCCGAAAGCGACCCCGTCGTACGGCCGCCGCGATCAATTGGCAGCTCATTTGACTACCGTCGGCGATAAAGACTTTTACCGTTCCTGTTCGCCCTGCAGATTTTGACAACTTGTTGCTCCTTTGTGTTATGCCCGAGGTCCTTAGATTCCCTTCTATCCCCACTTTGTTGAAGGACTTAAACCCATCATCACTCTAGGTTTCTTGCAGCGGCGATCATGCCGCGTCCAACTGCTTAAAGGAGCAGACTGCCAAGTCTCCTCACAGCACCCTTTCGAGATGTGCACTGTACGACATTCTTGGTAATTTCCAGGTTCTCCGCTGTCCTCTTTTGTACAACGCTACTTGCTGTTCTGTTTTGTACATCCGCGCGCAACTCCAACATGCCAGTGAGAACATGCCCGGAAAACGCCCAAATTGAGATTGTCTTTCCATCCGAGCCTGACGCTGAAGAAACTCTAGAACGATGGAAGTTTCGATGGCCTCCATCGTTTCTCTGAGGCACCTTGCTCTTCTTGAGTTCAATCTCGCATAGCAGGAAGGAGGAAAGTCGGAATCAAGAACAACAGCGAAGTCTTTGCCAAGTACCATACAACGCCGTGCAGTAACCTGCGTAAAGGCTGCAAACCAGCCACGATCCTTCGCAGCCCGACGCGTTACTTCTCAAATCAATTTCTTCGCCCTGGGGACCGCTTGGGAGCATTCTCCCCAACATCAGTTGAAGCAAACTTTATGGCCGTACAGACCCAAAACTTTCGCCGCACATCACGGCCACACCGGAACTCCTCGCACTGGTTCGATTCTCGCATTCAATCTGGTGAGTACACTCCGCGATTTGATCATCAATACTCTTAATCTCCAGAGCGAGATTGAGCTCACCGGGACTCTTCTCATACCTCTTGAATAGGGCAGTTCTTCTATTCATGAGATCTTCACGCTTTCGTTTCCAAACGCCTGCGCGGGCCGTCACTTGGGTCTCCTTAGCAATAAGTCTCACCTGACCCAAATGGGCTGTCTGTGCAATTTTGAACAGTCTGTTTTCTGAAGTAACTAGGTCCTCAATCCGATATCTTTGTGATCGAGATGGGATGCTTTTGTTCTCCGTTTTTTCCTTCTCGATGTTCCTTAAATTAAGTAGGGGGTACGATTGGTATTTTCTCCCAGCTTGGGATTTATTGTGATTGTTTGTGTGTTGGTCTGCCCAGTGTCTGAAGTCGTCGTCCTTGCGGAACAGCAGCTTCAGGGCCTCGGTGATCACGTGTGACGGTGAAGCATCAATGAACTCAGCGTAAAGCTCTAGCTGAGTCTTTACTGATTCTTCGACGCGGGCTTGGACGGTGACGGTTTTGGTTGTTTCGGCGGTGCTTTCAAAATGAGCAACGGGCTTCTCCTTTCGTGGTCGTTCAAAATGTCAGACGTTTCGTCTTACAAGTTCTCGGCGTTGCACCACGCAAACCCGCAATACGCCTTGGTGCGAAATGCCCACGAGGGCGGGAGCGACCCCACGAAGTACCGTGACGCACCGTGCGTCAAAGGGTGGGGTCGCTCCCGCCTCACATCGTTCCAGCCCTCGCGCAGTCCGACCGTCCTTGGAACGTCCATCGCATTAACTTGTCGGGCTTTGCCCGCAGCGTTCGAGTGACGTGACCGATGAAGTCCCCGTGAAGTACTGGGGTGAAGCGCTCTTCACCTCGACCTCGATTGTTGAGGAAGACGAGGAGGAAAGAGGATGTCCTTCCTGCGCGGCGGGAAAGACTGCATCCCTCGAACTCCGGTCTGTCCAACGAAACGTTTTGACAGCTCGTCCGATTGATATAAGGAACATCAAGAAGGGAAAAACGGAGAAAAAATCTTGGTACCGGTACGTTTTCTCGGAGTCGCCGGGAGGAGCAGCTCACAGGGAGAGGACGAGAGGATCGAAGTCCTACCTTCCCTTCTTGGTCCGATGACGGGCCCGCCGAGGTCGCAAAAAGATCACGTTCAAAGACGAAGCAAGATCCGGCGCAATGTCGTTCCGCTGCGGCATTTTCAATCAATGCGGCGGAAATACACCGCAAGGCGTTCGCTACAACCACCACAATCGCCAATAGTATGGTTCTTGTATTGTTAACGCAAACCGTACTGGAAGACGATGGTCGACCCGTCGTTTAGCGCGATTGTGTAGATGTAGGTGCTGCCGGCGCTCAGGTTTCCAGTGGTGATGTTGAAAATCCATTGTTGGCCGGTCGGATC
Organism: Terriglobales bacterium; assembly: GCA_035483835.1. Lineage (GTDB taxonomy): Bacteria > Acidobacteriota > Terriglobia > Terriglobales > Acidobacteriaceae > JABDBE01. The sequence goes on from DATHPO010000063.1 coordinate 44,104, forward strand.
CCACCGGAAGGCCGTGTCTGGATTGTTGGTGTCCACGATGTTATCAACCGTGGTTGCGACTGTTCCTGACACAATCCCCGTCAAGAAGAAGCTCGTCACAACCCCTGGCGTTCCGATGGAGGCTCCATTGGTATCGTACACGCTGAACTTCGCTGGAACCGTGCGGCCCTGGTTGAATACACTCGTCCCATCGGCATTGATGGGAGGTTGAATCACATGGCCCACATTCGGCGCGTACACAATCTTGAGCGCACCCGGAACATACGTGAAAGTGTAGTTCGCGGCATTCGCGCCCGAGCAAGTAATGGAGTAACTGCCGACTGGGCTCGTAGCCGCCGCGGTGGTTGTGCACGTCGGGGTTGCGGTAAGCACGCTCGCATTTTCGCCATTCGCGAAACCGCTGCCGGTCCATCCGAGTGTTGGATTCGTTGCGTTAAGAGTCTTTGTGGCGTTGTTCGCGGTGATGGTCAGGACCGCGTTGGTTACCGTCAGTGTGCCTGGCATGTAGGTGATCGCGTAATTTGGCGAGCTGAGCCCGGAGCAATTGATCGCGTAAGTTCCCACAGGACTGGAAGCCATATCTCCGGCGGTGCAGGTCAGAGCCCCGGAAAGCGATCCGGGTCCGTCTCCATTGACGAATCCGCTGTAGGAAACGGTGAAGGCCGTGTCGGCCGCTCCGTAACGCCGGGAGCTGGCGTTGGCAGTGATTGTCAGAGGAGCCGGAGTCACGGCGAACGCGAGCGTAGTTGAGGTGCTGCCCGCGAAGTAGGTGTCGCCACTATAGGCGGCGGTGATGGAATTCGGGCCGGCGGGCAGCAAGGAAGTGCTGACGCTGGCGGAGCCCGAACCGTTCAAGCTCCCTGTACCGAGTACGGTGCCGCCATCGCTGGAGACAGCACCAACTTCCGCATCGTTTACCGCGAAGATATGCAGGGCGCGACTCTGGTCAACATGAAGCCGCAACCCGGCGAAGCACCCTCTTATGTAAGCCACTGGAACGAGCCGGCCCACGAGACCTTTGCCGTGATCTCTTTCCTGCCCAACCTGAGCTCCAACGGGCATCTGCTGCTTCTGCAAGGGCTGGATGTTGCTGGAACCCAGGCGGCTGCCGAGGTGCTCTTCCGCCAGGATGCACTAGCTCCCGTGCTTCGCCGCGCGACGCGTCCGGACGGCTCGCTTCGCTTCTTCGAAATATTGCTGCGTTCCACGAGCATCCAGTCGAGCGCCGCAGGAACGCAGGTTATAGCCTTCCGAATTCACTGACCGCCCCGCACCCTCGCTCGCCTCCGAAGGCGCTAAAATCTGTCCCGCCGAGTCGCTCATCGCCGCCCCGACCTTCGGCGCCCGGTCGATGATCACCCGCAAGAAGCGCTGCTTCCCAACTTCCACTCAACATCATATATTTCCAGCCCTTCCGACCGCGCCACGCGCTCGGCGGCTTCCCGAATTTTTTCCAAATCCAACCGAAGACTCCCCAAGCAATGCCGGTGTCCACTGCCCTCCAACCGGCCCAACAAAAAAGT
>DATHPO010000064.1:0-4326 GCA_035483835.1 Terriglobales bacterium
CAACGACGAAGAGCGCGATCAGTTCATCGAAGCCTTCTGGCAACGCCGCGATCCCACCCCGGACACCGAAGAAAACGAATTCAAAGAAGAGCACTACCGCCGCATAGAATACGCCAACGAACACTTCGCCGCCGGCATCCCAGGCTGGAAAAGCGACCGAGGCCGCATGTATATCGTGTATGGGCCGGCGGACGAGATCGATTCTCATCCTAGCGGGGGGACTTATGAGCGTCCGATCGAAGAGGGAGGGGGCGAGACTTCTACGTTTCCATTTGAAGACTGGCGGTATCGCTACATTGAAGGGATTGGGCAGGAAGTCATCATCGAGTTTGTAGACACTTGCATGTGCGGCGACTATCACATGACTTTGGACCGCTCCGAGAAAGATGCTTTGCTGCACACGCCGAATGGGGGGGCCACGCTTTACGAGCAGATGGGGATGGCGACCAAGGCGCAACGCTTTAGCGGCGGACTGGAGAATTTAGGGCCGGGACCGGACAGCGCGTCACAGGCGACTAAGGAGTTCGACCGGCTGGAACGGTTTTCCAAGCTTTCGGCGCCTCCGCCGGTGAAGTTCAAGGATCTGGAGGAAGTGGTCAGCCACAAGATCAGCGTCAACCTGATGCCGTTTGATGTGCTGGTTGATTTCGTTAGAGTGACCGGCGAAACGGTGCTGGTTCCCTTCACGGTGCAACTGAAGAATCGTGACATCACTTTCGTGAACAAGGACGGAGTGCAGCGCGGCGTGGTCAATATCTTTGGCCGGGTTACGACTTTGAGCGGGCACATTGCGCAGACTTTTGAAGATACGGTGCAGGCGGATATTCCGGCGGAACTGCTGGCCAAGTCGGCGGAGAATTCGCAGGTGTACTGGAAAGCGGTTCCATTGCGGTCGGGCCGCTATCGGGTGGATATCGTGGTAAAAGACGTGAACGGCGACCGGGTGGGCACCTGGAGCAAAGGTGTACAGGTGCCGGATTACTCGGATGACAGACTGGATGCATCTTCACTGATTGTGGCCGATCTAGTCGAGCCGGTGGCGGCGAAGAACGTGGGAACCGGGATGTTTGTGATTGGCGCCACGAAAGTGCGCCCACGGGTTCCTCCCGCCGACGGCAAGCCAATTGTGTTCAAGCGCAATCAGAAGTTGAACTTCTGGATGCAAGTTTACAATCTTGGTGTGGACGACAAAACGCACAAAGCGTCGGCCACGGTTGAGTACAATGTAGTGAATGCGGCAACGAACAAGCCGGTGATTCATTCGATCGAGTCCACGGACCAGATGGGCAACATTGGCGAGCAGATGACCCTGCAGAAAACTCTCTCGGCCGCCAATCTTGATCCGGGCGTGTATCGAATACAGATAAAGGTGAACGACAACATCTCCAAGCAGACGTTGGACCCTTCGGCGACTTTCGCCGTAGAGTAAACTGACCTGCTTGGTCTCCCTTGAGGTGGTGGGTTGCTGATACTCCGCAAGCTTGGGTTCTCGGTGCTGTTGCTGGGCCTGGCGCTTCCGGCGTGGAGTGCGGACAAGCAGGCTAAGATTTCCGGATTCGTGCGCGGCGCGACGGGCATCCCGCAAATGGGAGCGACGGTGGAAGTTCTGGGAGCGGCCGCGAACAGCCTCAGGGTATTCACTGACGAGGACGGCTTCTACTCGGCGGCGGGTCTGTTGCCGGGAGTTTACAATATCAGGGTTTCCGCTCCTGCCTTTCTACCCGCCCTGCGAGAGCACGTCGGACTGCATGGCGGCGTCAACACCATAGTGAACGTCACCTTGAACACGCTGTTCGAGGCCATCCAGATTTCGCCCGCGCATGGCGGGGCCGACGAGGATGACTGGAAGTGGGTGCTTCGCTCGGTGTCCAACCGTCCCATTCTGCGGATGGTTGACCCTAATTCCACGGCGGTTGCGGTCGAGTCCGGAAAAGGCCACGGCGAACTGAAGGGAACGCTGTCGTTCCTGGCCGGGTCCGCATCGGATGGGTACGGCAGCCCGTCCGACGTGAGCACCGGCTTCTCCATGGAGAAGTCGATCTTCTCCTCGGACACGATTGGTTTTCGCGGCAACGTGGGATACGGAAGCGGTCTTTCTCCCTCTGCGGTGCTGCATGCGTCTTTCAAGCACAAAATGGATGACGGATCGCAGCCTTCGTTCGCGTTGAGCATGTGGAATCTGCCCTCGCCGGACATCACGTTGCACAACCTGCAGGCAATTGCGCTGACTACCTCGGACGATGTGGTATTGGGCGACGCGATGGAACTGAATTTTGGCAGCGAACTGCAGACCATTCAGTTTATGGGGAGGGTGACCACCTTCCGTCCGTTCGGGACGGCCGACATTCATCTTTCGCCGAACACGGTGCTGGAGTATCGTTACGCCACGTCGGAACCGAATAGCAGGCTGGAGAAAGGGTTTGACCTGGCGCCGGAGGATGGGAACGAAGCGGCGCCGCGGGTGAGCATGGTGTCGTATGCGACGACGGTGGAGCACGCGCATCATCAGGAGCTTTCGCTGTCGCACCGGATGGGCCGGAACAATATCCAGATTGCGGTGTACACGGACCGCATTTCCGATCCTGCGCTGACTGGAGTGGGAGAGTTCAGCACCGACAATGGAAATGTTCTGCCCGATCTGTACTCAGGGACGTTTACGTATCAGGGAAACGATTTCCGCACGCAAGGGGCGCGACTGGTTTTGCAGCGCCAGCTGACATCAAGAATCACAGCCACCATGGATTACGAGTATGGCGGGGTGCTGGATCTGGCGACGCCGAATGTGAGCCTGGCGAACGTGTCGCAGTCGACTTTGGTGCGGAAGCGACAAAGTGTCGCGGGAAAACTTGCGGGCACGGTTCCGAAGTCGAAGACTCGCTGGATGGCATCGTATGGCTGGATCAACGGGGAAGCTCTCACTCCGGTTGATATGTTCAATGCATCGGCGGGGCGAACCGATCCTTATTTAAGTTTCTTTTTCCGGCAACCGATCCCTGGAACCGGCTTCTTTCCCGGCCACATCGAAGCCATCGTCGATCTGCGCAATCTACTGGCGCAGGGATACGTCCCGGTGCTGGGGAATGACGGGCACACGGTTTACCTGGTGCAATCGGCACGCGCGGTAAGCGGCGGCGTGGCGTTTACCTTCTAGCAAGCCATCCTCGCGATTCCATCCACGACGATCAATGAGCGCCTGGGCCATAACGCTCAAAACCTCTCAATGAGTGAAATCGCGATTTCTCGCCAGTTATCTCGGGTTCAATCTGCTACAGCGGCCAGAAGACCAACCGTTAACAGCAGCACCGACGCTATCTCCACAATGCATATCAGCCGTTTCGGAGACCTCTTGCTGACGGCTGCCGGGACGGAAATGGGATATCGGAAGTAGCGACGACGCTCTCGCACAATCATTCCATAGGCAGCTTGGAGGGTGTTTCGGAGTGAATCGAAAGTAATGGGTCTTTCCAACGCAAAACTCGAACCCAGCTTGAGGGCATAACTAATTTTCGGGCTGGTATTTTTGACAGTAGACAGCGCCTTCTTCTGCACGTAGCTTCTCCTCCCAGCGCAGCGAACGAACGGTCGTCGATCCATCTCCGCCAGTTGGCTGCCCGAAAGGTACAGCACATGATTGAAATAGTGCGTAAGCGCCATGGTTTGCTTACATTGTGCATGGTGGTGTCCACGATTCTTTTGACATCAGTGGCCGCTCGCGCACAGCAGTCAACCGGCACGCCATGTTCCCCGGCTGCCACCGAGACCCCCGATTCCAAATACTTGCCGACCCCGCCGCGAGAGTTTAAGGGTGAGATTAACTTGAACGCTGCGCAGTCCAAACCTTGCTGGCCGCCTCGCGTGGTGCCACCTAAAGACGCGCCCAACGTGCTGCTTATCATGACGGATGACGTTGGCTTTGGGGCTCCTGGCACTTTCGGCGGCGTTATCCCCACTCCCGCTTTGGACCGGGTCGCACAGATGGGATTGCGCTATACCCAGTTCCATTCCACTGCGCTCTGCTCACCGACTCGGGGAGCGCTCATCACTGGCCGCAATCACCACTCAGTGGGCTTCGGCGTGATTTCCGAGTTATCGACCGGATTTCCCGGCTACAACAGCATCATTCCGCGCGATTCGGCCACCATCGGCGAGATCCTCAAGGAGAATGGCTACGCCACGGCCTGGTTTGGCAAGGACCACAACACGCCCGCCTATGAGGCAAGTCAACTTGGCCCGTTCGAGCAATGGCCCATCGGCATGGGTTTCCAGTATTTCTACGGCTTCGTTGGCGGCGACACCAGCCAGTGGGAGCCCAACCTGTTCCGCAAC
>DATHPO010000065.1:0-10566 GCA_035483835.1 Terriglobales bacterium
CGGTGACGGCAAATTGTTCGGCAGGGATCTATCCGTCTTCGCGAAATTGAACGCGCTCGTCATATCGCCGACCGTCGCGCGCCGCCACGCGCTCAAGTTCGGCACTTCCGCGCCGAATCGGGTCTCCAGGAATTGAAGCACCGAAGTGTGATCGAACAAATCCGACGACACGAACCCGCCTCGGCTGAATGGAGAAATTATCATCATAGGGACCCGAAATCCCAATCCGATTGGCCCAGATATCGGCGGAGTTCCTATTGCTGTCGGGTCTGGTACCGCCGGTGCGGTGACGTATTCCCCCGGCGTTCCCGGAGGCGCGGTCACCGGCGGGACGTGATCGAAAAAGCCACCGTTCTCGTCATATGTCGCGAATAACACCGTCTTAGCCCATTGCGCCTGATTCGCGCTGAGAGCCGTAACGATTGCTGACAATGTTATCTCACCAAAAAGACTTGGCGCGGGCGGGTGGTCCGAATCCACTATCGAAGCGATTATCCACGATACTTGCGGTAGTGTCCCATTCACAGCATCGTTCAGAAAATCCAACGGAAAGTTTGGCAGGAATGCGCTTTGATACAGCGGCGATGTGGGATCTTGAAAATTCTTGAAGTAGGACAACACGTTGTCAGAGAAAACGGTGTTCAGAATATTCTGGTCGGGTGAAGTATAGGCCTTCCAGGAGATTCCGCGAGCCTGCAGTTGCTCGGGCATGGTCGTGTAGGTTAGCTTTCCGAAAAAATTCGATCGGCTCAGCCCGAGCGTTTGCAGCAATGGCCCGCCATTTTTGCCATCCGGGTCGATCGAAGCCGCCATGGTGTACAGGCGGTTTGGATCGGTGGGCCCTATCACGGAGCAGAAATAGTTGTCGCAGATCGTGAACCCATCGGCTATCGCATAGTAATAAGGAATATCCAGCCGATTGTAATAGCCCATGGTCAATATGGCGTCATTTGGCACGGCCAGACGCGACGTAACAAAGCCGCTCATCGCTCCATTATTCCAACTCTGGTGCTGTGGCACCCAATCATGTGTGATGTCGTGGGTACATGCCGCATTTGTAGTGCTTGTGTCCAAATGAAACGGCTGCAAGATTCCCGTGGGTGGATTTCCGGTGTTAGCCGGATCTGGTTGTGCGAAGGCGGGACTTTTATCCGAAAATCCACGCACGCCGCGGTAGCTGCCGAAATAGTGATCGAACGACCGGTTCTCTTGAATGAGGATCACTACGTGCTCAATATCCGTTAACTTCGCGCATGCCGGTGTAGGAGTATTTCCGCCGCCGTCACCACCACGCCCACTTCCGCAACCCGGCAAGAGCGCTGCAACAATCTCTGCCGCAGCCGTGGCCGCGCTAATTTTCAATATTTCTCTACGCGTAACATTCCGGGTAGTCACAGAGGCCTTCTGATTGACGATTCGGTTGAAGACCGACGATCCATCCCGTACATCGTAGAATCGCACATTTGCCTCTCAACTTCTCGCACGATGGGCTTCCATGGGGAGCTTGAATTGTGGGCCTTTGTGGACAGCGTGATCCTTTAACAGCTGGAAGTTGCCACGCTGCGAAAATGTAGTCGTCTGCTCGTAGACCGAGCCGTCGGTAAATTTAAGTTGAGTCGAGTCGCCATCGGCGACAGGCTTGCCATCTGACGTCCGCAGCACGAGGAAGCCGTGACGAACGCCTCCACGGTAGCGGACCTGCACGGATCGGGCCGGCGGCGCAGTAGGCAGAAGGGGACTCGCTATTAACAGAGCGATCCGTATCACATTCTCGAAGCTGCTATGGATCCATTCGAACATTGGCAACGCAACATGTCGCAGAAGGCATTGGAACGAATCTAAATGCGAGCGAAAGACCTATGAATCCGTATTTCCCTGTATATTTCATTCTTCACCCCACTATGACGGGCATGGGAAGCGGGAGAGTAATCTAGCCACAAGTGGACTACAACGGATGACCTACAGCCATCCCGACGTGAAAGTTAACTTGGTGCGACCGGAGGCCAACCCAGCTTGCGAAATCTGATAGTCTCCAGAGCCGCCTTTGCGACGGCCAACTCGGTAAGTTCTTCGCGGTGATCGGGGGCGTTTAGAAGCTGTCGGGAGCGTTCGGTCATTGCCAGCTCTGCGGCGAGAAGCAGTAGCGCGACCTTCGCTCTATCGGATTCCATGAATGCTTGCGTGTACAGTTCTTTCCACAACGGCTGATCGGACTCCCCCACGGCCCCTCCTGTATTGAAACATGGGATTCGCGAACAAGTACTTTGCCGATATTATTTTCGTCGTAGGAGATTTTGGAATAGGGATTAGGGTGGTTTTTGGCTTGGGGATTCCCGTAGGGGGCAAGTTATCAGAGCTCCTGGTGCGACTGAAAAGCTTGCGGAAACCAAGAAACCCATGGACCAGATGCGCCCGAATTTCCCATTGCTTGGCAACTCCAGGTGCTAGAATCCCGACGAATTCATATGGACCGCGAATATGATCTATTCGAAAGTGTGCCGGACGGCTCTGCACTTTGGCGTCACACGATCACCACGAGGCAATTAAAGGGCTGCGAGAATTGTCCGCGCAGACTGCGAATGAAGTGCGTCTCATGCACCTGCCGAGCAATACGCTCATAGCTGCGATGACAGGGTTTGAGCAGTTCTCTCTAATTCCTGTTGGCTCAATTGAACTGGCTCTGCGACACGAAACGATTGTACGCGCGTTTACCCCTGCATTCGTTTTGTTGGAATTGAAAACGCTCCCGATCGTACCGAAAGAGAGAAAAAATTTCAGGAAGTATAAACTAGGCAGCAGGGTCGAAAACCAATCGGGCGGCCTGTAGACGCTGTTGCTCCACTTGTGACTCTTGCGTGGCCGCCCGTGTTGCGAGCCGCAGAAAGTCCGTTCCCCGCAACCTTTCGTCCGTCGCGGCGACTACGGCGAGGGCCTGCCACAACGCCCATTTCCCATGAATTCCGAGTTGCAGGAATTCCAGCGCTTCAAATGTGTCAAAGCCGCTTGGGCTCCGCCCTCCCAATTTGACCCGACTGACCTTTTCGCTCAACCAGCCGGTCAACTCTTTGAACGCGCTGGAACCGATGCCAACCCGCTCTATCAGCGCGCGCAGCACGTCGCGGTCTGCCTCGATGTCGGCGAGTAGACTTTTTGCAAATTGACCGAGCAGCTCGCCCTCGTTGTGCCGCTGCAGCGATTTCAAGAGATCGATGGCAAGGGCTGCACTGGCAAGGTGATCGTGCAGATACGTAGCTAGCGGGTCGCTCATAGAAATTGTCCGTACGTTACTTTGTGGATTTTTTCCGATTCCTTCGTTGGAAACCTGCGGCTTGGCCGTTCCGCTTCGATGCTCTTGAAGAGGTACGTCGATGGCTATTGGATGCGAGATTGTGCTTAGCGGCGCGCTTGCGACGCGACGGCCGCCGGTGTGACTTGCGTGGCGACGGACTTACCTTCGCTGCCACAGCCCCGAGCGTCGCGCCAATCGAGCGGGCCACGGTAACGAGCAAATCTTGGGTCGTTGCTGCCGGTTTGCGTCTATTGATTTTCATGGTTTTTCCTAAAGGTCCGTGTCTCCTCGGGTTAGTTAAAATGCCTCCGCTTCTTCTCAACATCCGCTCTACTCACCACCTTGTTACGACGCCGAGCTCTTCGCCTCACGATAGGCTTGTTCCCCAACGTCGGTCGCCCTCTTCACTTGACCCTTTAACTCGTCAATGCTGTCCTGCGCGCGCTGTTTCAATTGTTGGCCGGCAGCGATTGCTCCCTCCAAGTTGTCTTTGGCGCTTTCCACGATCAGATCGCGGGTGTCTGTCCCTGATCGGGGAGCAAGAAGAATCCCAACAGCAGCGCCGACGCCAAGCCCGATAGCGAATGCCGGAACCGATTTTATCCAACTGTCTCTTCCGCCCATCATGTCCTCCGTTTTGTTATGAGTTCTTGCCCATTTGCTGTCGCTTCAACGGCCCCTTCTCATCTGTAAAACGGACGGGTTACGTTGGACTCATAACTACTATGACTGACTCGCGAGGACCATACTGTGAAGCGGGTAGAGAGGAACAGTTAACGATGTAGCTTCCCCAAAACTGACCCCGCAGCTATTAAATCAACGAGGGCTTATCATGCTTCTAGCCGACTCTCTGACAGTTTATTTCGTGCAGGCTGCTCGGTCGCAACGCGACCCTCACTATGAAGAAGACCGAGATCCCCCAGGTTCCTTCCTATCCGTTTCCTTTCAATACGCTGTCCTATGTGTCACGCCAACCCAAACGAGGTCTGCGAGACTGTATCGAGGGGCGCGCTCGAACTTGTGCATATCGCCCGAATCAAAGCTGCTGCGAAATTGGATGAATCACGAAAAAACAGGAAGAAATGATCTAGCGGATCCGCTGGTACAGCCGACATTTACGCGATAAACCTTCCTAGCTTCGTAGAGCCTTCGCGGTATGGTCAACGTCTTATTGCTGTGCTAAAAACGACCGTAAGGCCAAGGTCATTTCGCCCTCGCCGAAGGCAGCATGGCTAGGACGATACTGGTGGCCGATGACAGTCCACTGATGCGCAAGATTCTCTGTGAGATTTTTGAAGCCGAGGAAGATTACGACATCTGCGCGGAAGCAACCAACGGTCAAGAAGCGATTGATCTCGCCCTGCAGCACCGGCCTGAACTCATCATCCTCGATTTATCCATGCCGGTAATGAACGGCGTAGAAGCGTCCAGAGAGTTGAAGAGGATAATGCCCACCGTCCCGATAATTCTGTTCACTCTGTACGCCGACATTGAAAACGAGGCACTCGCTGCTGATCTTCTGGTGGATAAAGTAGTATCAAAGGGTGAGGCTCAGAATCTCATCGGACACGTAAGGTCACTCATTCCGGTCTAGCTCTGCGAAGTCGCCCGCTCTTTCTTGAGAATCTCCTCTGCCTTCATTTCCCCTTCCTCAGTGAGCGGCAGCGTGACCAGAACAGAGGTGCCGTTCCCGTTGGAATGAATTTCCAACGTACCGCCAATTTGTCTCACTCTTTCCAGCATTCCGCGCAAACCCACCCCCGCACTCGAACTGGAGGCAATCTTCGACTGAATTTCCTGATTGATCCCTCGGCCCTGGTCTTTCACTTCCATCTTGATTTCTGCAGGCGTCCGCCACAGCCTCACCAGCGCGGTCGAACTTCCAGAATGGCGATGAATATTCGTCAGGCATTCTTGTGCAATCCGGAATAGACACAGTTCATACTCCTGCGGCAGCCGTCCCAAATCGACCGGAAGTTCCACGTTCGCGGCGATCTTGCTACGTTCGGCGAATCCGTCTACGTACCACTTCAATGCGGATTGCAGGCCCATCTCATCCAGCAAAGGGGGATGAAGCAAATAGGACACCGTGCGTATGTCCGTCGCAACGTTTTCAATCAGTTTGCAGTTCTCTTCGATACATCGTGCTGCATCCGGGCTCAGATTCTGTTTCTCTCGGGCTACTCTTGAAGCATTAATGCCGATAGCAGCGAGCAGTTGCCCCACACCGTCATGCAATTCCCTGGCTATGCGCCTTCTTTCTTGATCTTGAAGTTGAAGAAGACGTGCAGAAAACTCGCTTTCCTTGATTGCCTGTTCAGCTTGTTTATGCTGAGTGATGTCAGTGTTCGTTTCGAGAATGGACTCGGGGTACCCGAGGGTATCCCGATCGAGCACCCAACGGCTGACCACTACGATTTCAGTGCCGTCTTTCTTTAGATGAACCAGCTCGCCAGTCCAGCGGTCATCGCGGTGCAATTGTTTCTTGATACTTTCCAGTGGCTCGGGGAATTTTGTGCGCAGGAGCTCATGAGTGACGCGACCCTGCGCTTCTTCGCTCGTGTAGCCATACAGCCGCCATGCACCCTTGTTCCAATACGTGATACGGTCGGCTGCATCGCGAACGAAAATAGCGTCACCGCTCAGGTCCAGTAGCCGCGCTTGTTCCGCCAGGGCGCGCTCCGCGCGTTTGCGTTCAGTAATGTCCCGCGCGACCTTTGATGCCCCAATCACAGAGCCTGCGGCATCCCTTAGCGGCGAAATAGTGAGAGAGACGTCGAGCCTCGTCCCATCTTTACGCACGCGGACTGTTTCGAAATGATCGACGCGCTCACCTCGCCGAAGCCGCTCTAGAATCGTTACTTCCTCGCGTCGACGATCGGGCGGGACTATAAGTGCAATGTGCTGGCCGATGGCTTCCCCTGCAGTGTATCCGAACAACCGCTCTGCGCTTCTATTCCAGCTAGTGATAGTGCCATCCAGATTTTTGCTGACGATCGCATCGTCCGAGCAATCTACGATAGCAGCTAGCAGACTGCTCGTCCTTTGCGCTTGCCTTCGTTCATTGAGGTCATAAAAGAAGTTCACGACGCCGACAATCGCGTCGTCCTTGTCTCGAATCGGATCAATGTGCACCGAAACCGAAACACGGCTTCCATCGGGCTTCTCGATGACGACTTCCTCCTCGTGAACCGAGACCCCGGTTCTTAACGCGAGAGCCACAGGGGTATCGCAATGGGCCATCTGGGCACCATTGGCATGGTAAAGCTTATACGCTCCGCAAAAGCGTTCATCCGTGTCACCAACGACGGGCGCTCGCCCCCAAAGTTTGGCGGCTCGCGAGTTAAACCAGACGATTACTCCATCGGGCGCTCGGACCGCATATGCGGCCATAGGCAAAAGCTCAATCAGAAAGGTTTTGTCACCAAGACTGAGAAGGTCGGGAGCGGCAGGCGGTTTTACCATGATGTGGGCTCCGGTCTTTGCTGGCATTCCCTGCATCTTTGCATATATAACGCCGACACGAGAAAAAGCCAAGTCTGTCGGCCGCTTGAGGGAGGATCACGCTGTGTCCAGTAGTCCGTATGGGAAAAAGACAGCGGAGCCACAAACGAGGGTCTTACCCAAGCCTGGGAAGCGCGCGCGGGAAAAATTTCGGACCTAGTCCCAGGTGTCATCCATCCGAGCTTCGATACAAGTCACGCGCCGTCCTCCGAACACAGTTTTGGGAGAGGCAACGCATTTAATAATGGAGTGACCGGAAAAGTGCGGTGCGGGATTTCACGGAAGCGCGACGACGTCCCGGTCCGCCGTTTATCTGCATATCGCAGGCGCGCTCCTGCATTCTAATTCAAGTTTCCAGCCTTTGTGGGCTTCAAGACCAGAGCGTGATGCACACATTTTTTTCAACGTGGGGTTCACGTCCCAGAATTTTCGGTTGAGCCAAGTTTCTCTACGTGTGTGCTACTTCTGGTCGTCGTCCTTCCGAATGGACGAAGGGAATCCCCTGCCTAGTGAGCACGGGCTCTGCCGACGTCCGTTGGTTCAAAGCAGGTCTCTGCAACCAGAAACTATTCTGCCCTTGTGAGTTATGAATACCCCGCAACCATCCGAATTGACAAGGGTGAGAGCCGAACACCTGTCGGTCACCTAAGAGATCGCGGGTTCGTCGTGTAATTCCTTGGAGCACAGCGCGACCCAATGTTGACCGCTGCTGGGAAAGGGCAGGGGCCTTGGCCTCTGCGTTTCAATCCACAACTCCACTCACAATTCTTGTCGCTTTGTATGACTTGCGCTGCGTTAGGCAGTCCCCGCGTGCTTGTAAGTTGTTGTAAAACCATTTCACGCAGCGCTGTCACCTCAGAGGTCGCCAGTTCGAGTCTCGTCGTCCGCGCCATAACCTCTTAAGGAGTTATCGGACGTGAACACCCAAAACTCCGCTCCCTTTCAGACTAAAGACGTAAGAAACGTTCCGTCTGTCCCTGGCTATCCGAGTGAGAATGCTTACGGTGCTTCCGTCATGCGCGTCCATGAGCCGTTTTCACCCTGATTTTCCGGTGTGGCATTGGGATTGTCGTAGGTGCGGTAGTTGCCGAAGCCGTCGGTGAAGTGATTGTAGCCACCCGAGTTGTCGAGCTGCTTGGTACCTCCGGCGCTGGGATCGTTGAGCGTATCGACACCGCGGATGAGATCACTGAAATGGTCCGAGGAACTGCGGCCCCCTTCATCGCGCAGAAGACCGTCTACTCCCCCTCCTGACGATCCGCCGCCTCCGCCGCTGTCGCGCATCGCAACTTCCTGACGTCCAATGTTGTCTAGGAATTTCTCATTGTTCCTCACCGCCTGATCCGAGATGGCGTCAGCCGCGCGAATCTGGTCCCAGCCTTGCTGGAGCTTCTGGTTGAACATCTGGACCAAGGTGGCTTCGATGGCCCGATAGCGCGCCGTCCACTGCGGGTCATATTGGACAGACTTGGCGATCAAACAATAGATCGGCATGCGCTTGTCGAGCGTGCCGGCGGGCGCGCGGAAACTTTGCAGTGCCTGAAATCCCCAGTTGGTCTGTACCAGCTGATTCGCGGCCATTGCCTGGTGACCTGCCTGTACTGCCTGGGTTCCTGCTTTATTTAGATAGTAAACGCCAAAGAAGGCTTCCTCGACGGGTTTGCCGTTTAAGTCGTAACCGATTTTTATGGCGACGCCGTGCTGGTTGGGCGAGGGGTCGAGACGCAGTGCCTTTGCCAGGTCAGGCAGATCCTGTTGTCCAATCCATTTGAGATTGGTTACATCGCTGCGAACCTTTTTGATGAACAAGGCCATCGCTTGCAGGGAAGGAAGCGGCGCCAGGTTAATTTGGCCCGTGGGCGTACGATCGCCAGGCTTGGAAGCCTTTACGTATTGCCGGTATTGGGGCGCCACGTCGACGTTTGACAGCCGCAATGACTCGTATTGGAAGTAGGCCTCGTCATTGGCGGGATTTTCGGCATGCCAGGAAGGGTTAACAGGGACCTCGATCCACCCATAGTGCCACTCAATTTTGCCCTCGAAGTGCCAGCTTTCTGGAAGGCGAATGGTTACCGCCTTTATGCCGCCCTGCTGGGCGTCGACGAGTGTGCGCTTGACGAAGCGTTCGCCGGCGACGGTGACTGGTTCCGCTGCGGCTTTGGATGCAGGAGCCGATTTAGCCTTGGAGTCTGGGGCGGAAACGCGCGTCCCAGCAGCGGAGCCGGGCGGGGTAGCGGGCGAACCGTCCGAGCTCGGCGCAGAACTACTGCTCGGGTTTACAGTCAGCCCTGCGGCTTGTTTGCACCGATCGGACAGCGAGTCCTTGTGTTCCCTGAGGCAGGCTACGATTCGGCCTCCACCGGGTTGCACTCCCGCGCACAGCTTCTTTGCATCCTCAGCGCAGGCGGCTTGAATCGCAGCAAGTGACTGCTGATCACCCGCCTGTGCAGATTGCGCCGCTCTGGCAGGGGGAACGGAGGAAACAGTCAGCGACACCAGAAGGCAAGACGCATTAGCGATTCGTCTCACTTTCATATCGACCTCTCTTGACTGAAGTGCTCGTGAAAGTTGCGGGACTTGGAGTTCCGAGCATAACATCACCGATTCCGCTGTTCAGAGTTAATCGTCGGCGACTGCTCCTAGGCCGATTCCGATAAACGCTGCTGCGCTCCGGATTCCACTGAGACAGCGTATTTGTACCAGCGACCTAAGAAAATAAACCTGATGAATTCGTTGCGTCGACCGTTTAGAGTGGCCGCAGAAAATACGAGCTGGAAGAACAGCGATATCGACCGAGGACGGGTGTCGCGGACGAACGGATCGCCAGATGGGCCGGACATTCGGTAGGCACCGACGTCGGGCGCGAATCGGTTCCGGCCGCAAAGATCGACCTCAGCAAGATGTCCGATGTCGAACTGTTGGCTGTTCTCTTCGATCGGTTTCACCGATTGATTTTGAATCTTACTGCACGAATCGTCCGCGACCGCACCGAGGACTGATGCAAGAGGTGTTCTTCGAAGTATTCCGGACCGTGGGCCGTTTCGATCCTGTAAGCTAGCCGTTGCTCTGGGGGCGTGTTTGAGGTTGTGGCTCCGTTCTGGCCCTAGAGTGCTTCACGAGAATGCCATTTTGAAGTCGAAGGAGCTTACACTCGTCTCTCCTCACTGCGCGATGATCGTGCCGGTCATCTTCGGGTGAACCGAACAGAAGTAGGAATACCTTCCGGGTTTGGCGAACGTATAGGAGAACTTTTCGTCGGTATCCATAGCTTTGGACTTGAACATCTTCGGATCATCCGCGCTGACAACCGTATGCGGAATATCGTCGCGGTTGGTCCAAGTAACCGTCGTTCCCACGGGCACCGTGAGCACCGCTGGTGTAAAACTGAAGTTATCGATCTTCACTTCCGTAGTTGCTGGCTGCTGAGTATTTGCCCCAACTTTCGGCGATCCTGCCAATAGCAGCCCCAACGCGACGATAACCGCCGTCGTCAAACCGGCAATCCACGCTCTTCTCGTCTTCATCTTTGTTTCCTCTGTAATTTTGACAAAATTGATTTCTAACCTACGCGCGATCTTCCTGCTTTATGCCAGCGTTGAGTCCACTACCCCCAGTGCGTGCTGGCCCTGGATGTAATTCACATCGGTAATTCCCAACACGCTCCTTAACTGCTCTGCCGGCACCTTCATCGGTCCCGGAGAATCAGCCTTGCCGGGCTGAGGCTGCGGGAATGCCGTCGACATCGCCGTATGGAACGTAACGTTGCCTTCGAC
>DATHPO010000066.1:0-19673 GCA_035483835.1 Terriglobales bacterium
TCCTATACCCGCGCGGCAGTTCCTTGATCGCGCAGGCCAACGCGACCCGGTCGACACAACCTGCCAGGCGATAATCTTTGGCTCCGTATTCGCGCCGTATGTGGGCGCCGTCGCTGTCGTTGTACGGCTCCTCCAGAGAAACCTGCTTGAGCGACTTCTTGCGAAAATGCATCAGCACCGTGTTGACTGCAATGCGGTGAAGCCATGTCGAAAACGCAGAGGCGCCGCGAAAGGTGGCGATCTTGCGGAACACCTGCAAGAATGCGTCTTGGGCGAGATCTTCCGCTTCCGTGGCATTGTTGGTCATGCGCAAACATACGGAGTAGATCCGTGCTTTGTGGGCGTGAAATAGGGTGGCAAATGCATCGCCATCGCCTTCTTGGGCGCGCTTAATCAGATCGGAATCCGCAGCCGGAGTTTCCGCCACACTGAATGCTGTTACAAGCTTAGGTCCCTTGGCTTTAATCCCGTCATTCATCATTGCTTGTACGGCGTGATTGTCGTCCACGAGCAAAACTCTGTGTCCAGCCCCTGGTTCTGTCTTAGTCGTAGAGCACCGCCTAGTCACGAACCGTGTCAGATTATGCTCTGATGTTTTCTCAAAACTGTGCAATTTTGAACAGTCGTGCCATTTTGGGCAATGTATTATCCGAAATGTTCGACAGAGCGGTCATGGGTTAGTGTCGACTGACAGTATCGACGTTCGGACCCTCACGACTGCTCTACTTTCTGTACCCGGAGTGCAGGTTTCAGGCCGAACCTCCCCTGGGGTTCGGCTTTTTACGTGCTCAACCGACCTCCCGTCCGACACTGACAGCGCCAAGCAGAGCCCTCCACTCGAAAGGCAGATCGTACGTCTTAGTGGAAGGATGTGAGGGCTAGTCGCGGAGAACCAGGTTAAGCAGCGAACTGTGGACCTGCAAACGGCCCGTTGTAATGGATGAAACCCAGCTTCCTGAACTGGTTCATGCAAAAGCTGACTCGCGACCGGTTGGTGCCGATCAATCTCGGCCAGGTTTCCTGACTGATCTTACGAACCACGCTTTGCCGCATACTCTCCTTGCCAAAATGAGCCAGTAATAAAGGCACATGGGCCAACCTTTTTTCACAGGAGTTGACCAATTGCTCCACTAACTCCTCCTCATAGCGGATATTCCGCGCCAGCAAATACGCCACGAACATATCGGAAAACCCTTGTTCGCCGAAGTGCCTCCATTCATTTCAGTCCCAGCACTCTTGCGCGTCCTCCCTTGTGCTTTCGCTGCGAATTCGTTATGAGCGTTTTTGATCAGACATAAAAGTCCCGAGATGAGAAAGTTCATTACGGAACCATTTGCCAGCGATTCGAGTGTGCAGTACGTCTCGTGCGGAAAATGGGCCTCTCCATCTACGCAACCCGCAGCGGTAGAGCACCACCGGGCAAGCCAAGGATGAACCGGCAAGAGGAAGCAGAATGCGTATCATCTCCCCCATTCGTTCGTTGCTATTCGCGCTCGTAATGCTGGCCGTGTCGGCTGCAGCGTTCGCGCAATTCGGTGTATCCGTTTCAGTTGGCCCGCCCGCGCTGCCTGTGTACGAGCAGCCGCCCGTCCCCGCCCAGGGTTATCTCTGGACACCTGGCTACTGGGCTTACAGCGACGGCGGTTACTTCTTTGTGCCAGGTACCTGGGTTATGGCTCCGCAACCCGGCTTCCTCTGGACTCCAGGCTATTGGGGCTGGGGCGGGGGCGGATTTGCTTTCAATGAAGGTTACTGGGGTCCGCGAGTCGGCTTCTATGGCGGGATCAATTATGGTTTCGGTTACGGCGGTGAAGGTTATCAAGGTGGCCGCTGGAACAACGGACAGTTCCAATACAACACTGCGGTCAACAACGTGAATGTCACCAACATTCACAACACTTACAACACCACGGTGACCAACAATACGACAGTGAACCGCGTCAGCTATAACGGTGGCGCAGGTGGGATCAACGCGCGTCCGACCGCTCAAGATGAGGCCGCGGCCCACGAGAAGCATATCGCCCCGGTAGCTGCTCAAACGCAACAAATGGCCGCTGCCCGCACCAACCCAGAACAACGAGCTTCGGCGAACCAAGGGAAGCCGCCAGTCGCTGCGACATCTAAACCGGGAGAGTTTACCGGCAAGGGTACGGTAGCAGCCAAGGAGGCGGGCGCTCCTTACAAGGCCACCGAGAACAAGGCAGCTGAAAGTAAAGCCACCGAGAACAAAGCGGCCGAAAACAAGGCAGCTGAAAGTAAAGCCACCGAGAACAAAGCGGCCGAGAACAAGGCAGCCGAAAGTAAGGCTACCGAGAACAAAGCGGCTGCGAACAAGGCAGGTGAAAGTAAAGCTACCGAGAACAAAGCGGCCGAAACCAAGGCAGCTGAAAGTAAAGCCACCGAGAACAAAGCGGCTGCGAACAAGGCAGCTGAAAGTAAAGCTACCGAGAACAAAGCGGCTGCGAACAAGGCAGCTGCGAGCACGGCAAAGCCTGAACGCAAGCCTAGTCCACAGACCGCCAAGGCGACTACGCCAAAACCTGAGAATGCAACGCATGCAAAGGCTGCGCCTGAGAAAGCAGCGGCGCGCCCTGAGAACACACCTCGTCCGGCTGTGAGCGCGGCAAAACCTGAAAGCAAGCCTAGTCCCGAGACCGCTAAGGTGGCTACACCAAAACCACAGAATGCAACGCACGCAAAGGCTGCTCCCAAGAAGGCAGCTCCCAGTCCAGAGAACAAGCCTGGTGCGATAGCGGCGGCTCGACCCGAGAATGCGCCACATCCGCAAGCCCAGGCGCATCAGGAGCCTGCTCCCAAAACCCAGGCTGCGGTCCACCCAGAGAGCGCTCCCAAGCCAGCGAAAGAAGAGGCCCATCCAGAAGAACGGCGACAACAGTAGCAAACCCGACTGCTTCCACGAGACGGCTCGTAGCACATGCTGCGAGCCGCTTTCTTGCGTTCCGGGGTTGCGTTTACCTCCTAACTTCAGGTTCCTACGATTAGCGCAATGCCAAACGCATCGCTTTCCCCTGGCGCTCAAGTTGATCTGCAAGATTGCTGGATGTTCTTTGGGAAACTCCCCAAGATAGCCGCTGACTGTTCGTACTTGTCAGGTGTGGAACGCATCCGAACAAGGATGTGTTTACCTGATGGTAGACGGACGGTTTCAGGTTCCCGGACATCCATTCGCAGGCAAGCTATCTCACCGGACGACCACATCGTGCTGATCTTAATGTACCGTCGAAGATCCTTTAAGGACGTAAGAGAAAGACGAACCCCGCCAAAATCAGTGCTGCTGTTTCCAGGACATTTCGAACGACTCTAAACCGACATTTGGAAGTGGGCTATCGTTTACGCGTTCGTTTTCATCCTTGTCGCTCTGCGAGAAGAGTTCCGCGCCCACGGGTATGGGTTATTCACTCTCTTGGCGGGCATCGGCTTCCCGCCAGCCGCAATTCTCTCGGCGGCGTTTTCGGCTGCTCTGACCACGGGAACTCTAACGAGGATTGGATTGTTTGACACCGGCGCGTTTGGATTGGCACGTCGGGAAGGTTGAGTTTCGATGACGTTCGCGTGAAATAAGGGTCCCGCCAATCCAGGCCGGGACCCAGATGGAAGGATATAGGAAGCCCGACGCTGGCCGCCCTGGTCCTGCTGCTTCTGATTACGGTCTTGCGCAGGGTTCTTCTTTGAAAGGTCGTCATGGTGTTGTTGCGGTTGTCCGAACTGTTGACCTGATTGCCCGGGATTTCTGGTCCTGATCCTTTTTTATATCGTCTGCCATGTAATTCTCCTTTGAGCGCCGCGCTATGAAGTGCGACGGCTGAATTGCGATGAAGGTTCAGTTGCACAAGAGGCCCGTGACAGTTGGCCTGAAGTGCGGCATCTATTGAGAACTTCGCGAGCACATATACGCCCACAGTAGGGCAATTTCGATCTGATCCGCGACTTGATCTTGGCCCTCCACGCAACAGCTTTTGCTTCTATTGCAGGCTTCTCTTCGGCTGTTCGCACCGGTCCCTTGAGAGTAGCCACTCCGTTCTGCACGACGATCTTGACTGTCGTGAGCGAAGCTTGACAGCGAGTCGTCGGCCACGATGCCGCACCGAATGCTGGCGGTCAGTTGAAGATCACTCTTACCATTCCCTAATGCTGGTCCGCCGCGGTCGCAGGCACCGCATGGTCGGGCTGATTGTTCGCTGCATTGTCCGGCGCGGCGTTTCCCGAAGTATTCTGGGAAGTCGCGGCGGCTGTGGGTTGGCCGTTCCGTGGTGTCATCGGCTGCTGACCCTTAGCGGGAACAACAACTGGCGGAACTCCTTTGCCGGAGAAATGCTGGAGCTGTGCCAGGAACGGTCCTGCCGTAGCTGGCCGTTTCACCGTGCCCGTCAGGATTTCCTCGTTGGCCAGCGGCTTACCGTAAAGCTTCGCGTTCTCGTCCTGATCCTGACGGAGGGTGGCGCCCTCCAGGGACAAACCGGCGAAGACACCATGGGATCTCGACCAAGACAGGATTTCTGCCGTCATCAAAACGTCGGTGTTAGCACTGGTGTTGCGTCCGACGGGCCCGGCGGCGGCGGCGGCTTCGCCGCCAAGCGTGAATTTATCCGACAACAGTTTTTTCATGCCGCCCTCGTTGAGCACCAGCATGATGACATCGGTGGAGGACCCGCCGAGTTGAAGGCCAACGCTGCCCCCCTCGATTCTGACGGCAGCTGGCGGGCTCCATCCTTTCCTGGTCACGCAAGACGCGTAACCACGGCCATACTTTCCGCCGCCGATAAAGGCCACCTTCTTTAACCCAGGCACAACAATCACGCACCGGGCTTTCCGAAGCAGATCCTGCGGAATGCCCTCGTCCGACGCCTGGGACATCTCGTGGAGAACAGTTGTGGAGTCGGAGAGGCGCTGCTCATAGGTTTCTGCGGATGCCATCACTGCTACCGCGATCAAGAATGTAACGATCTTCGTTTTCATAGTGAGCCTCACTAAATCAAATGTGTCGTGCAGTTGCTTAAAAGGGGACTCGTAAGAATCCCGATTTCGAATCTCAGGCTGAATGACGCTCTTCGAATTCCTCGATCTTGTCTTTCACCTTCTTCTTGGCGTCGTCGATGGACTGGCTGATTTTGCCTCGGGTCCGGTCGGCTTTTTCCGCGGCGGCTTCCTTGCGCGATTCCTGGACCTGCCGCGCCGCACCCTTCGCATTTCCCCAGGTCTCCTTGACGGCACCCTTCGCTTGGTCGATGACTCCCTTGTTGGCGAGTTTTTCGTCGCCGACGGCTTCTCCGACGCCTTGCTTGACCTTTCCAACAGCCTGGTCAATTTTTCCAGTAACCTGATCCTTATTCATGGGTCCCTCTCTTTCACGATTGAGTGCAGTTACAGTTCGGTGAATATACCCGGCGAATCGCCCAAGAATCTCCTTCGCTCGCCTGAACGATGTACCCTGTCGATGAACGGCCCTTGAGCCATCCCGCTCTTCAAACTAGTCAGCTTGTAAGCTGATTCCTGTCTTTGGCACCAAGGAAGCGCCCGACCTTGGCAATAGGGGGATACGCTCAAAAAAAAACGCATCCTCGGTCTCGCATCAGGCCGGATAGAGTAAATGTGGCGAAGTGGTTGGATGAGCCTGAACAAAACTACACCGATGAAATGGTTGGTGACTGGTCAAAATTGCTCACGTTGGAGCGAGCGGTCGTCGCCGAACAGCAGACCCGGACTAGGGCATGTTGACGATCTTTCGGAACTCAATTGTCCCGTCGCCGGCAGAAGGAGGTTCTTCTCCAGGCAATTCGGCTGTAATCCGCAGCGCCTCTATTTCCTGTTTGACTCTCAGTATGTCCCGCTCTTTCATCCGGAGAACTTCGAATGGATCCTTCATGGCTAGGGTTTCTTCGACAAATATCAACATCGCAATCGGTCAGCTATCGAGTCTAAGATTGTGGATTGGAGTGCAACTCAATCGTGCTGCCAGAGTGTGTTCCAGTACTCGGCGAACTAAGTCAACTCACTCAACTAACTGTCGAGATTCTTCCACTCGAATCGGCTTTCCCCACAAAACCGCGCCATTCAAATGTGCGATCGCCTTCTTGGCTTCGAGGTCGTTGGTCATTCCCACAACCGCGAACCCGCGTGAATATCGGGTTTGGGGATCAGTCACTATTTCCACTCGGTCGACTGACCCGTAGGTTTGAAACAACCTACGAAGCTCATCGGGTGTCCGGTTCGAGGCCAGATTTCCAACAAATAGATTTGTCATAAACCGTTTCTGGTAATGACTTCGGGTGTCGCCGGAACGCTAGAGCCCGACCGGGAAGGCGGTATTGAACCGCCTCCCGTGCGAGAAGTTCGCATTTACGCGGCTACGCGGAGGTCGAGCTTGTGGAGGGTCGAGGTGACAACGTCAGAGGTCTGAACCTTCGGCGTTCCCTCGATAAATCTTGCCATCGTCTTCAACACTTGGGGATAGGCATTGGTGTTGTAGGCTTCGGCATCGGTTTTGTTTTCCCACAGACTGATTGCAGTCACATCAACTCCGTCGGTTCCAGCGAATGTGATTTCGTCCTTGAAACCCTTTTGTTTACGAAGCAAAGGGAGGACATCGGTTTCAAATGTTCGTGTGAAATCGGAAAGAGTATTGGATTTCAGATGAATCGAGACATGGCGTGAAAACATGGCAACCTCCTTAGGTTGGGGTTGCTAAGAAAGAAAACTTCAGATGGGCTGACTTAGTTCAGAGAACCTGAAATGAGGAGAAGGTGGTAACCACCTCAACTACAACCCTTGCATTTAAGTGGCCCTCTGCATTAACCGCGCAACTTGTTGTTTCGATACGACACCTAGAGAATCCGCCGGCGCAGTGTCTGGGTGCCGCCCGTGTACCTTTGGCGGAAAGCAGGCACAAACGGACATGGTCGAGGAGTTGCTCAAGGGGGAGCCGCCTTGCACGACAAATCCGGCTCACACAAATACGGCTCACACAAATACGGCAGTAAGCACTTCGGGCGATCCTTCCCGCCTATAAAAGAAATCGCCAGCGCATCCGGCACCTTGAAACCATGGCAATCCAGTGCGCCGGCATATGCACGAGGTGCGCGCCGTAAATCAGGCCGCCGATTGTAATTGCAAGCCCAATTGCGTAAAGTCCAAACGAAATAGAATCCCCTTCTCAACTCAGTCGTGGCTTTTTACACCCCGCGGACCACGATCGATTTGCGGGAGTGCAACCCGTCACACGGGCCGGCCTCCGTTCTCCGTGCCCGGTCAACTCCGCAATTCCTACTGTGATGAACTCGCTTTCTGATCCTTAACCTGTAGGTCATTCACCACCTGCTTCACGTTAGGCACGTTCGTGGCCACCTTCTCTGCATTGTCGCGCTTGTCCTGCGAGTTGACTTCCCCGCTCAGCGTGACTACGGCGCTCTTCACTTCGTATTTCACGTTATCGTGCATCTTGTTCTGGATCAGCGCGGCATCCAGATTCTCCTCGATGCCCTTGTCCAGATCAGAGTTCACCGCCTTCGCGTCTTCTTCTACACCCACTGGAATTACGGCGATCTCATCCGCCACAACCTGCGCACCCGCCATGGACTTAGCAAGCGATTCGGCCTGTGACTTGGCGTTCTCACTGGTGACGCTCCCGCCCAGAGTCACTACACCCTTGTCACGATCGTCCTTGACGGAGACGTTCTTGAACCCGGCCTGACCGAGCGAGTTACGGATGTTGTCAGAAACATCAGGTGAGTTTGCCGAAGCCCCAGAGCATCCCAGCGTGGCCCCGATGGCCAGAAGGGTGAGCGAGGCAAGCAACAATTTAATCGTATTCATATTTTTCCTTTGAGCAGATCCAGATTGAGTCCGGCAGAATGACCAAATCTGCGGAGACATCCTCTAACTTCGCTCATTTGCATCCGCAATGCTGTGCAGTACCGCTCACTTTGTAAACAAGCGCTTCCTAGCGCATCTCAGGAACGTTCGTTTCGGCCGGATGCCATAGCTTTAATTTACAAGACGATCAATTCTGACCAGTTTTATGAAGTCGGGCATCTGATAATGACGACTCACGAGCTTCCGACGCCCGAGGAAGCTTGCTGAAACCAATTCCATTTGTAGACATTCCTGATGCACGGAGGTTTTGATGAATCTAAATCTGATGGATCCGAAGTTTATTATGCTCGCCGGCGTGGTGATTCTGGTTATCGCAGTGCTGGCTTGGATGTACATGCGAAAACGCAGGGGTACGACTGCAGACCTGCGACAAAGATTTGGCCCCGAATACGAGCGGGCGGTGCTGAAGCATGGGTCGGAACGAAAAGCGGAAGCGAAATTAGTCGATCGCGAGAAGAGGGTTGAAAAGCTCAACCTTCGTGATCTTGATCTGATGGAACACGAACGCTTCTTGAAACGGTGGGAGTCCGTACAGTCTCGCTTTGTCGACTCCCCCAGAGGGGCGGTCACGGAAGCCGATGACCTGGTGTCGTCCGTAATGAAAACTCGCGGCTATCCCGTATCCGATTTCGATCAACGTGCGGCCGACATTTCTGTTGACCATCCCCGGGTGGTTGAGAACTACCCTTCTGCACATGAGATTGCACTGCGGGTTGGGAAAGACGGGGCAACCACCGAAGATCTAAGAGCGGCGATGATTCACTACCGCTCTCTATTTGAGGAACTGGTGCAAGTACCAACGGTTGTGGAAAGGGAAGGGGTGGCGTAATGGCTGAACGACTCAAGACAAGAGAAGCGGAACTTACGACGGCCGACCTGGCGAGTTACGGCATTCCGCCAAAGCAGCCCGAAGGACCCAAGCTGGTGAAAGGCCAAGAGCCGGAGACTCCGGATAAAGCGGCTGCAGACTCAAAGCCCATGCCCTTGTGTTCTGAATAGGAGATGGGCGCGTTCCGATCGCAGTGGAGCAGATACAGACTGGTTTCTTCGACGAGCCGCGCCGGACGATCGAACACGCAGACGAGTTGGTAGCTGCGGTGATGCAGGGGCTCGCGGAAGGCTTCGCCAACGAGCGAGCGGGATTGGAAAAGCAGTGGGACCGCGGTGACAATGCGTTCACTGAGGACCTGCTGGTTGCCCTGCAGCGCTACGGTTCCTTGTTTGACAGGTTGCTGAAACTGTAGGGACGAACATGCTTTCGACAGCGCGTGCCACTACGCTATCTCAAAGGACGTATCACGCTGGCTCGCACAAGACGAGGGAGGGTTGTGAAGATGGGAGACCCAAGTATATGAAGAAGCTCACACTCGACAATCCGTGCGATTTCGTAGGGAGATTCTTCTTCAGCTTCAAGAATGACGAACTGCAATGGCAAGGACAGATTATCAGCAAGGTCAGCGAAGGCGTC
Source organism: Terriglobales bacterium (assembly GCA_035483835.1). Lineage (GTDB taxonomy): Bacteria > Acidobacteriota > Terriglobia > Terriglobales > Acidobacteriaceae > JABDBE01. Next base: position 9,359 of record DATHPO010000066.1, read on the forward strand.
TTCCTCGTGCAACTGCACGAATGGACGACTGGAGAATCGAGTTCTCAGGTCCTCTTCTCAGTGCCGGACATGATGGGTTGGAAGTTCTACGACACCGCAGAGGACTGGCGCTCTGCGTTGATTGAATACGAGTCCAACAAAGCCGCCGCAGTGCGCTCACTTCTACGCAGCACGGACTAAGGCATCCAATCTCTGAATCTGACTGCCATCCGATCATCCACCGCATCTTTCACCACTACGAGAACTGACGCGCGGCCTGATCGATCGCACGCAACTGGCGGCAGGCGTCATCGGAGTCAACGCCGTTACCCTTCGCCAACCGCTCAGCCATATCGCGCAGCAAGCAGACAATGCGCCCAGCACGCCAATCGCCTCCGTTTGCTCCCGTATTCATCGCGAAGGTGTTGTCTGTCTTACGCATTCGCTACCCTGTCGACGCGGGGTTTATAGAGCGCGCACAATAAGCACAATCAACAGAATCACGACAAGTGTTCCAACCAAACCGTAACCTAACATAATCCCTCCTAGTCGAAAAATAAGCGACCTAACCAAGTATGCTGAAAGATGATGAGTTTTTGCTGGTCAGTTTTGCTCACAGCTGCTGATTTGAGGGACTGGCCTTAACCTGCCTGATGCTTTTACCAATCGATTTGAGACTCAGAGAATTTTCATCGGTGGCGCAATGGCTGAGAAGCATGTGAACTTGGCAGTGGTAAGATTACGATTTCGTATCTAACTCGACGTTGATAATATTGTCCACGTAGCCAAACCCAGTAGAGTGGGGGCTTCGACCGTCTCTTGGCCGTCTCTCGTATGGTCAACCTTTTTGAGAATCGGGTCTTATGAATGTCCTGCTGCTTTCCATGCCGGATTCCTTCGAACACATGCCACCGGTCGCTATCCGTATGCCCAATGGCGCGCTCACATCACTGGCGGGCAACGTTGATCCGCACCACCGCGTGGCCGTTGCTGATTTGATCTTGGTTCAACGCCAGGTTCGTGACACTGTGACCCGGCTTGTCCGCGAGCTCCATCCGGAAGTTGTCGGACTCTCCGTCATGACCTTCCAGCGCCGTACCGCCGTTCGCATTATAGAACTGGTGCGCGCTCTCCGGCCGGGAGTGAAGATCGTGGTGGGCGGGTACGACCCCAGCCTTGCCCCCGAAGCTTACGAGGAAATGGACGTCGATTATCTGGTGCGCAGTGAGGGGGAAGTGACGTTCCGCGAATTATTGCGCGCAGTCGAGCAGGGATCCGGTTTCGACCGGATCCGCGGCCTCTCCTACCGAAACGGCGAGAGCTGGGTGCACAACCCCGACCGTTCGCCGCATCGGCTAGAAGACTGTGAAATCCGCCCGCCGAACCGCGATGCGCGGGTGCTCAAGGGATATACGTTGCTCGGCCGGCAGGTGGACGTAATCGAGACCTCTCGCGGCTGCACCTATGATTGCAGCTTCTGTTCCATCATCGAGATGAGGGGGCGCAATTTCCATACCTACTCCTTCGACCGCGTGTTGGCGGACATTCGCGACGCCCGCGAGCACGGCGCTCGAACCATTTTCATGGTCGACGACAACATTACGCTGAATGTGCGACGCTTCGAGGCGTTGTGCGAGGCCGTCATTGCCGCCGGGCTGCACAAGTTGGATTTCTTCGTGCAGGCCATGACCTCCGCCATCGCGAACCACGGCGAAACGCTCCCCCCGCTGATGCGACGAGCCGGATTCCGCTATGTTTTCCTCGGCATCGAGAATGTTTTGGAGGGCGATCTGGAATTTCTGCGGGCTTCCGCTAAGAACACTACGCGCACGAACGGCCAAAGCACAGGAAACGCCACTCTCAAAGCCATCGACTACCTGCGCCGCAACCAGATGTATGTGGTCGGAGGACTGATCGTTGGCAGCCCCGCCGACACACGCGAGTCTATCGAAGCCAACCTCGAATTTGCCCGCCGGTACGTGGACTGGCCCTACATTCAACACCCAACACCATACCCGCGTACGCCAATGACGAAAGCTTTCAGAGATCAAGGGTTGATCATGAATGATCAGTTGGAGGAATATGACGGCACTACGGCCGTGGTACGCACTGAGCATCTGCCGGCCGAGGAAGTGGAATTCATGCGTTGGAAGGCCGAGCGTTGGATGAAGCTTCACCACTTACCGATTGCCCTTAGGCATGACCCAAGGTTCGTCCTGTTCCAGGGATGGAAGATGTTCGCCCACACCTTTCGGGGAAGCTCGATCCGCTCAGTGCTTGGACTGGAAAGCGAGAAGAAAGTGTTTGAGAGGTATCGAGCGATTCGGCGGACCGAGCGCGAATACCTCTGAGTCGGATGCGAAACCGTTCTCCGCATTCCCCTTGGTTTGCTCGGGCATCATCAGTCCACTCAGTTCGAGGGGGCCGACGTTGTTATGAAATCGCTCTTCCACAATGGTTACGTAAGACTTGCCCTGATAAATTCTCGGGGGTGTGCGGGCTGATGATCAGAATGGAATCGAACAGGTCGTCTGTGATTTTTAGGTGATGCGCCACAGTGAGAGACCTCGGCACGCTCGGAGTCGACAATTCTTCCCCCAGCTTTATCATTGACACTGGCGATATTATTGGCGTAGCGGACCTAACCGGTTCCAGGCACCAGAATCCCCATGCCATTTTGTTGAGGAACCGTAAAAGGAACGTTGAAAAGTCCGACCTGGGCGCCCTGAAGGGTGATTCTTATAGTCCGCGCGTGCAGGGTAAATGCGGGCGGTCAGGTCATCCGAAACTCGGAGTGTGAACACTCTGCGGGAAGCGGAAGACAATTCCGCCATCGTCTGCAACAGCAATCTTGACTCACAGAAGGAACCTGGACCGGACGTGACGAAACCTGCATATAGATCAAAGACCCACTATCTCAAGCCAAACTCACCATCGTACTGTCGGATAATCCCGTAGCACTCGCAGGCGGAGTCTTCAAGTTGCTTGCGGTTCACAATCTTCACTGCGCCACGGGTGTACTCAATGAGCTTCTTCCTCTGCAAAACACCAGCCGCCAAGCTCACAGTAGGTCTATCTGTCCCTAGCATCGTTGCGAGAAAATCATGAGTGATGGGCAGCGACCCTGAATCCACTCTATCCTGAGTCATTAGCAGCCACCGTGCAAGGCGCTGCTCAATATCGTGCAGCCGATTACACGCGGCTGTTTGTGCAACCTGCATGCTTCGAATTACTGCATAGCGGCTCAAGACCAATTGAAGGCGTGGAGCAGATTCCAAAATGTTTTGCAACGCTCCGACCTCGACCCGAAACCCATCCCCCGTGATTTGTACCACCGCTTGAAGCGGGGCCCTGCGCAGGCCAACGGCAGCGGGTGTTCCTGTGAAACCCTCATTTCCAACTATGCCGGCTTCAGCGGTCTTTCCACTTTTCATCACGACTACAAGAGAAATCAAACCTCGGTTCGGGAAATACGCAAATTGCAGCTTTCCACCCGCCTCGTGGAGGACTAAATGGTTTGGCAAGTTGACGTATTCGAGATAAGGACGAAGTGAGGTAAAGTCGCTATCGGCGATCCATAGAAGTATTTTGTTGCTGACTCGCTTCCCTGCGCTATTCGTCCGCTCGCTAGGCTGGGAATGAACTCGCCCACTATGGGGTGCGAGACGGGAAGTCTGGTCGGGCATGGTGAACCCTCTCCCTATCAACGCTACGCTGGACATGACCCTGATACTGAGCAATACTGACCGCACCGAACGTGACCAACAGGCCAACAAGTACAGAGTTTCCGCTAATTCATAGGGAGGCCCCCAAAATCGCCCGTGGGCTAGAAGAGCAATCCGTGTCTGTAGGATACCCAACAGACCAGCCAAATCAGAGCACGTAAACTCCGCTCGTTCCTTTATGGATCTTCCACTACGCTCAGACTGCGTGACGGTTTTCAGCTGTAAGGAGGCAGTACGCCACGCGAAAGGAGAACGATGCGTCGTTTGACGGCAAGCACGCACTAGGCATGTGGCCAGATAACGTCGGACTCAACGACCCGAGCGAGTCGTGAATCGGGAACTGGTATGGATTGAACAAGAGCGCTCTCGAGGTTGGGGTTGCTCCGAATGCGGCTGGGTCTTCAAGGCTACTGGCGCGCTGGCCGGCAAATCCCTCGATGAGATGATGCGGAACTTTGAGTTACTGCGCGACAATGAATTTATATTGCATGTTTGCGCCGATCATCCAAGAGCTAAGAGCACAAAGAGCAAGAAGAGTGAATAATTCAAACTGCCGTACCATCCCAGCGCGGACGTCAATATGTGCCCTGTTCATTGGGGCAGACGCCGAGATTCTCGAACGATCGCGAAGTTTATCAACGCAGCCAGGCAACATTGAAAAAAAGCAGGGAGCCATTACTCGGGCACTGCACATCTTGAGCTTGCTGCGTGAGACTAGGCAAAAGCAGTAACATCGCGCTATTGCTGCCGGAAAGAGATCCACTCCCACTATACAAGGAAGGAATCCAACTCCCAGAAGCCGTACGTTGTACGCAAACGCGCGGCTGGTGAAAACCCGAACTCCTCAGACTTTTCTATCGTGCTCAGACCGGCTTGGGACCTTTGGTCGCAACCAGCACCTCCAACAAAGTGGCAGCGTTGCGAACGCTTCCTGCGATAGTCAGGAGTGGTTCTGACACGAGCGGATGTTGATCCGCGAGTGCCTCAAGACGCATGGTGACGTTTTGGAGTTGATCGACTTCGCGCAAGATCGCTTGAAAAGGCACAAGTACACCGCCCTCTCGGTGAAACCTAATGTGAGAGAACTTCAGATGGACTGGCTTAGTCAGAAGACCTGAATGAGGTGAAGGTGATAACCACCTCGTTCCCACTGTAACACGCCAAAACGTGATTTCTTGCCTCAAATTTACTGCGATCGATTCGCGCTCGTGACATTATGTGACTATGGGTTAAAGAGAAAGCCAGGAAACAATCGGCCAAAGCAACACTCGCCAAAGTCATCAAGGAAATGGCGAAAGCCAAGAGCGGCTGGGTCTGCAGAAGAGCATAGCCGAATCTTTCGGAATAAAGTTCTAGTCGTGTAGCACGATGTTGAGAAGTGAACTGTGGACTTGCAATGCATTACCGCCGTGATAATCAATGAATCCCAACTTCCTAAACCTGTTCATGAAAAAACTGACCCGCGACCGGGTCGTGCCGATCATCTCGGCGAGGGTCTCCTGACTGACCGTGGGGATTACAGTCTCCGGCGTGCCTTCCTTGCCGAAATGAGCAAGCAACAGCAGAATCCGAGCCAGTCTCTTTTCGCTGGAATTGAAAAGTTGGTCAACCAAATCCGCTTCGTACCGGATGTTCCGCGCCAATAAATAAGCGACGAACATATCGGAAAATTCGTGTTCCCGATGAAGCGCTTTCATCATGGCCTTCTTATCGATTCTCAGAACTGCGCAATCCGTCATTGCGGTCGCTGCGCCCATGCGGAGAGCTTGCCCCGCAAGCGAACCTTCCCCGAAAAAGTCTCTGTCGCCTAATATGCCGATCGTTGCTTCCTTACCAGTCTTCGAGACCACAGTGAGTCTTACCTTGCCCGTCTGGATATAAAACACCGCATCAGCGGGATCGCCTTGAACGAAGATCGTTTGTTTCTTCGGGAAAAGTACAAACTTCCTGCCTTCCCCTATCGTGCTAAGAAACTGATGGGGGTCGAAGTCGGGCCTGTTTTTCGTCGCTGCAACCGGAGTCATGGTTTGCCCTTGGTTAGGAATCTCGTAGAACACCGAGTCGCACTTACACGGTGCGCTTGCGCCTCCTGCGATTAGTAATTTCCATCACTGCCGTGAAGTGAGACGGATGCGTTAGGACCGGATAATTTTATGAAAGGTGGTATATAAGGCTGGACCGATACACCGTATTGTTTCACTGTTCATCACGCAAGTCAAAACTAAAATCACAGTCAATCTGGCACGGTTAGTGACACGGGCGGTCCAACGGATGGGATAGACTTTGTGTTAGTAAACCCTTCAAAATTTGCTCGTTCGCATCCGCATGAATATTCGCTTTTTGGATCGAGAATTCCGGCGTTAGGAGTGTGTAGTTTTCTAACAAGAGTCCGACCGGGACTTCTGGTCAAAGAGTGAAATCGCGATTGTGCGCCGACAACGAGGGCTCTCGTTCGAAGGCGTGCTGATAAGCACTAGCTGGCGAATCGCTCTCAGCGAAGATGCCGGATTGGACATCACCTTCACCGCTTCCTTCGTTTGGTTTTATTTCGCGAAGTGAGCGAAGTTGACCACTTTTTGGGACGCATATTCGCTACTGTTCCTTTGTTCTCGAAACTCGAAATCCATTCAGCGGTTAGTGTCGAAATGCATAGCTTCGAACAAACGGACGGCGATAACCCCATTTCAAACCTGGTTCAGGGCACTGATGGGAATTTCTACGGTACCGCGTCCTATGGTGGGAAGTATTCCAACTTTGGCACTGTCTTCAAAATCACCCCCAGTGGCAAATTCACGACGGTGCAGAACTTTGACAGCACGGACGGCTCCTATCCCTACGCGGGGCTTATTCAGGCGACGAATGGGAAATTTTACGGGGCAACCTTCGCTGGCGGCACCAGCACTGCCTGCTCGTATGGCTGTGGCACGGTCTTCAGCCTATCCGTGGGTCTAGGGCCGTTTGTAGAAACGCTGCCGAACTCTGGCAAGGTAGGTGCGGCCATTAGAATCCTGGGAACCGATCTGACGGGCGCAACCAGCGTCAGCTTCAACGGCACGGCAGCGAAGTTTAAGGTCATCTCGAATTCGGAAATCGAGACGAACGTACCGTCAGGCGCGACCACCGGCACGGTCGAAGTGACGACCAAGAACACGCTTAAGAGCAACGTGGTGTTCCGGGTGACGAAGTAATACCTTGAGCCGTTCGCAATCAAAGAATAGAGGCCCCGATCTCTGGGCGGCTTTTCTTTCGCATCACGCGCCCACGGGTTTTTGTGACCGGTAAGCGTCGATAAGAGGCGGATTACACGTTTTGACCGCCGGGTCACTAAGTGTAACCGAGATTTTACGACCGGAACCGGTTCGTTCAGTTCCATGAGGGTATTTCCCCACGAACGAAGGTGCGGTCTTGCATGGCGATGGGCGCATTTGTTATCCATGTCCAGTTAATGAAAGAAATCACGAAAAATGCGTCCGTGGGATTGAGCAGATTCATTCAACTTGGATCGAGTTCGAGGTCGCTGGACAAGGTCAGAGTTTGACGGCGCTGTGCGCTGATGACATTGAGTTGTGGCCGCCTGACGCGCATCCTCTAATTGGACGCGCAGCGGTTTCGGCGGAGATGGCGCGAGCGACGAAAATTCACTGCATTGAGATTACCGATCGTCGTATTCGAGGTTCAAACGAAATTGCTTACTTGACGGCCAGCTACAAAACCACATTTTCCTCAGCGGAAAACTCCACTCCTAGGCGATCCGTCGGAAACCATCTGAGGATCATGCGAAAGCAGGGCGGTACGTGGGTCATTTCCGTCGTGACCTGGTCACTAAGGGTTCCATAAGATCGGCCACCCAAAGGGCTCACAACTCCGGTCAATGCATTATGAAAGAGTGCCCTGATTGAGAGGATGGGATGAAATGGCGCCGCCTCCGCTCTGCTACGCTGTGCAGGGCTTCGCTTCGTTTTCATTGATCGTTGTGGCGCTGGGCGCCATCTAGAACTCATCCATCTGATAACGTCAGTTGGCAATTCTTGTACAAGCGGGTCAGGCATTGTTGAAGATCACAACTCTGCGATTGCAGCCTCGCGTACTCAGCCTGGTTTGCTTCAGGATGGGAATGTCGGGGTCGGCGTCTTTCCAAAGCGTGAGGAAATCTTGGTATGCGGCGAGCGCCCTCACTCGTGCCGCTTCTGCGTCTGCTCCCTGCGAAGTTCTCGCCTGCAAGGCGTTGGCACGCGCCACGCCCAGATTCGCCAAAGCTCCCGTCCAGCAATCCAGACGATGCCGCTGTGGTCGATGATGTCCTGAAACTCGGCGGCGGTAGCACTGCCCTGTCCGGCTGCCAAGAATGCCTCGCCGCACACGTGCGTCGGATAGAGGCAGGAGATATCGATCACGAACTGAATTTGCCCCAACTCGATGGATGAAGCAGCTTGCAAGGTAGTCAGCGCGGAAGTCGGGCCTGAATCGCAGGCAGCCAGAGCGACTGCATCTGAGGGGCCAGCGGAAATCGTTTCCTCAAGTCTTGCGCCTTATCGCTCGGCTCGTGCCGTAGCGCCAGCCATGGCGAATGCAAGCGCAGCTTCGCTCTCGACAACCTTTCGTTCCTAGGCCTTTTCAAACATCCGCCGAGCTTCGTCGAAACGCTGCCAGGAAACTGCTTATTGAGAATAAATTGCCTCAGTTCCGAGAGAAAGCCATACCGTCGCCATTCCCAAAACTGACGGTATCACAGGGCGGACCGTCAACCGTCTCCTGGGCGGACATCGTGATCGCGCCATTTCTGGCTAGACCCTTACCGCGAAAGGTCCCGCCGTTTAACGTGATGCTGGTAAGCGCCAGTATCTTTCCGACGAAAGTGCTGCTGGTCCCAATCGTGGCTGAGGAACCGACCTGCCAGTACACATTGCACCCTCTTAACCCTTTTTCCCAGGGCGGTGCATTATGCCCTAAGACCATTACCACTTTTGAATTCGTGGCGGTCGTCAGAGTACTGCCGATCTGAAAAACCCACTGCGACTCGGTATTGCCGTGAGCGTCCAGGATCAGAGTGCCCGTCAATCCGGCGGAAGACGAAAAGCAGTAGACTCCAGGTCCGAGTCTCATTCCGCCCAGATCCTTGCCGGTAAGGTCGGTGCCACAATGCGCGCCCGCCGCTCGATCGTATGCCACGGTCAGATTCTTCTGTGCCTTGGCCGTCACGGGGCTCGACTTAAGGTACAAGTGACCTTTCACTTGAGATTGCGTGAGTCCGGTTATGGTGGGTGTCGGAGAACTGCCCACAGCACCAATTATGTAAGTTTGAGCGCTGACGTTGGTGATGCCGGAGGCGCCCAGCAAGGCAAAATTGTCCGCCGAACCAAGATTGATTTTCACCGCAGCGGTATCGGTTTGGGCATGAGCGCCGATTCCCAACAATGACAGAGCCAGTAAAGAAATCGTAAACACTCTCATCTCGTGCTCCCTTCTTCGATCCATTTCGCAGGTGTAACTTTCACCGGGCAACTCTATCCAGTGTGCTGCTCACTGTCTGTATAGTATTGATCACCTTTTATTAGTCCGCGATTTTGGCTTGATTTGGCTGGACCGACGACGCTGGCAGAACAAACTCCCATCCTGGAAGAGCCGTTTATTCTAGGGTGCGGTTAGGCTCCTCCATAAACAATAACCTTGGCGGTAAGAGATAACGCGGGTATGCCGCTGGCTTACAGTGTGGCCACCTGCGGCGGTAACCCAATTGGCTCGAGCTACGAATTGTTCATCACTGTGGAACAACGGATGTGGGCGCCATCACAAGCACCAGGTGAAAATGCAACGAAGGGCATGAACCCATCCGAGTGGCCAAAAGAGGACATCTTCGAAGGGAATAGTTCTGGCACACTGTAGCGATGACAACCAAAACGATCCCAGAATACCTCGAAGACGAGCGCCGAAAACTTACCGAGGCTCAGCTCCGAACGGAAGAAGAAGCTGCGCGCATCCAGGCGTTACATCCTGCACACCGTCGCACTGCCAAACAGCCCAAGATAGAATCGCGTCGTCGAACCAAAGCTGTAGGCAAAACAAAAACAACCAGAGCTCGAAAAAAGACTCGTGTCACACGGAAAGCGGTGATGACACCAAGAGTGGAAGGAAATAGAGTTTAGGTGAAAAGACGGTCACGCCAGAAAAGGAGATGGCTATGAAACCTCGTCGTGCATCCTCGTTCGGACTCTGCTGCGGGTTAGCAGTGATCTTCGGATTTAGTATTGTGCCCGCTGCCACCTTGGCAGCCGATGCTCCTCCTATCGTTGGAGATTGGACGGGAACTCTCAATCCAGGAGCGCAGCCCAAGAAGCAAATTTTAGTGCACATTTCGGTAGGACAAGACGGAACTCTGAGTGGCACGATCGATTACCCTGACCAAAATACGTCGGGCATTTTGATCACGGCCATTACTTACAAGGCTCCCGCCCTGCACTTCGAAAGCAGCTCAAGTCTGACTTCATACGATGGGACCATAAACAAGGCCAATTCAGAGATTGCGGGCACCTGGACACAAGGCGGCGCGCCCCTGAGCCTCATTCTTAAGCGGACTCCGTGAGGCGCCCGGCGCCTTACACCGCAACACCGCT
>DATHPO010000067.1:0-24741 GCA_035483835.1 Terriglobales bacterium
CGGGGTACACATTGCGGTACCGCACCCGCGCGAACTGCGGAATGTCACGATGCCATTTCGCGGGATCGTTCCCGATGAAGTAATTGCTTCTTCCGGGAAGTTGCACATCACCGACCGGCTCAGCGCTGGTATTTGCTCCTACCAGCTGCATGCTCACCGCGGAAGTCTGAGCGACCGGATGCCGCGCTTCGGATGCCGCGTGCTCCAGAACCAGGACGGCTTCTTGCGCCGTGAGATACAACCCGTAGCCGCTGCCTCGTGCGGCAAATTTCACGCTGGCATCGATCTGTCCCTGGTTCGGCTCAAACATCAGCGGCAGATGGCTAAACGTGGACAGAATTTGCTTCGGGCTTTGGGACGGAGCATGAGTGGACGCGACAAACGGCGTAGGAGTTCGATCGGAAGCGTCGGCAACCTGGAGCTTCGCCATACCGGAACTCATGGTCAAAGCAACGGCTGCGAGCAGCATCAACAGGGTCATGGCCACAAAGATGCGGCTTGGCGAACAAATCTTTCCCGACCGACGGCGATTCAATCTCACTGAACTCCTCCGATTTCCGCGATGTCTTTTCCCGATTTCAGGGAGAGGAAGAAGAAACGGCGCACAAACAGCACCCCGAGTCGCGCCCGCGAAGCGGCTTGCGTACTTGCCACCAAAAAATAAGAGCAAAAGATAACTAACTACTTAAACATCTGACGGATAGCCTGTCAAGATGCGTGCCCCTATTCTATCCCTTAAGAATCGTCAGATGCGCTGCAGGCTGGCCGGAGATGCCGTCTGGCAGTGGAAAAGTGCGGCGCCCGTGATTGGGCGCCGCGTAACCGCGAAATGTCGCGCAGGCGCAGATTTTCTGCAAATTGTTTCATGCTGCGTGTCATCGGCAGCCAGTACCGTCCCACAAGTCTTTCATTCGCCTGCGAGCGCGTTGGTCAGGTGCACCATTTTTGTGGCAGTTCGATTGCTTCTTCGAGCGGGCGCATCCCTTCCCCGCCCTCCCCAGTTCACCCATTCTTCGCCCATCTTCGCCAGCGCAACGGCAGTAACCGAGTCAGTTCCCTCAATCTCTTTAGTCTTGCAAACTCCTGACAAGTAAGTATCTTTGGCCTGAGGTATGACCCAGTTACATCTCTCCTGGTTGCGGATTGAGTTGCCGAGTGACTTCGTTGGTTTGAAGGGAACATCGAATGCTCGAAAAAACGGAAGGCTCGCCGCCGGAAATGTCAGAAGAGCGGCGCGGCATGCGGCGTTTCGACATGCGTCTGCCCGCTATCGTCAAAGTGGCCGACGCCAACGTTGACGAGTTGTTGACCGAGACCCAAAACGTGAGCGCTCGCGGCGTTTTTCTCTACCTCGACCGGTCGCTCGCCCCCGGCTCCCGGATTCAGGTGACTTTGACTTTTCCGCCGCACGTCACCTTGACCGAACCGCTGCGCGTCCGATTCACCGCGCGCGTGGTGCGTGCCGAATCGCCGTTGCCGGCCTCCCGGGTCGGCATCGCGGCCGTCATTGAGGAATACGAATTCCTGGGATCGGCTGCCTCGAGCAGTTGAGCAATTGGGCTCCAACACAGAGTGAGAGAACTTACTTCGCTGCGGCAAAAATCGTCCAAGGATGCGACGGCATATCGAGCAGAAGATCCTTCTGCCAGGAGAACTCCGGATGCGCCTGCAGATGCGCGGCAGCGTTGAAGTTGATGCCGCACGAATGACCCGCTGAAGCTGCAAGTTTCAGCTCAGCAGCCATGGCGGCGTCGGTAGCCTTGTTCTGCACTGCCCCAGCGATGCCGTAAGGCGGCTGCCAGGCGCCGTCCCCGCGAGGGGAAAGGTCGACGTGGCCACAGAGCGTCCGCTCACTGGCTTCTTCCTTCTTGGTGAATGTATCGTAGTGATCCGCTTCGAAGCGCTGCGCGGCTGCCAGATCGATCGTTCCCTTGTACTTGGCCATGAGCTGCTCCCAGCGCACGTGGCGGGCGTTGGCGCTCAAACTCAGATCATGCACGTCGAAGTCAGTCTCCTCGCGCGCAAGTTTTTCGTCGATGGGAAAATTGGAGCTGACAAAATATCCATCCTTCTTCCGCGTCAGGGTGACGTTCTTCAGACCTAATTCGAGGCTGGCAATTTCGTTGCTTTTGATATCGGCCAACAGCCAGTCATTGGCATACCCACCGTTGTTGCCTTTTTTGAAGATGCGCGCGGCGTCGTCAATTGACGCGGAATACTGCATGGCTTTGCGGGCGCGAACAAACTCCGGGATGCCTGCGGGATCGTAACCGAAGAATCCGCCGATCGTCGTCTCGCTGATGATGATTCCAGCCGAGTTGATGCCAAAATCATCGCCGCTGTGAATGAATCCCGGGAAACCGTCCATGATGAAGCGGTAGCCCTTGTCGGGAACGACGTCGAAGATAATAGTCCAGCGCTCGCCATCAAGATAGTTGGTCCAATTGTTGTGGGCGATAACGATCTTGCCATCTTTGGTGTAACTCCCGGTAGCCACGAACGCGCTGCAATGCTCGGGGACGCCAACGGAGGCGGATTTGATGCCATGCGCTTTATCGTATTGCTTGACGTAATAGCTCCACTCCATGGCGCCATTCAGAGCAACTACGTCCCACAAGTCCAGCTTCACGCCGTGTGCGTTTGCGCCATCGGCGATGCCCTGCATTTCTTCCCGGTATTCAGATTCGATGTGCGGCCACATCATGTTCTTGGCTGCATCACGGAAGAATTGCCAATCCTTTCCATTCTGGTGCGTCTGTTCGAGGGTGGTGACTTTCAGCGCATCCTCGATCTCGGGCGCGAGCAGGTAGCCGTGCTGGAAGCCGATTTCGGACGGGGAACCTTCGAGGTGCGCAAATATCCAACCGTTGTTGTCGGGCCGACGAAAGGCGTGCTTTAGACGAGCGTCAGCTTCAGCAGTCTGCGGTGCCTTCGCTTTGGCATTGCCCGCAAAGGAAGTGAAGCCAGTTGAAAGTACCAACAGCACACCCACAATGATGATTCGGCGCATGAGGCAACTCCCGGAAAGCCCATCGGCATACTAGCAGAAACGGTGGTTCCTGACCGCATCCTCTGACTCAGCAGCTTGAATGAATTCCGCTACTGCTTCTCGTCTCTTGCGTTGAATTCTGCGATCTCGTTTCTCAGGCGGATGTAACGGCGCAGCAGCGTGCCCAGATAAGCGACATGAATGGCCCAGGTAGCGATGTATGCGGCGTAAAGATAACTCATCCCGCTCTCCACGTCTGCGAAGTCCTGGTTTGCGAACCCCGCGGTTCGAGCAAAGCCTCCAGCGCCAGGGTTTCGTCCACTTCGCGCCGCAGCACTTCCAGGCGGTAGCGAGACCAGCAAACCAATGCCGCGAAGCAGGAGAACGCAAGCCAGTTGATCAGCAGGACGTGCAGCATGCGGGGATCAATGGAACCCCCTCCGCCAATCACCGGTTGAGGGTGCTGGGTGCGGAAAAACCAGATCGAAAAATAGACCAGGGGAACATCGAGCGCCCCAAAAATGGCCAGCACTGCCGCCAGCAACGGAGTCTGCCCACTGCTGGAAAACCTCCGCAGAACTAAATAGCTGACGTAGATCAGCCACAGCACCAGAGTCAGGGTCAGGCGCAAATCCCAAGTCCACCAGATCCCCCACACCGGACGCGCCCAGATCGGCCCCGTCACCAGCACCACGGTGCAGAATACGACGCCTACTTCCGCCGTTACCAAGGCGACAATGTCTGCGTTGTTAGAACGGCGAATGAGGTACGCGACGGAAGCGACGAAATTGATTGAAAATAGGATGAAAGCTGTCCACGCCGAGGGCACGTGGTAATAGAAGATCCGCTGGACGTCGCCCATGGTCTGCTCGGTTGGGGCCACGACCAGAGCCTGGTACAAGGCGTAGCTTAGCAGCGCAGCCGTGAGGACAGCGAGGATGGGGAAAACGCGCTTCATTCCGCCTGCAACACGAATCCGAATAAGAAGAGACTAGCGATAGTAAACACCACATCATAGGCCGCAAGCAACACGATCCAGAACTTGGCTGAAAATTCCCCAGTCAGGATCGCCCCTGTGGCTTCGACCATCGCAAGCAAAGCGGGGATGGAAATAGGAAACAACAGCAATGGAAGCATGATCTCGCGGCTGCGTGTGCGCAAAGACATGGCCGCGAAAAACGTTCCATTCACCACCAGGGCCCATGTGCCCAGCGCCGCGACAATGGGCAACTGGTATCCGGGTCCGAGGGCGCGCAAGTTGTAAAACACAATAAAAAGCGGCGTCATCAGCGCCTGTAGCACGGTCACAAAAATGAAGTTCCCTACGACCTTCGCCAAGAACAGCGCGTTGGTAGGCGCTGGAGAAACCCGATAGGCATCTAGCACCTGATTGCGCATTTCCCGTGCCCAGGTCTGGTTCAAGGCCACGACTGCCGCAAACAGAAAAGCGACCCAAACCAGTCCGCCGGCAATTCGTCGGGATTCTTCCGCGGTCGGATCGAACGAGAAGCTGAAGATCACCACGACCAGCAACGAGAAAAACAACATGGAGTTGATGGCGTCCTTGGAGCGCAACTCCAGGCGAAGGTCTTTGGCTAAAGTCGCTCGCATGAGACCGGAGACGCTACTCATGGCGTCTCCAATCTTGCCGCTAGATCCGAAGTGCGGCTAATGATTTGCCCGGCCTCCATCCACACGAACTCATCGGCAGCGCCTTCGAGCAGAGGGGCTTGGTGCGTGACCACGAAGATTGTCTTGCCCGCGTCGCGCAAGCCCGTGAGCAAACTCACCATTTCTCGGGCAGAACGCAGGTCTACGTTGGAGAAAGGCTCATCCAAAAGAAGGATTTTGGGATCGTTCAACAGCGCCCGCGCCAGCGACATCCTTTGCCGCATGCCTTGCGAATATTGCCCCACGGGCCGCGTCAGCGATGGATCAAGTTTTACCGCCCCGATCACTTCGGCGCAGCGCTGGTCTTTATTGCTGACATCGTACAGCCTCGCGAAGTAACCCAGGTTCTCCATTCCGCTCATCTCGTCGTAAAGCAAAGAAGGATGGGCCATGTAGCCGAGTTGGCCGCAGACAGAACGGAGATCGGTCGTTCCCAGCATCGAAATGCTTCCCCGCGTGGGCGGCGTTAACCCGGCCAGGGCGCGCAGCAGAGTGGTCTTCCCTGCCCCGTTGTCGCCGAGAATGGCATAGAGGCGGCTAGGAGCAAACTCCGCAGTCACGCCACGCAACGCGGCAAAGCGTCCAAATTGTTTGACGAGATCGGTAACGATGACCGCAGCAGGCATCGGAACCGAAGATAGCCGAACCGCCCCGCGAAGTCGAGCGCCGTTCAGAATGGGGCAAGGGCGTCTCGGACGGCCGCGCAGGCCGCTGGCCCGGCCTAGGCGATTCCACGACACTAGCTAAGCACGACTCATTCGGTAATGATCCGATCCGCCCATTCCACTAACGAGACAAAAATCGCGGGCGTACCAAACTTCGCGCCCCATTGCTCCAACTCTGCCTCCGTGACCCCACGGGCCCGGGAACAGGCTCCTCAAGAAAAGATCGGAATGTGTTTGGCAACAACCTTTTCGAGGGTTTCGCTCAACGGGGGCCACCCCACAGGCATGATTGCATTCACCGTTGCCTTGCGCATGGTATAAGTGGCTTCCCCCGTCAGGAAAATCTGCACGTCGTGACCAGCGTCGGCCAGCGCAAGTCCGTGAATAAAGGGAAATGATGCGCGGGTTGGGTCATCCGAGCCCCACGCACTTTTCATCATGATCTTTAGTTTTTTGGCTTTCGGCGCCTCTTGCTCGCCAACCGAGCTCAATGCAAAAAGAGGCAACCCAGCGAGATATGAGAAAAGCAGCCTACGCTCCATGGTTGCATCCTCCCCGGACTTCAGTATTTACCCTTGACCGAGATCGCCACGGAGTTTACACCACAGGGTCAGGAGGAGCAATTGCTGAACGGTCGACTGCAAAACAGTCTCGATAGGTTCTAGTTCGACATCGCGCCAGAGCCGCCGGTCTCGACCTGGGTCATGCTCTTCGCAGGCGCATTCGGAGAAGTGCCACTGGCGGGCGCTCCCGGCTGTTGCGGCGCGTACTTCGACGCGCACTTGGCTTGCAGTTGCTTGGCATGGAAGACGCCATCGCGTCCGAAACTTCCATCGGCCAGCGCCTGGGAATTGTCCTTGAAAGTATCTGGCGGAGGCTCGGTGCCGCTGTATGAAACTTGAAGAGTTTGATCGTTCTCTATCAGGACGAATTCAACTTTGGTGCCGTTGCGCTTAATCGAACCAGGTTGAACATTCCCCGCAACCCGCAGGCGTTTGGTGTGGGCCGAGTCTCCCATACCACGAAGTTCCTTGATGGTGACGTAGTAACTCTTACTCTCTTGGACGCCGGTATAAGCGAGATACCCGAGCGCCAACAGGATGACTACCGTCGCACCGCCGAATTTGAGATATCTGCTGGTCTCGTTGGACATAAAAAGCCCCACGCCTATAAAAACTCTATTCCTCCGCTCGGGCGCGGGTCAAGAACCAAGAGACATCTAGAGCATTACAATTCTCCTGTCGTTCATTTTTGATTGATTCAATTGACTATGACCCACGCTTGGCATGACGTAACTCCCGGAGAGCGGTTGCCGGAAGAGTTCAACACAGTGATTGAAATTCCCTTTGGTTCGAGTGTGAAGTACGAACTCGACAAAGCCAGCGGCCTCATCAGACTCGATCGCGTGCTCTACTCGGCGGTTTATTATCCGGCCAACTATGGCTTTGTTCCTCAGACCTTGGCTGAAGATGACGACCCGCTCGACGTTCTGGTGCTCTGTCAGGAAAGCGTGGTTCCGTTGACCATTATTCATGCGCGAGCCATCGGTCTAATGACCATGATCGACACGGGGAAAAAAGATCACAAGATCATTGCCATCGCTACCGAAGATCCTGAATTCAACACCTACCGCGAAGCTTCTGAGATGCCTCCGCACCGGCTCATCATGCTGCGCAGATTCTTCCAGGATTACAAACAGCTCGAAGGAAAAGAGGTCGAGGTGGACGAGATCCGGCCCGCGGGCGAAGCGTACCCGATCATCAACGATGCCTTGCGCCGCTACAGCGAGCAAAGGCGCAAAGGATTTATCGGGTAGCGGCCTCGCCCTCCAACACCGTCACCACACGTGGCAGGCGTTCGCGCTCACCATGGGTTGTCCCGCCTTGCAGCCCCAAGCCTGCTGGAACTCAGGCATGTTCTGAACCACTCCATTGACCCGCCATCTTCCCGGCGAGTGCGGATTCGTGGTCACCTGCATGCGCGCCGACTCGGGACGTCGTTTCTCGCACCACACCCGCGCAAAGCCCAGGAAAAAACGCTGCTCGGGCGTGTAGCCGTCGACCTTCTGGGCCTCTTTTCCGGTTTTATCTTCCGCAATCATTCGTTCGAGTGCCATCAGCGCAATGCGTGCCCCACCGTTGTCGGCGGTGTTTTCGCCAAGCGTGAGGCGCCCGTTCAGCTTAAGATCGTCGACTGCAACGAAGCTGCTGTACTCATCCGCGACGCAGCTTACTCGCTTTTCAAATTCCTTGCCGTCCTCGGGCGTCCACCAGTCATGTAAATTGCCCTGCGGATCGAACTTGCGCCCCTGGTCGTCGAAGCCATGCGTCAACTCGTGGCCAATCACCAGCCCGATTCCACCGAAGTTCACGGCATCATCCATTTTCTTGTCAAAAAACGGCGGTTGCAAAATGCCTGCCGGAAACACGATTTCGTTATACGAGGAGCTGTAGTAAGCATTGACCGTAGGCGGCGTCATGCCCCATTCCAGCCGGTCGAGCGGCTTGCCAATCTTGGCGATTTCGCGCTTGGACTCGAATTCGTTGGCACGCAAAAAATTGCCCAGCAGATCGCCCCGCCCCACCGTCAGCGAACTGTAATCGCGCCACGCGTCGGGATAGCCAATCTTGTTGCGAATAGCCTGCAGCTTGACCTTGGCCTGCTTCTTGGTATCGGCGGTCATCCAGGAAAGGTTCTGGATATCCGTGTCCAGCGATTCTTCGAGCGCGTCCACCATCTTCAACATGCGCTGTTTACCATCCGCCCCGAAAGTAAGCTCCACGTATTTCTGGCCCAGGGCTTCTCCCAGGGAGTTGTCAGTCAGCTCCACGCAGCGCTTCCATCTGGCTTGGATTTCCTTCTGGCCGGTCAAGGCCTGACGCATTTTGAAACTCGCGTCCACGAAAGGCTGAGAGAGCCACGGAGCCGCGCCTCGCAGCAGGTGCCAGCTTACGTAGATCTTCAGGTTGTCCAGCGATTCAGATTCCAGCACGCCATTCACCTGCTTAAAGAACTCCGGATTGCTGACGTTCAACTCTGAAAAACCGGGCGCGCCCGTTGCCGCGAAATAGCGATCGAGATAAAAATTCGGTGCCATCGCGACCGCCGCCTCCCGCGTCATCTTGTGGTCCCGCGTCTTTGGGTCGCGGCGGAGGGTGCGATCCATGGAGTCCTTAGCCAGCGCGGTCTCGATCCGCAAGACGGTTTGCGCCGACTCCGCCGCCTGCGTCGGAGATTGGCCGGCGAGTGTAAACATCTGGGTCACTTCTTCCACCAGATGCTTGCGCATTTCCGTCATCCGGGCATCGTCTTTGATGTAGTAATCGCGGTCGGGCAGCGACAATCCTCCCTGGTCAATGTACGCGATGACTTGATCCGCATTGTGCAGGTCCGAGTTGGAATAGAAATTAAATAACGGGTTAGGACCCTCAAGATGGACCCGCGCGATCGCATCAATCAGCGTCGCCTTGTCGCTCACCGCCGAGATGCGGTCGAGCTCCGGCTTGAGCGAGTCCAGGCCTTTCGCGTCCACAGTCTTCTCGTCCATGCAGGAGCTGTAGAAATCGCCGATCTTCTGATCGATCGGACTTCTGCCAGGATCGTTGGCTGAAGCCTTTTCCAGAATCTCTCGCAGCGTGACCAGGTTCCGTTCGTCCAGTTCGACAAAGCTGACCCACGCGCTCTGGTCCGCCGGAATTTCCGCCTTCTTGAGCCAGTTACCGCAGGCATACTGGTAGAAATCGACGCAAGGATCCAGTGCCTTGTCGATGTTGTCGATGCTGAAACCTGGCGCCGGCTTCGTGTTGGAATCAGTCTGAGCAAAAATAGCGACGGCCGCGAGCAGCAGAAATACGGGCAAGAGACGGAATGAGCGCATGGGACCTCGTTGAGTCGAAGCAGCGATTCTAAGCCCTAAGGGTTTGGACGGACAACCGTGGAATAAGGTAGCCAAGAGCTACGGAGTTCGGTTCAATCTCATCGCGGCGTATAATCGTTTTTTGACGAATCCAAAAAAGGTGACGAGTCATGGCTCCGACGAGCAGTAAACCAGCGAACGGTAATGCAGCGAACGGCAACAGCAGTCAGGCCAATCACGGCTCCGAAAGCAATGGCCACAACGTTCCCCAGCCGCGCTCAGAATGGATCGCGCGTCGCAGAGTGGAGAACAGCGACGGCAATTTCTCCCAGATGCATTACGCGCGCAAGGGCCTGATCACGGAGGAAATGACCTATGTAGCGAATCGTGAAAAGCTTTCCCCCGAACTGGTTCGCGACGAAGTAGCGATCGGCCGCATGATTGTTCCCGCCAACATCAATCATCCGGAACTCGAGCCTATGTGCATCGGCGTGGCTTCGCTCTGCAAAATCAATTCGAACATTGGGAATTCGGCGGTCACCTCCAACATTGAGGAAGAGCTCAAGAAGCTGCACACATCGGTTCACTACGGTGCCGATACTGTGATGGATCTTTCAACCGGCGGCAATATTCATGAGATTCGTGAAGCCATTCTGCGTCACTCGCCGGTGCCCATCGGAACCGTGCCGATCTATGAAGCGATCTCGCGGGTGAAACGCATCGAAGACCTGAATGCAAATGTGATGCTCGAAGTGATCGAAGAGCAAGCCGAGCAGGGTGTGGATTACATGACCATTCACGCCGGCGTGCTGATCCAGTATCTTCCGATGGTTTCCAAACGCATCACCGGGATCGTGAGCAGAGGCGGCGCAATTCTGGCGCAATGGATGGCCCACCATCACAAGCAGAATTTCCTCTACGAGCGTTTCGACGACATCTGCAAGATTTTCGCCAAGCACGACGTCTCGTTCTCATTGGGCGACGGCCTGCGTCCCGGCTGCATCGCCGACGCCAGCGATGAAGCACAGTTCGCCGAGTTGAAGACGCTGGGCGAACTGACCAAGAAGGCCTGGGCACACGATGTGCAGGTGATGATCGAAGGCCCTGGTCACGTGCCGCTCGACAAGATCAAAGAACAGGTCGACAAAGAAAAAGAGCTCTGCTACGAAGCTCCCTTCTATACCCTGGGCCCGCTCGTCACCGACATCGCGCCCGGATACGACCACATCACGTCAGCCATTGGTGCTGCGATGATCGGCTGGCACGGCGCCGCGATGCTTTGCTACGTCACGCCCAAGGAACACCTCGGACTCCCGAACGAGAAGGACGTCAAAGACGGAATCATCGCCTATAAGATCGCAGCCCACGCGGCGGATCTGGCGCGCCATCGTCCCGGCGCTCAGGACCGCGACGACGCGCTCAGCTATGCGCGATACAAATTCGATTGGGAGAAGCAGTTCGCGCTGTCCCTCGATCCGGAGACAGCTCGGTCCATGCACGACGAAACCCTGCCTGACGACTACTACAAAGAAGCCGCATTCTGCTCCATGTGCGGGCCAAAGTTTTGCTCGATGAATTATTCCAGTAAGGTGGACGAGTACAACAAAGCAGTTCACGGCTTGGAAAAGAAAGACTACTCCGAACTGGTAGAGAAACTGGTTTCGCTAAAATAACGTGGCGGCGGACGCCTCGTCCGTCCAGTCTTCGCGCAACTGCCTAAGTGAGTGTGCGAAAAACACTGTTAAACGTTATCCGAACAGCCGCATGAATCCGGTCGCGGGCAAATCGGATACGAGGAACGACGCATCTTGTATTCCCGCGACTCGGGCCACGGATTCCGCCCCCAGATACCCGCTCCTTACCGCCCCTTCCATGGTGGCGGGCCACCCAGTCGCAGTCCAGTCTCCGGCGAGAAATACTCTTGGCCAGACCGTCTCCGGGCGGGGACGGTAGATGTCCACCCCCGGCCGCGGCGAATAGGTTGCATGAACTTCCTTGATCACCGTGGACTTCACCAGGTTCGCACCTCGCGCATCGGGGAAAAATTCCCGCAGTTCGGCGAGCGCTAACTCGACGATCTCCGCGCGTGACTTTTCCACCAGAGTCTTCGACGAGCTCACGACCAGTTCTACGTAGCTGCCATTCTCGTTGCGCCCCAGCAGTTTCGATTTGTGGAACATCCACTGAATGGTGCGGTCCAATAAGACGGCATGTTCTAGATCAGTGATCTGGCGATCGAACCAAAGATGAATGCCTGTAATGGGTGAAGTCTCGAAACGCGCCAGCGCTTGCCGCAACGGGTCGGCAGCCGAAGATTGCGGCAGTATGCGGGATAGAATGTCAAAGGGTACAGCGAACACAACGAAGTCAAAGCCCGTTTCCTCGCCCGACACCAGCAGTTTTACGTTATCCGGCTCACTTTGAAAAGACTCCACGCTGCTTCGGAAACGGATCTCGCCTCCACGCGCCGTGATGTAGTCTCCCGCGACGCTGTAGAGTTCGGTCAAAGGCACGGTCGGCACGCCCATTCGCCCAGCCCTTGCCGATTTCAAAAAAGATTCCCGCACTACTTGTGCCGCATACGGCACCGACACGCGATCCAACTCTTCGTTCAATGCGCTCACCAGGATCGGATTCCAGAAACGGTCGATCGCCCGCTTGGTTTGTCCGTGTCGGCGCAGCCATGTCAGGAAGTTCTCGCCAATGTCACGCGGAGTGCCGGGCGCAAGGGCGGCCATTGCCATGCCAATGGAAAGTTTGTCGGATAAGTCCAGGCAAGCAGCGCGCAGAAAAGCAGGCGCGTTGTGAAGCGGCGCGGGCAACTTCGACGGCGCGATCACCGAGGCGCGTCCGCCCGGCTCGAGGAAGGTCAGCCGGTCGCACCAGCGGATCTTGTTTTCAACGCCGAGTCGCTCGTAGAACTGGATCAGGTTGGTGCAGCAGCCGAGCAGCACGTGCTGGCAGTTGTCGACGACTTCGCCGGTGCCGGGATGCTGATAGGAAGAAGCGCGTCCGCCAAGATAAGGCCGGCGTTCGAACAGGGTCACGCGAAAGCCACTGCCCGCAAGGGCGCAACCAGCGGCGAGCCCCGCCAATCCACCTCCCACCACCGCCACTCGGAAATTTCGTAGCGAGCGCTCGCTCATCAGGAAAGGCGTTTCAGGAAACCTTTGGCCAGAATGCCGAGCTTCTCGCGCACGGTGAGGCTGACTTTTTCGCTGCCACTGAAGACGTCGTATTCGCGCTGTGCAATCTTCTCGAGCAGCCGCTGATAGATGGTCATCAGCACCCACAGCGCTGGCTGGCTGTCCTCTTCAACCAGTGGGATGAGTTCTTCTCCAGCCTTGTAATACTCGCGAGCCCGGTTAGCTTCCATTGCCAGGAGCGGGCGGAAGACTGCAGGATCGGACACCGATTCCAAAGCAGAAAGTGAAATCCCAAACTTGTCCAAGTCCTCTTCCGGCAGATAAACGCGGCCCATCCTGGCATCTTCTTTTACATCGCGAATGATGTTGGTAAGTTGGAAGGCCAGCCCCAGGCGCTCCGCTAGCGGTTCGGCAGCCGGATCGCGGTATCCGAACACATGAATGCAAACCAGCCCCACGACCGAAGCCACCCGATAACAGTACTGGTAGAGATCGTCAAAAGTCCGGTAGTGAACGCTAAGTGCGTATGGCACCGGCGACTCGCTTGTGCGATTCTCGTCGGCGCCCGGACCTCCCTCAACATCCATCGCTGTGCCGTATGCCAGCTGATCAAGCAATCCAACCCGAATGTTGTAACGGCGCTGTGCGTCGGTGAGGGCCAGCAACACAGGCTCGTCGGTGGGATGACCAGACTGTGCGCGGTGAAAAGCATCGAGCCATGCGGTGAGTTTCTGCCGCCGGTCGTACTGTGACAGAGACTCATCGTCCGCAATGTCGTCACAGCGCCGCATGAAAGCATAGACCGCGCACAACGCCTGCCGCTTAGCCCGCGGCAGCAGCAGAAATGCGTAGTAGAAATTCTTAGCGGCGGCTCGCGTGATGTGGCGGCAAACCGAGTACGCAACCGCGAGTTGCGATTCGGTAGGCGCGAAGGGTGTGGGAGCTGGCTGCACCGCCGTACTCATACCCTTTTTCCCCGCAAGATTTTTCCCCAAGCCGCACGCGCGACCAGCGTCAGTTTGCGTGCTTTCGAAATCGCCGGACGCCGGCCCAGCACGTTGTATCCCTGCGCCTCGATGGCGTTCAGAATCTCCTGCCCGCCCCGGCTGAATAATTCGATATCCAGAGCCAGTTCGCGATCCACCTTCTCAATCAGCGGCAAGCCCTGACGGAACCAATCGCGGGCGCGCTCCACTTCGAAGCGCATCATGTCGCAGAAAGCGGACGTGTTGCGTTGAGCCGCGATGTCATCTTCCGTGACTCCAAAGCGTAGCAGGTCTTCCACAGGAAGATAAATTCGTCCGTTGGCATAGTCCGGGCTCACATCCTGCCAGAAATTCGCCAGCTGCAGTGCGGTGCAAGTGAAATCGGAAAGCACTTGTCGCTCCACATCCCGGTACCCGCACACATACAGCACCAGATGGCCCACAGGGTTTGCCGAGTAACGGCAATACCCGAGAACATCCGCAAATGTCGCATAGCGCGAAACTCTCTGATCCTGACGAAACGCAGTCAGCAGATCGACAAATGTCTGCTTCGGAACCTCGCACTTGCGCACAGTCTCGGCCAAGGCCACGAATACCGGATGCCGCGGGCTCCCGCCATAGCAAGCATCAAGCTCCGCTTCCCACTGATCCAGCAACGACAGAGAAGCATTCGCATCGCCGACTTCGTCTCCCAGGTCATCCGAGATACGGCAATAGGCATAGACGTTGAAAAAATCCTGACGCAGCCGCTCCGGAAGAAACCAGGTCGCAACCGAAAAATTCTCGTAGTGCGCACGCGCCAGACGACGGCAGTACTCCTGAGCCTCCGCTTGCGTCGCGGCTTCTTGGGGGATGGCGTACTCAGGCGGAAGCCTGCTCCACCCCGGCAGGGTAGAGGAAATCCGGGAGTCGCTGGCTATGGATGACATGGTCTGTTTCGTCAAAATGCAGACAAACGCGAATGCAGAAACCCGCCTCAGTGCCCGGGAATGATCGCGGTCTTGATATCGCCGTTGCGGTTCAGCATATGATGGAAAACCTGCTGCAGCCGGGAAAGTGGCGCTTCGCCGGTAATGTAATCGGTGGAACGAATCTTCTTCTCGGCAATCAGCGCGAAGGCTCTGCGCACGGTTTCCGGCGTGTGATGGAAGGTCGCCTTCAGCGTAACCTCGGAATAGTGCAGCCGGTTGGTGTCGAGCTGCACTTTCGTGCCGCTGGCGCAGCCGCCAAAGAAATTCACAGTCCCGCCCTTGCGCACCATGTCGATGGCCATCTCCCACGCTTCCGGACGTCCCACCGCCTCGATCACCACATCGCTGCCACGCATTTCGGGTGAAAGCCTGCGCACCCCTTCCACCGGATCCTTTACCATGGTGATCTGCACCACTTCATGCGCGCCCATGTGCTTTGCCGCCTGAACTTGACCATCACGCTTCACCACAGAAATCACATTGCAGCCAACCGCCTTGGCAACCTGCACGAACATCAGTCCGATGGGACCGCCTCCAATGACAGTAACCGTGTCGCCAATCTCCACCCCGGTTTCATGCAAGCCGCGAAGCACGCAGGCCAGGGGCTCAACCATCGCCGCTTCTTCGTAGCTGACGTCCGGCGGGATCGCCAGCATGTTAATCTCAACAATGCGCCGCGGAATTCGTATGTACTCCGCATACGCTCCATTGTTGAACAGCAGATCTTCGCAAAGATTGGCCTGATGCTTGGAGCAGTAAAAACACATCTGGCAAGGTGCGGAGTTCAGCGCCACCACTCGCATCCCCTTCTTGAACCCGCGCACCCCCGGTCCAACTTCCTCGATCACTCCAGCCAGTTCGTGCCCGAACAATGCCGGAGGAACGATCATGCGGGCATGGTAGCCACGCTGATAAACCTTAAGGTCGGTTCCACAAGTCAGGGCGACTTGCACCTTCACCAACACTTCGCCATCGCCCACCCGGGGAATGGGAACTCGCTCAATTTTTACGTCCTCTTTGCCATAGAGGACCGCCGCTGTCATCTTTCCGTTCACTCTTTATTTCCTTCCCACGAACTGCCCGCTTGAATCACAATCTTCATCGAGTCCGGCTGCGGACGCGCCGCCAGTTTCAAAGCCTCAACGCTGTCCGACAAAGAGAAGCGGTGGCTGATCAAACCTTCCAGGTTCATCTCGCGGCCCATCACGAACCGCACCGAATCTTCTTGCAATTCAACCGACGCGCTGTACGACCCCAATAATCTTTTCTCATCCACACAGATCGCGGCCGGATCAATCGTAGCCTCCCCACGAACTGTCTGCGCAAACAACAACACCCGGCCTCCCGGACGCACCGCATCCATGGCGGTCCGAATTAATCCGTTACCACCTACTGCGAGAATCGCTGCGTCGGCGCCACGACCTTCCGTCTGCTCCCGTACCGTTTTCACGGTGTCTTCGCGCGAAGCATCGATCCCATTCTCTAATCCGAAGCTTTTAGATATTGTAAGCCTCTCGGGATACAAATCGGAAGTGATTACCCTAGTTCCTGACCTCTTGGCTAATGTACTCAATATGATGCCTATCGGTCCTTGTCCAATAACGAGAACACTTTCCCCGGGCATAAGTTGCAAAGTTTCGATCCCCTTCATGCAGGTGTTCACCGGCTCCACAAAGCATGCCTGCTCGAACGATACTCCATCGGGGATGCGAACCGTGCCGTGATCGACAATCCAATCCATCACCCGAACATATTCGGCGAATCCCCCGCCTGATGGCTCAAAGCCCGCCGTGCAGCCGACCTTCTTATAAGTCTCGCACTGGGCAAAAGTCTTGTGCCGGCAGTAGTAACACTCGCCGCAAGGAATGTGATGGAACACGACTACCCGATCGCGCGCCTTGAACCGCGCGACTCCCTCCCCGGCCGCCGCCACAACGCCTGAGGTTTCATGTCCGAAAATGCGTGGCGCCGAGTGCGAGCCGCTCGAGATCTTCTTGAGATCGGTTCCGCAGATGCCGCAAGTATGGACTCGGACCAGCAACTCGCCAGGCCCAATCTTTGGCACCGGCACGGTCTCCAGTCGAACGTCATTGATACCCCGGTAAACCGCCGCCCGCATAGTGGTAGGAATCGAATGCTTCGTGTCCGCGATCGTGAATTGTCCCGCGATTGCCATCTAATTAGTTGACTACCCTCGTTATCGGACGCAACTCCGCCCCCGTGACCCCTGGCTTCTTCGATTCGTTGATGCATCGCTCCAGCTCGACGCAAAGTGCCCTCGATGCCTTCGCACTATTGCCAGCAAGCTGAAAAACCTTCGACCACAGCCAAGGCCGCGCCACAACACTCGTCGCGAAGCTCATCTGGCGAAATTGTCCGTCCCGGTCCACAAATCGATCCAGCGGCGGCATGGCAAAAGCGCTCTCATCCGAGATTGCCTTCACCGCCATGAAGCGCACCCCCCGAGCTCGCGCTCCGCAGGCTACAGCGGCGGCTTCCATATCAACCGCTTGTGCGCTATAAGACTCGCCTAACTTCGCCTTCTGCTCCGCCCCCGCGATCGTTAAAGCGCTAACCAGCACGCCACGACCCGCAGCAATTTCTACGCTGCTGCCGTCCCTGGCGTCAATCACGCGGCTCGGTGAAAAGATCTCGCCCACCTTCAATGCGGGATCAAGCGCCCCCGCGAAACCAACCGAAAGCACAAGCTCCGGCATATACATCGCGATCACAGCCTCAGTCGCCCGCCGAGCCGCTTCCGCTCCGATCCCTCCGCACACCACCACAGTCTGCTCGCTGTCGAAGAACTGGAAACGCCTGCCTTCGTGTTCACGTTCAACCCTGCGCCAGCGCTTGACGAGCGGGCCTACCTCGCGTTCCAAGGCAGCGACCATTGCGACTTTGACCGAGTCGGGCATCTTCAGCCTCGCCCGGCATACCCGTTCGCCTGAAACCACTCCGCCGCTCGTCTCAACGCCCCATCCACCGGAACCATCTTCCATCCCAGCTCACGCTCTGCCTTGGCGCACGACACAAACATCTTCTTTCGTCCCATGCGCACCGCGTCAATGGTCGCCCGCGGCTCCCGGCCCAGAATGCGTCCGGTCACAACTTCGTCCACGACACCAGTCGCCAGCGCCAGCACGTAAGGAACTTTCACCCTGGGCGACGGCAACCCGGTAATCGCCGCCAGTTTGTCGAGAATCTGCTTCAGCGTCAGATTCTCTCCGCCCAGAATATAGCGCTCCCCGCTTCTTCCCTTTTCCAGCGCAGCGATATGGCCGCGAGCGCACTCCCTGACATCCACCAGATTCAGACCTGTATCGACGTACGCAGGAAACTTCTTTTTCAGGAAGTCTACGACAATTCGTCCCGTGGGAGTGGGCCTGATGTCCCGTTCTCCAACCGGCGTACTGGGATTGACCACGACTACATCCATTCCGCCGCGCCCCGCCTCCAGCGCAACTTCCTCGGCCATAAATTTCGACCGCTTGTAGTGGCCAATCATGCCGTCGAGCGAAACCGGAGAATCCTCGTCCGCCGGATGACCGTTCGAGGTGAACCCCATCGTCGCAACGCTCGACGTGTAAACCACCCGCCCTACATGATTCTTGCGCGCCGCGGCGAGCACAGCCCGCGTACCTTCCACGTTGGCGCGGCACATCTGTTCCGGATCGCGAACCCAAAGCCGGTAATCAGCCGCGACATGAAACACCACATCGCAGCCCGCCATGGCCTTCTCAATGGATTCCGGATCGCGCAGATCGCCGATCACCCGATCCGCATTCAGTCCCTGGATATTTCGCAAATCGCTGCCGGAACGAACCAGCAACCGCAAGTCGGCTCCCTGCTCGCCCAACACCTGAGCCACATGACTTCCTACAAAACCGGTTGCTCCTGTGACAAAAGCTAGCATTTGGCAATTAGCATTTAGCCAAGCTGCGTTTCGTCCGAAGGCCTTGGGCAATGCAGGGACTAAATGCTAAGTGCCAAGTGCTAAGTGCTTCTTCCGCTATTCCAACTTCTCCGGCTGCAGCGAAATATCCTTCTCGCCCGCCGCTTTCTTTTCCCAATAATGCCGCACCCAGTTTTCCCAACTCTTGCCCGCAGCCATATCGCGCCCGCTGAATGCCAGGGCGGCAATCTCTGCGTAGGAAATTTTTATCCGGGGAGAACCGTCTTTCGGCAACAATCGCACGAAGCTGTCGGTGAGCCCGCTTCCACTACTGCGATCGAAAATGTAGCCTTCGATCCTCGCACCGTCTTTCCGCGTGATCGAAACGTCGCCGCGATAATCGAACGCCTGCTCTAGCGCGTTGCGAAGGTCTTCCTCATTCGCCAGCGATGGAACTGATCCTTCGAGCTTCTGGTGAGCCGTTCCCGGCGCAACTTCCAATGAGTCCGGATCAACCGAGACAGATGGCCCGTGCCCGGATTCGCGCCCGCTCAAACCCGCGTCTCCTCGCCCTCGGGCGCGCCAATCTGCACCAGCGGATGGGCAGCATGCGCCGGCTCGTTAGGCTCATCCAGCAGCCTGAGCGCGGAAGCGTCTTCATATTCTCCAAACATGCGCGCCTTCACTTCCTGCCACATGCCCTGCACTGATCCGAACAAATCGTTGACAGCCGACGCTTCATATCCGCTGTGCACCATGCAATTCGCGCACTTGGGATTGCCCGATTCAGTCCCGTAATTTTCCCACGCGGTCGTCTCCAGCAATTCCGCGAAGCTGTCCGCGTAACCGTCCTGCAGTAGATAGCAGGGCTTCTGCCACCCGAAGACGTTGAACGTCGGCATCCCCCAGGGCGTGCAGGCGTAGTCGCGCTTGCCCATCAGGAACTCAAGAAACAACGCCGACTGATTGAAGCGCCATTTCTTGTTGCGATTCGAGAGCATGGCGCGAAACAACCGCCGCGTGCGGGCGCGACCCAGAAAGCGCTGCTGGTCAGGCGCCTTGTCGTACGAGTAACCAGGCGAGAGCATCATGCCCTCGACGCCTAACTCCATCATTTCGTCGAAAAAGGCGCGCACGCTCTTGGGATCTGCACCATCGAAAAGCGTGGTGTTCGTGGTCACGCGGAAACCGCCGTCCAGCGCGGCTTTGATCCCGTCGATCGCCTTGTCGTATCCGCCCTCGAGGCAAACCGAAAAGTCATGATGCTCGCGCTGTCCATCCATGTGAACAGAAAAAGTCAGATATTTGCTGGGCTTGAAGAGATGAAGTTTTTCTTTAAGCAGCAACGCATTGGTGCACAGATAAATGTATTTCTTGCGCGCCACCAGCCCTTCGACAATCTCCCCAATCTGCGGGTGCAGCAAGGGCTCGCCTCCCGGGATTGAGACCGTCGGCGCACCACATTCATCGACCGCCCGAAAACATTCCTCCGGCGTGAGCTGGGACTTCAGCACGTGAGCCGGATACTGAATTTTCCCGCAACCCGCGCAAGCAAGATTGCAGCGAAACAACGGCTCCAGCATCAGCACCAGCGGATACTGCTTACGCCCCCGGAGCTTCTGCCCCATGACGTAAGTCGCCACCGTCCACATCTGAGAAATTGGTACCGCCATTCGTCTTCTCTCCAGTGCCGCTTTGCCTACACTCTCACTCGTCGTCATCCTGAGCGAAGCGAAGGATCCCTTCGTCCACCACAACTTCCCAACTACCCAATCCGCCGCACCCCAGTTCCCTGCGCAGCCCCTGCCATCGCCTTGCTATAAGTCGTCAGAGCGATCAACGGGAAATACTGCCGGTACAACGTGTAAGTAAGATAAAACACCCGCGGGAAACCCGTGCCGGTAGTCTGCGGCTCATCCCAACCGCCATTTTTCTTTTGCGTTCGCAACAAGTATGCAACCCCGCGCGCCACCGAATCGCTCCGCGTATCGTTCGCAGCCAGCAGCCCCATAACCGCCCAGGCGGTCTGCGAGGGTGTACTTGGACCTACGCCCTTTGTGCTGGGGTCGTCGTACGAACCACAAGTCTCACCCCAACCTCCATCCGGATTCTGCATCATCCGCAGCCACTCCGCACCCTGCTGCACATAGGGCTCATGATGATCCACGCCGATCGCTTCCAACCCGCGCAACACCTGCATCGTGCCGTAAATGTAGTTCACGCCCCAGCGGCCGAACCATGAGCCATCCGGTTCTTGTTCTTCGCGGATGAACTTCAACGCCTTCTTCACCCGCGCATCGTTCTTGTCGTATCCATACGCCGCCAGCATCTCTAGAATCCGCCCGGTGATGTCCACCGTCGGCGGATCGAGCATGGCGTTGTGGTCGGCAAACGGAATGTGCTCGAACACCATGCGCGTGTTGTCTTTGTCGAACGACGCCCACCCACCTGACTTGCATTGCATAGAGGAAATCCAGTCAATGGCCCGCTGTACAGATTCACGCTGGTAGCGGCCGTTGGAATGCTCCACCTGAGCCAGCGCCAGGCAAACCATCGCGCTGTCGTCAACGTCGGGATAAAACTCGTTGTTGAACTCGAAATACCAGCCGCCCGGCTGCCCTTTCTTGTTCTTCACTTTCCAGTCGCCCACGGTGCGAACCTGCTTTTGCAGAATCCAGTCGGCGCACTTGACCATCCTCGGATCAGTACGCGGCACCCCCGCCTCGCCGAGTGCAAACATCGCATACGCCGTATCCCATATCGGCGACATGCAGGGCTGCATGCGGAAGGTATCGCCTTCTTCGATGCCCAGCTTCTCGAATTCATCCAGCGCGCGAATCACTTGCGGATCGTCCAGCGAATATCCCAGGCAGCGCAACGCAATAATCGCGTTCAGCATCGACGGATAGATCGCCCCCAGACCATCGCTCATTTCAAAGCGTTCCAGCATCCACTGCTCCGCCCGCCTCAGCGCCAGCCAGCGCAGCGGACGAACGTGCACCATCTCGAACCAATGGGTCATGCGGTCGAGCACCAAAAAGAAGTTGCGCCAGGAGATAAGCTTGTCGCTCCAGTGCAACCGCATGCGCGATTTGTCCCGCCCGCCGGCAAATAACTCTTCCACTCCCATTTCATCAGGAATCTTCTTGAACGGCTTCTTCGCGTAGCAAATCGACAGCGGCACCAGAATCGCCCGCGACCACGAAGAGATTTCGTAGATGTTGAACCAGAACCAATTGGGAAACAGCACAATCTCCGGCGGAATCGCCGGCACCGCGTCGTAATCGAACTGCCCCAGAAAACACAAATAGATCTTGGTAAAGGTGTTGACCTCGGTCACTCCACCCATCTCCAGAATTCTCTTCCGAGCCCGCACCAGCGCTGGATGATCGGGCTTATACCCGGTAAGCTTCAATGCGAAATAGGCCTTGACCGAAGCGCTGACGTTTGAGGGCGCATCCACATAGATGCCCCACCCTCCGTCTTCGTTTTGGTGCTGGAGAATCCAGTTGCAGCACTTTTGGAAGCGCACCGGATCGCCAGTGCCAAGCAGTGTGTGCAGGAGAATATAGTCGCTCTCGAGAGTCGTGTCAGCCACCAACTCGCCGCACCAGTAGCCTTCCTGGTGCTGCTGGGAGAATAAAAGTTTGCGCGCGCCATCGACAGCGGCAGCCACTCGGCTGGCCAAGTCATCTATTTTTCCGAAACGCAACTGCGGCGCACTCGACGCGGAAAACGCGGGGGAGGTTTCATCCATATTTATTTCTTTACTCCGCACTCACTGCGCTAGGGGCGCTGGCAATCGCTTCCACAATCTCTGGAGGCAAGCCAAAGCGCACGTTCTCGGGCATCACTTCCACTTCCTGCACGTTGCCAAATCCTTTGCTGCCTAAAAACTTCACCACTTCTTCCACCAGGCACTCCGGAGCCGACGCCCCGGCCGTCAAAGCAATCGTCTTCACACCTTCCAACCACTCCGGCCTGATATTTTGGAAGCTGTCAATGAGATGCGAACCAGTACCCAGGTTGCGCGCCACTTCCACCAGCCGGTTCGAATTCGAGCTGTTATCCGAACCCACCACCAGCAGCAAATCCGCGTCCGACGCCACATGCTTCACCGCGACCTGCCGGTTCTCCGTGGCATAGCAAATATCCTGCGCCGCCGGCCCCTTGATATTCGGAAACCTCGCACGCAAGGCCGCAATAATGTCTTTGGTCTCGTCCAGACTCAGCGTGGTCTGCGTCAGATAAGCCACCCGATCGGGATTTGGCACGGTCAGTGCCTTCACCTGATCCGGCGATCCCACCACCTGCGTCACCACCGGAGCCTCGCCCAAAGTTCCAATCACTTCATCGTGATCGTGGTGGCCAATCAAAATCAGCGAGTACCCTTCCTTGGCAAACTTGACCGCCTCCACGTGAACCTTCGTGACCAGCGGACAGGTCGCGTCAATCACCCGCAGATTCCGCGCGGCGCTGGCCTCCCGCACCTCGGGCGACACCCCGTGAGCGCTGTAAATCACCCGCTCGCCCGGAGGAACTTCGTCCACGCTGTCCACGAAAATCGCACCCTTGCCTTGCAGCTCCTCGACCACAAAGCGGTTGTGCACGATCTCCTTGCGGACATAAATCGGCGGCCCAAAAGCCTCCAGGGCAATCCGGACAATATCAATCGCCCGCACCACCCCCGCACAAAAGCCCCGGGGCTTCAATAAAAGCAGCGTCTTGCCATTGCTATTAGGCACGATAGGGTTCCTGTAAGGGTACACTTCCCCACTATGGTTTTATCTACTTAACCTACCTGAAAGAACCAATTTGGTCAACGTAAGCCCAAGAACCGCATAGGATTAGCAGCGATTGGCGATATGCGGCAGCGAACGGGGATGCATCGTCGATCACGTGTAAAGCGGACACTCCCGTCGCCGCCTTAACGTTCCTCGGTCCCAAAATACGAAAAACCGCACTTGTGCCGAAATCTTGTCAAGCCCCCTAAACCACCAATTTCCCCGCAACCCGCTCATTCCACAAGCAAAATAAACTTCAAAAGTTGGCGGGTTTACCCTATCCATTATGCTAGCCTAGAAGTATAGATAGAAATAAGGCGCGGACTCGATCCGCGCCTTTTTTGTTGTCACCGTTCCCTTCTCAGCACCCGAATTCTGAGCAATCTAAAAGGAGAGAAAGACAGGCACAGCCTGACCGCTGAGGCCTTTCTTTATTAGCCCATGAAAAAACAAGCTCGCCCCCGGAACAGCATCCTGCCGCGCGGCAATCCCCGCGGCCCCACCCGCAAACGCCAGGGAGAACTGGCCGAGTTAGCATTTATGAGCAAGGCCGCCAGCCTCGGCTTCGGAGTCGCCAAGCCCTACGGTGACAGCGAACGCTTCGACTTCATCCTGAGCTGGAACCGCCATCTGTGGCGCGTGCAAGTAAAGTCCACTCGCACCGCCAAGGACGGTGTCTACTCAATAAGTGCGCACGGTTGCTGGGGAGGTCACGACATTTACACCAAGGACGAAATCGATTTCATCGTCGCCTACGTCGTTCCCGAGAATGTCTGCTACATCATCCCCATCGAAGCCACCCGAGGCCGCAAGCGCCTCTGCCTCCACCCCAACGTCCCTCGCAAACCGTGCTACAAATACGAAAAATATCGCGAAGCCTGGTGGCTGCTGAAGCCAATCCGCAAATCGGCGGGACTTTGATGTTGCTTTTGCGGCGGGTGCCCCATCCTAACGTCGTGCCTTTCGACGTTAGGGTGGGGACTTTGACGTTGCTTTGCGCTGTATTGAAACCACCGCCTACAGGGTGGCCCACACTGCGGCGCGAGATGCGGCCGGGTGCCCCACATCTCGCGCTTTTCGAGATGTGGGCGTCGGAGGCCAGCCACACCTCTCAACCCGCCGTCATCCTGAGGAAGCGCAGGCCTTCGCAACGCGAAGGCCTGCCAACGAAGCACCTCTGCACTCTTAGGTCCCCATCAAGAATCCCAGCCGTTGTCATCCCGAGCAAAGCGAGGGATCTGCAGGCGGGTGGCCCACCCTAACGTCGTGCTTTTCGACGTTAGGGTGGGGACTTTGACGTTGCTTTGTCACACCCCGAAAAAGCCGACCCATGTCGGATTTCCCCAATACGCCGATCGAGCAGTTCTTTAGGGATTCGTTCACGGCTACGCGTTGGTCTTCAGCATCTGCTCAGCGTGCTTGCGAGAAGTCTCGGTCAGCTTAGCCCCGCTCAACAGCGGGCGACTTCCTCGGTGCGCTCCTCGCCGGTAATCAGGCGCACCGCCGTACGCGTGCGGTCGGCCGTACTTTTCTTTTCGATCAGATAATAATGGTCGGCAAAAGTGGCAATCTGCGGCAGGCGAGTTACGCACGGCACCTGACTAGCCCGCGACAAGGCCTTCAACTTTTGGGCAGGGGCCCCGCTCCTTACCGCTTTTTGGTAAGGGGCGGGTCAACGATGCGATCCCGCGGATGAACCTGAGAGCCGCAGCGCGACGCGAACACCGCCCCTTCCGAAAAAACCGCAAGGAGCAGGGCACCCAACCCGAATTTTCATC
>DATHPO010000068.1:0-5138 GCA_035483835.1 Terriglobales bacterium
CCTTCGGAGCTGATCGCGTACTCTGTTCTCGGCGTTGCAGGCGGCTTTGCTTCGGTTGCATTCTCCAGCGGGATCGCGACGTTCCGGCCGTGGTGCAGAGCCCTGCCGCGCTGGACCCAGTATTTTCAGCCCGCGATCGCTGGCTTACTCATCGGGATCATGGCAGTGCTTGGTGCTCCGCAAGTGATGGGGGCGGGATATGAGTACATCGACCAAGCGATGCATGGTCAGTTCACCTGGCAAATGCTAGCCATTCTTGCTGGACTCAAGATTATTGCGACCATGCTTTCGTTCGTCAGCGGGACTCCCGGCGGCATGTTTGCTCCAACACTATTCATTGGAGCGATGCTGGGCGCAGCCGTGGGCGGAGCGCAGCACGTATTTCTGCCTCATCTGAGCGGGTCACCGGGGACTTACGCTCTGGTGGGCATGGGCGTTCTCTTTGCCGGATTCCTGCGCGCGCCTATGACCTCTGTATTCATGGTGCTCGAGGTCAGCGGAAACTATTCCATCATCGTTCCGGTGATCGTTGCCAACACATTCGCGTACGTGATTTCACGGGGGCTGCAGCCTACGGCAATTTTTGACGTGCTCACCCGCCAGGACGGCTTGGACTTGCCGTCCATGGAAGAACAAAGGGAAGAGGGAATCTTGCGGGTGGAGGACGCGATGCGTCCGGTAGCGACTCCAGCGTTGGACGCCGATAAAACGTTGGATCAAGTTTTTCAAAGCTTGGACGGAGACTCACCCGACGTGCTTCTGGTTCGCCTGAATCCCACAGGATGGAGCAGTGTCACCAAACAAGAGCTCGAAAAAATGCTGAAGGACGGCAAGGGCGGCCTGACTCTGAGTTCCCTGCTGGCCGGACCGCACATTCCGTATCTCCATCCCGATCATCCTTTGGAGACCGCATTGCGTTACGTCGATCGTTGGCCGCTCGTTCCAGTCGTGAACCGGGCCGATCTGCGCAAACTGGAAGGAGTGGTTTCGGAGCACGACGTCCTCAATCGCTATCGCGACTTTGGCGAGGGATGAAGCCAATCCTACTCTTCGTCGAGATACTCGTTAGGCACGTCATCCTCCGGCACCTCATGAGTGTGGACTTCCTGCTCGTCAGCGTTATCGGCAGCTTCCACTCCACTGACCGCGTCAGCCTCGAACGCGTTCCCTTCTTCTAGCAACTCGTCGACACTCTCTGAATCTGCAGCTTCCCGGTTGGATAGTCCCTGCAAATCTCCCGAAAGCTCTCCTGAGAGCGATCCTGCTCTCTCGCGAGAGAACGCCGGTGCAGACTGCCTGCGCGACGAGGTTCGCTTCCTAGGTGCAACAACTTTCTTCGCACCAGTCGCCTTTTTGCCGGCTTTTTTGGGAACAGTTTTTTTCTTCGCCAGTTTCTTCCTCGTCGTTGCCTTCTTGCTGATGGTCTTTTTCGACTTTGCGGGCCGCTTTTTTGTTTTCTTTTTGGTAGCCATTCGCGCAGTCTAGCACTGCCACACGCGCGCCGCCAAACTGAGCCCGGCGGATCGAGAGCCTCGCGAGAGATATCGCTCTAGGTTTCTAGAAGAGAAACTTTGCGTCCAACTGAAATCAGGCGTGGTGGACTAGCACTGACGACTTGACCGAACGAAGGACTGCCAATATTGCCGTCGACGGATTGGGGTCCGAAGAACTGCGGATGGTTGAAAATGTTAAAACCTTCCAGCCGGAACTGCTCGTTCTCTCCCCGCTCTTCTCAGCGAATTCGCTGGCCCGCTCCTCGCGCGGTAATCTCCGTGTGAATTAACTCCGGGTCGAGTCCGTGCGCTCGCAGGTGGTCGCGCACTCGCATTCTGGCTCGATTCACACTCGACTTTGAGTCCAGAAAGATCAGTACGGAAGGTCCGGCTCCGCTTAAGGCGCTTCCCAAGATTCCGCGAGTTCCGGTCAGTTTCTGCAACGCTGGCAGAAGAGGACACAGGGATGCGCGGTAGGGCTGGTGGATTCGATCGTCCAGTGCGGACGGAAGCCAGTCCTTTCGTCCCTGAAGGAACGCCGCCAACAGCAGCATCGAGTTCTGGATGTTGGCCACGGCGTCAGCACGCGAATATTCGTTCGGCAGGACCCTGCGCGCATCCTCGGTCGAAAGGCTCTCGTTGGGGACAGCGAGTAACAGTGGCCACTTTCCTTTCGGCCTCACGTGCGCCATTTGCATTTCGCCAGCAGCGGAGATTCGCGCGATGGCTAAACCGCCCATCCAGCAGGCCGCGGCATTATCGGGATGATTCTCGCGCTGGGCAGCTTCGTAGACGATCCGATTATCAGTCCAGCGCAATCGGCCAAAGTGTGCCGCCAGGGCGATTCCGGCGAGCCGCGCGGCTGCGGAGGATCCGCATCCCTTGCCGATAGGAATCTCATTCTCGATACCGAGCGCGAGCGGCTGCACTGGCTTTCGTTCCGCCTGCAGCACCTCACGATAAGTTGCGACAACAAGATGGTTATCGATTTGGGCGCAGATTTCGCGATCGCGACCGCGTGCCGTGATCGAGAATCCGTTTGCGGCTTTTGCACGGACTTTAAGATACATCGAAAATGCCAACGCGGCCGCATCGAAGGCGGGGCCGAGGTTCGCGGAAGTCGCCGGCAGAACAATCTCGAAGGACCGTGGTGGTTTGGTCCGCGTTTTGGCAGTGCTATCCGTCATACGCAAAGCGAGAGGTTGCAAGCAACGTCTCTACAGCCGCAGAAACGCAGCTTGCTACATTTCTAGCCGGTCGTCCGCTTTCCTCAAGGTTTGAATGACAGCGTCCACGTCAGTATCGAGCACGATGGGTGCTCGCTGCTGAGGCCGCAGAATGCCGGCCTCTTTTTCGCTCTCCGTTCCGACAAACAAATCACCGCGATGAAACTTCAAAGTGAATTCCGGATCTTTCAGCAGGTGCCCGGTCAAGATCAATACCACGGTCTCTCGCGGCTTGACGAAGCCTTGCTTCACCAACTTCTTGAGTCCCGCAAGCGTCACGGCGGAAGCCGGCTCACAGCCGATACCATCGGCTCCGATTTCCGCTTTGGCCAAAGCGATCTCAACTTCGCTGACTTGTTCGACGGTGCCGCCGGTCGCCTGCAATACCCGAACTGCCTTTTTCCACGATGCGGGACTTCCGATGCGAATGGCGCTGGCCGCCGTTTCAGCATGCACCGGGATCAGCGTCTTGCCGCCATTTTCGCGCATCGTCCGCACCAGTGGATTGGCTCCTGCTGCCTGAATAATGGATATTTTCGGCAGGGTCGAGATCAACCTCAGTTGCTTCATCTCCAGGAACGCCTTCCCGAGCGCCGAGGAATTTCCCAGATTTCCCCCGGGAACGATGACGTGATCCGGTGGCTGCCAATCGAATGGTTCCATCAGTTCGATCGCCGCCGTCTTCTGTCCTTCGAGACGATAGGGGTTGACGGAGTTCAGCAGATAAACCGGCATCCGCTGCACGACGTCGTTCAGGACCCGCATGCAGCCATCGAAATCGGTTTTCAACTGGCAGGTCACCGCACCATAGTCGAGCGCCTGCGAAAGTTTGCCCCACGAGACTTTGCCTTCGGGAATCAGCACCAAGCTGCGCATTCCTCCACGCGCAGCATAGGCGGCCATCGATGCGGACGTGTTTCCGGTCGAAGCGCAAGCCACCCAGCGGAATCCCTCTCGCCGCGCGATCGAGGCGGCCATCGTCATCCCGGTATCCTTGAACGAACCCGTCGGATTCATGCCCTGATGCTTGGCGTAGAGTTGCTGCAACCCGGCGATGCGGCCGCAGCCAGGCATTTCATACAGCGGAGTATTTCCTTCGCGCAGTGTGATGATCTGCTGCCAGTCATGGAAGCTGGGTAACAGTTCACGGAAACGCCAGACGCCGCTTTCGTCGACCGGAAGTCCCGAATTGCGCCGCTGGCGCCAGACTGATCGGAGCGCAGCGGCGTCCACTCGGGTCGGGTTCCAACCGGGATATACGATTTCCAGCAGATCGCCACAGGCAGCGCAGCGGAAGTTCTGCTCCGCCTTCTCGCACACAGCCTCGCAGCTAATGCATCGCAACTGCGAAGTCTGCACGGGATTGGATTCAGGTGAGGTGTGGTCGGTCATCCGGATTCAGACCAGCAGAATTTCCAGCGCAAGCTACTTTCCACCGCGCAAATATTTGTCGGTCTTGTTAATCCAGTCGGCGCGCGGCGGGCTGAAGATGTCAAGATCTACCGTATCCTCCACGGCCTCCGCTTTGTGGGGCATATGCGGCGGTATGGTCAGTACTTCGCCCGCATTGACTACGATCTCTTTGCCATCGATCCAAAACCTCAAAGCGCCTTCCAGAATATAGGTAATCTGCTCGTTGTGGTGGCTGTGCTCGGGCACAATGCAGCCCCTCTTCAACAGCACGCGCGCCACCATCACGTTTTGGCCCACTATGAAGTGGCGTTGCAGCAGCGGATTCAGGTCTTCAAGTTCGACCGAATTCCAAGCAGTGTGCTTCAACTCGGCCTTCCGTGTGGCTCGCGTCGTTGCCCTTGTGGGCTTCCTGGTTCTTGGGGTCGCCTTCTTCGCTCGCTTCAACTTCGCCATCAGTGCACCTTTCCCGCGTAGAGTCCGACTGCGTTGTCGTGCAAGTAACCGTGCGCCATTTGCATCGCCTGGGCCTCACTGACTTCGCCCATTGAAATCATTTCGGACAACGCAGCGGCCAGCGCGGTGCGTGATGACTGTACTCCTAGCCAGTAGCTCTCCTCCGCACCCAGAACCTCGTTGTAAGGGAATGCGTCGGTCCCAAACGTAATCTTCTCAGGGAACGTCTCCAGCCACAGCTTGAGCACATTCTTAAACTCCGAGGGATAAAGCAGAAATTCAGTTTCCGACGAATCCAGATACACGTTTTTCGGCGCAGCCAGCCAAATGGCTTGACGATCATAGGGAAATCCGCCGTGGATCATCACAAACGTGACATTCGAATAGCGCGGATCGCGCAGAATGTTTTCCAAATTCATAATATTGCTTTCGGTGAGGCTGAAGTAATCGCCTGGGCCGACGGCGGAATGAACATGGACAGCAAGGTGAAGCCTCCCGCCTTCGCGAATCAAATAGCGGAAGATGAAATCTTGAAAGGTACGGTATTCTTCCT
>DATHPO010000069.1:0-15121 GCA_035483835.1 Terriglobales bacterium
TTCGACGAGACAGGTGGTCCCGCCGAAAGACTGGCGGGCGAGATCGTAAATAGAGATTTGTCCGTCGTAAAGGTCGGAGTTCGGGATGCCACGCAGATATTGGAAAATGAGGTTCTGAATGACGCCCAGGTCCTGCCCGACAGCGGACGGGCTGACCTGTTCATGATCGCCAACGACGAGGACGGTTTTACCCAAATACAGGGCGACGAGTGCCATCACATCGCTTTGGCTGGCTTCGTCGATGATCACCACGTCGAAGCGAGTCGTGCGCGGGTCGAAGTTTTCTACCACGTGCGAGAGCGGCATGACCCACACGGGCACGGCTCCGCGGCACTCGCTCATTTTCCTGGCTGCTTCGGTGCGTAGAAGAGAAACGCGAATTCCATGACCTTTGCCGATGCGGCGGATGGTGTCGAGCCATCCGACGAGCGCCTGGCGCTGCCGTGAAGAGGTGCGGCGGGCTTGCGAGCCCCAAGAGAGTTTGTCAATGAGCTCGACGGTCGTGCGGCGCAACTGCTCGCGCAGTTTTTCGCTCTTGGTTTGTAGAGCCTCAAGTGAAACATTGCTGCGGCGATCGAGTTCGTCACTGAGCTGTCGCCAAGTCCAGGCAGAGGCGACGTCGCGCGGTGGTTCGCCTCGTCCATGCACACCGGTACGATTGCGAATCGCTCCGGCCCAGGCTGGGGCAGCGGTTTCCAGTTTTGCAAGCAAGGTGCGGCGCAGGTCAAGGTCCGCCTGCTTGCTCTTGAGTTCGAGCAGGCGCTCGTAGGCTTGACGATAGCGATTGGGATTCTCGTCGGTCACACCAGCGAGGAGTTGGTTGATGACTTTGGAAGCCTTCGCTGCGCGCGCAGCGAGTTTGAGCCGGCCCTTGAGATCACGAAAGTCCTCATCGAGTTGAAGTAGTCTCAGTTTCTTGTAGCGCGAATCGAGAACGGGAGGCAGGGCATCGGTCACCGCAAGGTGAATACGCGCCAGCTCGCCCTCCGGACCAACGATGGCTGGCTGTTCAGCGAGGAACTTGTCCCACCTGAAGCCAAGGTCTTCGAGTTGCCGCTGCAACGCGAGCCAAGTGTTTTTTTGCCAGTCCAGACATTGTTCGATGGAGTCGCAGAACTGCATCAACGTTTTCTCGATCTCCTCACCCATTTCTGCTGAATGAGGAGTGCCGAGAGCCGCTACCTGCCGGTCCCACCGCGCGCCGAGATCCTCGCGGAGGCCCTTGAGTCCGAAGAATTGGCGCAGTGCCTGGAAATGTTCGGGCAACCGTGGGCGCGTCCTGTTCACCTTCGTTTGTTCGAGAAATTGACTCCAAGCTTTATGCGCAAACAATGTGATTGAACCCAGCTTGCCGCCTGCTTCGAGGTGCACGAGGATTTCGCCGGCGATGCGCTCCTGTTCTTTCACGGCGGAAGAACTGTTTGCCTCGGGGCCGTATTTGACGAATGATTCTTGCGCGTTTGCGGCTTCGCGATGAACCAGGCGCACGAAGCTAACGAGTTGATCCCAGGGTTGCCGGTGCACGTCACCATATTTGCCGGCGTATACAGCGGTGAGTTTCCATTTGTCTTTGCCGGAAAGAGGCTCGACTGCCTGAACAAGAGCAGCGGATAGTCTTTCGATTTCTTCGGGTGAGCTCGGTGCGGCATGCGACTCCCACAGATCGGAGCGTAAATCGAGGTCTTCCATGCCGAGACGGTTGCGCGCGCTCACACTAGCTTCGAAGTCGTCGGCTCGCGGAAGATCGTTAAGCTCTGGAAGATAATCGGAAAGCTCATTCTCGTCTTCGCCGGAGATCGAGACACTAGTTCGGTAAAGGTCGGCCAGCTCGCCGGCGGAAACAGGCAGCGGCGCTACAGCGGCGACGGGGCCGGGAATCCAGCCGTGCGCTTCCTTCGCTTGAACGACGTAGCGTGCGCCGTCGGCGGGCGTCCATGACTTTCCACCAATGGCAATCTCCCGATATTCGTCGGCGCGGGCGTCGGCGAGCTGATTTCGGATTTCGCCGAGTTTCTGCAGCGCATCCAGACGTTCGGCTTCCAGTTTCTTCGCTTCCATTTCGAGCGAACTGGCATCGGCGCGCGACAATCTCTCAGCAATGGAACCCACGGCGCTTTCGAGCTGCTTGCGGCTTTCGAGGTCACTTTCCAGCACGCTGACGCACAAGGGGCGCAGCTCTGGAACAATGTGATGGCGCACCATCCGCAATGCTTTGGTTGTATGGCTGGTGACCAGCACGCTCCTGCCCTGCGCGAGCAAATGGCCAACAAGATTGCCGATCGTGTGCGTTTTTCCTGTGCCTGGAGGGCCCTGCACCAAAACGCCTCCGTGCTCCTCGAGTTGCTGCGCGATTCGGATCTGCTCTGGATTGGCCGGTTTGCTGAGCAGCACTTCGCCATCCCCGTGAATGGTGTTCGTGGGCAAATCCGAGTCTCCAACCTCGGAAATTGGCGACTCCTCTCCCACGATATTCAGCAGAGACCACGGTAGATCTTCCCGTGTCCGCAGGTCGGCGAGGATGCCCTCGATAGCAGCCGCAAACCCCAAGTTGCGCGCGCGCAAAAACAGCACTGGGTCGCGGCCAATACACGGGTCAGTTGCTTCCTTGTTCGGTGCCTGGTCTTCCAAGAACTCTCCGCGCGGAGACAAGTGGACAACGAGGCGCTTCAGAAAGCCGGACGTCGATCCGTTGATGAGTGGATGGAAACCGCCTTCATCCAATTCCTCGCGGCACCGGCCGATCACACGTCCGTCCACATCCGACATGGACTGGAACAACGCCGAGTACAATTCGACTGGATGGTCCGCTTCCGAGAGGGTGAACTCGGGTACGGAAGCGTCGAAATGCAATTGAAGACGCTGCAGCAGGATGGGATGGAAGATGTTGCCTTCGGCACGCCGCCAACTCAGGATGCCATCTCCGAGAATGAGTTCCACGCGCTCGGCTTCTCGATCGATACGGCCGTAGAGGCTGTAAAACGTTTCGAAGATTTTCATCGCTGCACGAGCTGGCTTTTCGCTCTCCACCCACTGCTCGCGTATAAGCTTCCACCGCGCTAGAGCTGCGCTTCTGGCAGGATCGTCGGCAAACTTCACAATCAGTGGTTCGGCGCGGCTCTCGGAGTCTTCTTGTGTTTCCTCGACGGCGACCGAGTTCCAAGGGTCTTCCCAGCCGTCCTCGAGCCATGCGGAAATCTCTTCAGGCGGGTCGGGCGGGCGCGTC
This sequence comes from Terriglobales bacterium, assembly GCA_035483835.1. Classification (GTDB taxonomy): domain Bacteria; phylum Acidobacteriota; class Terriglobia; order Terriglobales; family Acidobacteriaceae; genus JABDBE01. Next base: position 3,224 of record DATHPO010000069.1, read on the forward strand.
AAGCGGGGGCGCCGAACTTTCAAAATGTAACTCGGGTCTTCCACGGTCTGGCCGTTCTCGGCTTTGGCCTTTGACGAGCTGGCCCTGGCAGCGCCCCTTTGAACGGATGCGTGATCGGGGAGGTCGCGCATCCACAAGGTCCAGGGTTGGTCGCGAAGCTGGCGTTTCGCCGGATTGCGGTGTTGGTTTAGCGCTTCGAGATAGCGGAAGACGCGTGTAAGCTTCTCCCGCGCGACGCGGAGTTTTTCGGCATCCATGGCTCGCCGCCTTTACAAAGACACTTCAACGAGTCTGAGGGTGGGTGGGGCAGCCTTAAGAATATCAGTTGGGCACTGGTCGTCTCAATGGTACGCGGATAGTACTCGGTGCCTTGAGGTCTCAGATGGTGCCGCCCAGAGCAACGACCCAAACGAAAGGCCTACTGTGCTATCTTGCTGAAAACTAAGGACTGATTCCATGACGAATTGCACACTCGGGCTGCAACCATGGGAATCGCCGAAACATCTTACTGAGCGGGCTGACAGCCACCAGCCTCAAAGTTTCTTGTAATTCGTTTCCAGCCCAGCAAAAAAAGGGGACCTGTACTGCCGGACGGTGTGCTCTTCGCGGCATAGCCATTGCGGCTTTTGCCGCGGTCTGGAAGACTTACAAAATGATGGGTCGAATCATCTTCGCAGCGTTGTGCCTGGCGACGGCGCTCGGTCAGAATGTTCGGCCAGCCTCTGCGGAAACCCATGGACCTCATCCCATCGCCAGAACGCAGGGTCGGAAGATTCTGGCCGCTATTCCCACGGTACAGGCCGAGTCAGAATCCGAAACGGACTGTTCCCACCTCGTTCACGACGTTTACGAACAAGCGGGCTTTCCCTACGAGTACGTCAGTTCGCGCGAACTCTACATCGGCAGCGCGAGTTTCACACGCGTGCGCGTGCCTCAGGCAGGCGACCTGATTGTCTGGCGCGGCCATGTCGGCATCGTCATCGATCCCCAACAACATTCCTTCTTCAGCTTCGTGAGTTCTGGTCCTGACACGCAATTTTATGACTCGCCCTACTGGCGCTCGCGCGGTATCGCTCGTTTCTTCCGCTACGTGACCGACAAGCCGCTCCATGCCGATCGCACGCTCGAGGCTGCGGATCACCCTGATCGCAAACCTCTTCAGGTTCAGGGCGACAACCGCAGTTCGGCGAACCTTCCGCCTTCGGAACTGTCCAAGCCGGTACCTGCGCGCGCATCGCACCCGGTCCCTACGGCCGACACCTCCAGTTCAACGACAGTCGAGACTCCTCGCGAAATCGTTCTTCAAGTGTCAGGGAAAAACCCGTCACCAGAAGAAGTCGTAGCCGCATTTGTCAAAATGAATCAGGATTTCGGCGAATCCCTGCGGACGGGCGCCCTGAACAGTCCCGGCAAATCCATCGTCGTTTACCGCGAGCTACGTGTCCTAGCAGTGCAAATTAAGGGCAAGCGCGGAACTGCGCTCGTTCGCATCGAATCGCTAGCCGCTATTGCAGATACGCAAACGGGCTCGCAGCTTCGCTGGAGAGAAGAGTCTCTGGAATTCGAGAAGACCAGAAGAGGCTGGGTGATGAGCCCCCTCAAGGACACTGCTTACGTCAATCGTGAGGTTGCCTTGCGAGTCCTGTCCGTCCGGCTCGCGGACCTCGCGAAAAACACGGACACCACTGCTGAACAAGAACGCGAGCAGACACAAATCATTCGCTTCCTGAATTTGCTGGTTATCGACAATTCCGCCACCGCGTCAGCACAGAGTAATTGATTGGGTAGAAGACTAGTAACCGGAAACGCGCATCTCGTCACCACTTGATTTCCTGCCGAGATCCCGACTTGATCGATATTGATCCGCTCGGTGCCCACCTGGATCACTTCTGGTTCTATTCGAGAATCGGGGAGTGGATCGGTTCGGTCAACACCACCGCGTCACTAAGGATTGATAACTCGTGGCTGCAGCCGGCGACTGCTCGTCAGGCATCATGCAGGTTGCGAACCGGGTCCACTCGCGTGGCGCGTATTAGTGGAACACTAGCGGCCAGCGCAGCGATCCCCATCACCGCCGCCCCGGCCGCAAGCATCATTCCAGGATTTCGCGCAGATACGCCGAAGACTAAGCTCTTCAGCCATCGCGAGGCACCCCAACTGCCAAAGACGCCCAGGCCAACCCCCAACGCCAAGAGCCGCGCCGCTTGCCATCCTGCCCAACGCAGAATCGCGGATGGCTGCGCTCCAACTGCGAGGCGAATGGCAATTTCTTTCTGTCGCGAGCTGACCCAGTAATTCAGAACGCCGTAAATGCCGACGGCAGCCAAAACCATTGCGAGCGCCGTAAAAAGTCCAAGCAACATCGTGCTGAAACGCCGTCGCGCAAGTGTCGTTCCCAACCACTGGTCAACAGTCCGCAGCGATTGGATTGGCACATTCCGGTCGATCGCTGAGAGATGGTGTCGCGCCATCGGCATTAACGCCTCGGGATCGCTACGACTCCGAATCATCACTACCATGGCGGTCGAGGGATGTTGCGAGAATGGGTAATAAAATTCCGGCATCGGCTCACCATCGAGCCCCATCTGGCTCACATTGGCTACAACCCCGACGATTTCCAGCATCGGTCCGTCCACATAAGGTCCGCCGACTTTGAGATGATGCCCCACTGCGAGCCGCGGATCGGCCCACCAATTGCGCGCCAGCGCTTCATTGACCACCGTGACGAGCGCTCCGTTTGGCCGATCCATCGCGGAGAATCCGCGCCCCGCCAGCAGACGCATGTGCATGGCGCCAAAATAAGACGTGTCCGCGATGTTGAACAACGAGACCGGCACATCCTTGCGGGCCGGAGCGGGGTTTTCGAGGATCGAATACCACCAGTCGCCGCAATCTCCAGCACCTGGAGGACACATCACCGCACCAACGCCCTCGACTCCATGCTCGCTGCGTAGGCGCTGCATCAGCTGATCATAGTATTGACGTGAGTTTTCGTCGGTCTTGTAGCGTGAAGGCGGCAGCTGAAGTTCGAGCGCCAGCAGGTGTTGAGAATCGAATCCCGGGTAGGTTGTTTGCGCTGCGATGAGGCTTCGAACCAGCAGGCCCGAAGCAAACGCAAGGACCAGAGTGATAGCAATCTCAGCGATAACCAGACCGCTGCGAAAGACCTGCCCCCGTCTACCAACCCCCAATCCCCCTGACCCTTCTTTCAGTGAGACGGTAAGATCGACCCTTCCGGCTGTGAAAGCTGGCGCAACTCCAGTAAACAATCCTACCAGTATCGTAACCGCCGCCCCGAACAGCAACACCGGGAGATCCAGCCTAGCTTCTGATAGGCGCGGAATGTTCCGAGGTTCAATTAGCACTAGAGTGCGCAGGCACCAATCCGCGAGCACGAGGCCTAGCCCGGCGCCCAGCGCTGCGATCACCAGATTCTCTGTAAGCAGTTGGCGTGCAAGCCGTGCTCGCCCCGCTCCAATGGCAATGCGAATCGCCATCTCACGTGCCCTTGCGGTGTTACGAACCAACAGCAGACTGGCGACGTTCGCGCACGCGATGATCAGCACGAGGCCGACCGCGCCCATGAGTACAATCAGGGTCGGCCGAATCTCCGCCGTTCTCTCCTCGGCCAAATAGGTTCCGTAGGCACGATGGTCGTCTTCAGGCCCGGGATCGCTCAGCGCCAGCCGCTGCATGATGCTGTCCAAATTGGTCCGCGCTTGAGTTAGTGTGATTCCGGGCTTCAGAAGCCCCAACACATGCATGGATCCGTGTTCGCTGCGATTTACCGTGGAGCTGGTGGAAAGCCCGAGCGGCAAGTAGAAATCCACAGGCCTCACGAAGAATTTTAATCCAGGACGCAGTATCCCGATGATCTGATATCCCTTCCCGTTGAGGGTCACCGAAGATCCAAGCGCTCCGGGATCGCCGCCCAGAGCGTTCTGCCAAAACTCGGGCGTCACAACGACCGTGGGTGCTGCGCCGGGGAGGTTATCCGATTCGTTGAAAAGACGGCCCAGCAGCGGTCTTGCTCCTGTCATCTGAAAAAAACTGCTTGTGACGACGCCAGCATGCATGAGCACGGCTTCGCGTCTTCCCGTCAGGGTCAAGTCCGCGTTCGCAAATGCTGCCATGTTCTCAAACGCGTCGTTCTCATTCCGCCAATGCTGGAAATTGATCCATGTCACGCTGAAGCCCGGCGCTTTCGGGGTTGACTCCCCGAGCCAAACTAGTCTTTCGCCCGCCGGATAGGGTAGCGGCCGCAGCAGCACCGAATACACCACACTAAAAATTGCGGTATTCGCTCCGATCCCCAGCGCCAATGTCAATATCACGATAAGCGAAAAACTCGGTGACCGACGAATGCTTCGCAAACCGTAACGGATGTCCTGCAGGATGGTTTCGACCTGGGGAAACTGCCAGGCCTCGTTCGCAAGTTCTCGCACTCTCGTGAGGTTGCCGAAATGCCGCCGCGCTGCGACTTTGGCCTCGTCCGGCGGCATGCCTCGTGCGATGTTCTCTTCGATCATAAAATCGAGATGCGCGCGCATCTCCTCGCCAAGATCGTGATCCAAGCCTCTCCTGAGACCCAGCACGCAGCGTACTTTTGACCACCACTCATCCATGTTGGCTCACCCTTCTGGCGCCAGGATTCGTCCCATGGCTTCGACGAAGCGCAGCCACTTCGACTTCGCTGCCACCAACTGCCTGCGGCCGAGTGTCGTAAGCCGGTAATAGTTCGCGCGCCGGCCGTTCGGCGATGTTTTCCACTGCGCCGCAATCCACTTCCGTTGCAGCAGTCGTTGCAGCGCCGGATACAAAGAGCCGTTATCGACAAGGAACTCATTATCAGACTGCTTCTCGAGAAACTGCGAAATCCCGTAAGCATGATTGGGGGCAGCCTGCAGACTACGCAGAATCAGGACCTCGAGCGTCCCCTGCAGAAACTCCAGACGCTGCCGTTGATCATCTACCGTAGACATACTACCTATGTACGACGAAGAGCGCTCGCTGTCAAGTGATGCGCGGCCAGGAGCAGGCTTCAGCAAGTTCGCGGTTCCGATTGAGCCGAGGGAAGAAAGTAGGCCGCCAAAAGTCGCACTGTGTTTAACTCGAAGATTCGCCTCGATCGGTCGAGCGTGGCAATCGCGCGAACGCGTGCTCCCTGACTTCCCTGCAGTAAGCGATAAATGATCTCGCGTTGCATGAGTTTCCCGAAGAATGAAACGTCTGGCGGAGCGTCCAGCAGATCCATCATCCGAGAACATGGGTTGACCAGTTCAACCGTGCTATCTTGCTCCTGGCCGGCTTCTCGTTTCACTCTCTACAATGCTGGTTCGTCCTGGCGAGCGAGCTTGCCGTGTTTCGCCGCAAGGTTTAACGATGAGACTTTCATTTGTCCAACCCCGCCCTGAATTGCAACCTTATATCGAATCCTTCTGGGTGTTCGAAAGCCCTGTAGGAATGCCGGTGACGGATTCAAGCATGGCTGCGCCTAACGGGTGCCCCAAGCTCATTATTCCTTGCGAGAACTCGCTCGTGTCCAGTGCAGATGGGCGCACCCAAGTAAGTCACGAGGGAGGCTTGTATTTCGTTGGGAACAGAGACACCCAAACCATCATCCATTCCAGTACACGAAGAACCGGCTTCGTGGTGATCGAATTTTCGCCCCATGGCGCCTACCCTTTCTTTGGAATTCCCATGGAGGAAACGGTCAACGGCCTCTTTGACGCGGAGACAGTTTTTGGCAAATGGGGTCGCGAGGTTCGGGAAACACTTCGCAACTTGGAAGTAGTGGACCGGAAGGTGAATTTCATCGAAGACCAGTTAATCGCGCTGATGCGCAAGACCCCACGTCGCAACACTCTGATCGATTTTTGTGTTGGAGCTTTAAGGTCGTCTCGTGGCCGGGTGGCCATCGGAGAACTAGAACGGAGGACCGGATACTCGCGGCGGTACTTGGATATGCTCTTCAACCGGCACGTAGGATTGTCGCCGAAAGCCTTGGCGGGGATCTTTCGCTTTCAGACGTTCTACCGGAAATGGGCCAGAGGACTTCCTTACGACGCCCTGAAAGAGGACCTTTACGAGTATTACTATGATCAGGCCCACTTCACCAAAGAATTCAAGAAGATGACAGGCTATTCTCCGCGGAAATTTATTCTCGAAGTTTCCAACGAATTCGGACGGCGCCTTTCTCTGAAATAGCCACTTCCCATTCTTACAATACAAAACTGCGGTGTATTGCGAAACTGCTCGCATCTTGAGGCCTGACCGAGGTGTCTTGTGAGTGCAACCACTGCCGCTGCTTCCCGAGCGACGCAATCGGGAGACGCGTCGACTCCAAACACGCCACAAAGCGTGCGAACTCGCTACTTCAACGTGTACCGGCTCGCTGCCTACATCCTGGTCTTGTACGCGTTTGGACACACGCTGGGCGCGGTTATCGAGACGCCGAAGTTCAGCCCTGAAAGTGACGCAGTGATATCAATGATGAAGTCTGTCCATGTCATTGCGCAAGGAGCCGACCGAACTTGGTACGGGTTTTATCGGGGCTTCGGCTGGTTCGTGTCAGTGTTCTTCGTTTTCTCGATCGTCATACTGTGGCACCTGGGCGCAAGAACCGCTCGCGACCGCGCCGGGCTCGCGCCGATCGCGTGGTCTCTGTTCCTGAGCCACGCCGCAGGCAGCATCATCGCGTGGGTGTATTTCTTCCCCGTTCCCATCATCTTCTCGACTGTGATCACCATGCTTGTGGGCGTCGGGTGCATTCAGGATTGGAATGCCGGTCACAAACTGAGTTCTGGGGTCGCAATAAACCGTCCCTACGAAAACGAGCGGATATCAAAGGAGGATTCCAATGGCTAAGGACTTAGCATACGCATATAAAATCTACATCGGCGCGCCCGTCGCCAAGGTCTGGAAAGGCATTGTGGATGGCGAGATGACAAAGCACTACGTGTATGGCACTCGGCTCAATAGCAAGTTAACGAAGGGCACTCCGTATGCCTACGTTGGAGATGGAGGCTTCAAGGTTGTCGACGGGGAGATTCTCGACATCGAAACTGAGAAACGGCTCGTTATGAGCTGGAACGCGCACTGGGACGAGTCTGTCGCGAAGGATCGCCCATCTCGCGTCACCTTCGAGCTCTCCGCTGCAGGACCATCGACCACGAAGCTTCACCTTGTCCACGATGACTTCGATGGCCAAACCTCAACCTATTCGGGATCAGTTGAAGGTTGGCCGCTCATGATGTCGTCGCTCAAGAGCCTGCTAGAAACCGGTAAACCGCTGGCAACGAAGTAAGACTCAGCACTTCCCTTTCTTACAATACAAACGTTCCGGTTCGCTGCCATTCTGCCTGCATGCTCGGGGCCGGCCAAGTCTCGGTCGCCTGGCTTGCTCGAAAGGTTTGACACCAAGGAGGCTTCATGAATTCTGTGACGACAACGCGGAGCGCGGTCGCAGCTCCGATCGCGACGATTTTTAGAGTGAACGATGACCTAATGGCTAAAGCTCTGCAAGGTCTCGGCGCCGGCGAACTCAGACAGCGTCTTACCGACAAGAACAACCCGATGCTGTGGCTGGCGGGCCATGTTGCGGAGGCGCGCGCGTTGCTGCTCCGGATTTTGGGCGAACAGGTGGACACTTCGTGGGGTGAACTTTTCGGCCGCGGTGCCGCATTCCAAGAGGCAGCGCGGTATCCGTCAGCTCAGGAGATCAAGCGCGTCATGGAAGAGATCAATCGGAAGCTGTATGCCAAGCTGGAAACCTCTGATGATCAGCAGCTGGCGGAACCTGCTAAAGGTATGGAACTGCCCGGGGCGAAAACTGTAGCCGACCAAGTGGCTCTGTTCGCGATGCACGATAGTTATCACGTAGGACAGATGGCCTATGTCCGAAAGGGGCTTGGTTACCCGCGAATCGGCGGGTAAACCACCCTCTAACCTATCGAGCTCGAGAGGTGCCAGGTCGAATCGCTTCTAACGGCAATCCAAGCCAGAATCGCAAAGAATTCTTCGGACAAGATGAGGGCGTAGGCGCGAAAGTCCTGGCAATATCTCCACGCGGCCGCTGTCACGGCGCTCGATGCACGTATTTGGAGGGGAAATCCTTGGACCGAGGCGGGAAAACGTCAACTGGGAACGAAAAACGTTGCTACTGTTGGATACGAAGAACGGCGAGTCGCGGCATTTACCGACATTGCCATTCGATCGTCAAATCGCAGCGCATCTCGCTCGTGACTCGGTCCGTCGTGGCTGGCCGCCCTGACACCCGTCGATTGCAACAAACACTGGGTGCGCTGACCTGCCTCGACTCACAATGCGCCTAACTTGACCGATCGAATCAGTCTAACCAGCTCTTCGCAGACTTCCTTAATTTCCTCATCCTTGAGCCGGTTGAAGAATGGTAACGCGAGCGCACGCGACGCCTGGCACTCGGTCACTGGAAGAACGCTTTTCTTGCCGGGGCCCGACCGATAAATGGGTTGCAAGTGAATCGGCGCGAAGTACCTGCCCAAGGCAATCCCGCGCAACCTCATCTCGTTGACAAGCCAATCGCGATGGACTTGGCTGAGCCGGTCGCCCAGTCGGACCACATAGGCGAACCAACTGATTTTTCGACCAGGCACAGTCAAGGGCGGGAGGATTAAGTCTGGCTCACAGGCTAATATTCGATCGTACCTTTTGGCAATTGATTCCCGGCGATCCAGAATGGTTTCGATTCTCTTTAGTTGCTCAATTCCCAATGCGCAATTGATGTCAGAAATCCGGTAGTTATAACCCAACTCTGAATGCTGAAACCAGTCTTCGCAATCATCTCGGCCTTGGTTGCGAAGCTTTCGCACCCGGATGGCGACCTCAGGATTATTCGTAACCACGGCCCCGCCTTCCCCTGTTGTGATCTGTTTGTTGGGATAAAAAGCAAAAACCCCGGCGTCCCCGAGAATTCCGACTTTACGGCCCTCATATTCAGCTCCCATGGCTTCACAAGCATCCTCGATGACGTAGAGACTGTGCCGTCTGGCGATGTGCAATATGCTCGAAAGGTCCGCCGGACATCCAAACGTGTGCACGACAATGATGGCGCGTGTCCGCGAAGTGATGGCCGCTTCTATCAAACTGGGATCGAGGTTGAGCGTTTGTCGATCCACATCGACGAACACGGGCATGGCCCTTTCGTAGCGGACCGCGTTCGCAACCGCAATGAATGTAAAAGACGGCACGATCACTTCATCGCCTTCGGAAATACCGAGCGCTCGAATACACAGATGCAGAGCGCTGGTTCCCGAATGGACGGCAATCACCTCCGGAGCACCCACGTAACCAGAAATGGCGCGCTCAAATTCCAGGAGCTTGGGACCCAAACTGAGAGTCGAAGTGCGAAGAACTCCGGCCACCGCCTCAATATCCTGTTCCGAGATGTCTGGAGACGATAGCGGTATCCTCATGGTCGTCGCGATTTGCCAAGCACAGCGGCGTGCCTAGGAGTCGACGAATTGCGTTTCATCAGGAGTTCCTGGGAGAGCGGAATGGTCGTGAGTACGCGCACGATCGTCTCCGCAGCGAACCCCTCTCCATACGGGTTCTCCATGCCTAATAAGGACCGACGGAACTCCGGTGCTCTTGCGGTCATGACGGCTTCAAGAATGGAACTCGGCTGAGCGTCTGCGTCCAATACGTTTCGTGCTCTCTCGCGCCCCTGTTGCCGCAGCCCCACGTTTACTGTGGGGAGCGAAAAAGAAGGTGTCTCTATGATCCCGCTGCTCGAATTTCCAACGAACATATCTACCAGACGCAGAAGACTCAAATAACTAACCACATCAAGATTGGTGAAGATCTTTCCGTGTCCGCGGCGAGCGATGAACAATTTCGTCCGATCGATCAGCGCTCTGCTGCCCGCGTCCGGGTTCGGATAGCAGAACAAGATTTGGTCCGGAAGTGCTTCTAAGACCGTAAAGAGAGCATCCACTTCTTCGAGAGTGTCGCGGGCGATGGTCATTGGATGGTAGGCAACTAGAATGGTAGGTGTTTGGAGATTGATCGCTAGTCGCTCCTCAACCTGCTCTCGGCTGAGAAGTGTTCGCCTCCGGAGGTGATCTAATGACGGGGCACCGGCGCGATGCACACGCCAGGCTTCTTCGCCCATCGCAATCACCCGTTCGCGGGCGGCCTGCGTTGAAGTGAAGTGGATATGGCTCAATTTGGTAAGAGCGTTTCGCACCGCATCGTCAATGGCACCCTCGCTCAGTTCTCCGCCCTCGATATGAGCAATCGGGATGCGCAGTGCCAGAGCAACCGATGCGGGAGCGAGCATTTCGTATCGGTCCGCAATCAGCAAGAGCAGGTGCGGCCGCATTTTACCCAACAAGTCGGCAAGACTCAGGGTGGCCATGCCGATGGTTTTGGCCATACCCACGTCGCTGTCGGAACTGAGCAGGCACTCAATGCGGGAGTCGATTTCCAGCCTGTCTTTTTCAATTTCCTCGATCGTGTTTCCAAATTCAGGTGACAGATGCGACCCGAGAGCAATCACTTTCAGATCTACGTTTTCGTTCTCGGACAAATCGTGCAATGGCCAGTACAAATGGCTGTAGTCGGCTCGCGAACTCGTAATTGCCGCAATGGTTCGCTTCATCGAGTTAGACGGACGAGGCTTGCCATGCGCGCTGTAGTAATTTGGTCGGCCGATATTCGGGAACGATAGCGCACAGCTTTTCCATCACCGAAGGGAGGATGCGCTGATCAATACTTCTGGAAAGCTCCTCCATGAGAATATCAAATCGGCTCGCTGGAATGTTCTCCGTCCGGACTCGAAAAAGTCTGCGATCCGTTGTCGGTTCAGCAGACTCACTCCGCGAAAGAAATTCCTCCGAAATCTTGTCTCCCGGCCGAAGCCCCGTAAAGGAAACGGGGATGTCTTTTGCTGATTTGGAGCGAGCATCACTTATCAACTGCAGGGCCAAGTCTAAGATTTTCACCGGCGCACCCAATTGGGGAACAAAAATACCACCGCCTTCCTCCAGCCCCGCGACCAGCAGTATCAATTCAACCGCTTCGTCGATGGTCAAGAAATATCGGGTCACATCCGGGTGGGTGACGGTCACTGGACCGCCTCGCGAGATTTGATGCACGAACCTTGGAAGAACGCTTCCCTGGGAAGCCAATACATTGCCCAGGCGAACCGCGCTCATATAGGTTTTGGAATTGTTCCAGCGCAGTAAGGCAAGTTCCGCGATACGCTTCGAGGCGCCCATAACGCTGATAGGGTCGACAGCTTTGTCTGTTGAAACCATGACAAGGACCGCGACGCCTTCCGCCCGGCATGTCTTAGCCAGGTTGTGGGTTCCCAGGGCATTGTTGCGAACGACAGCGAGAGGATTGCTTTCCATGAGCGGCACATGCTTGAAAGCCGCTGCGTGATACACGACCTCCGGGCGGTAGCGCCGGAAAATCTCACATAACAGGCGCGCGTCGCAAATATCTCCGAGTACGGACGCATACAGGCTGCGATCAACCGTTGCCGCCAACTCCAAATCGATTTCGTTTAAATTTCGCTCTGAACTGTCGACAAGAATCAGGCGGCGGGGTTTTAGAGGGAGGATCGCTTTGGCCAGTGCCGAGCCAATCGAACCTCCGGCTCCGGTCAACAAAACCGTCCTTCCCGAAGCAGTCCTGTTTGCAGCGTCGCTCGTCAGCAAAATGAGTCCCTCCGAAAAACGATCTTATCGCTATGCAGAGGCGCGATCCACGCAGGGCTGATCGCATCGAGACAGACCAACTGTAACACTCGCTGACTCAAGTTTTTGCCGGTATATTAGGGTGCGTTCAGCCTAGTACCCGCGAAGACGAAACGCTCATGAAGCGGATTCGTGATCTATCAGTTGAATATCAGGC
>DATHPO010000070.1:0-26771 GCA_035483835.1 Terriglobales bacterium
GACGGCTTAATGCTCACGACCTTCCAGGTCAACGTTGGATCGTATCCGAACCACTGGTGGAGAAAAGCGTTGACGGTTTCCTCGGAAGGAATGTTTGCGCTGGTTGTAGTTTTGGCCGCCGCATGAGGCGCGGCAGTCGGCTGTTGCGCGGTAGCCAGGGTGACGAGCAGGAGCAGGATAAGATAATTTATCGAACGATGCATGCGTTCCTTTCAGTTGAGTAAAGATGAATGCCTTGCACGCGGTGCTAAATGTCGGACTTGGCCGCGATTGGAAAACGCCGGCCGTAGCCAAAAGCCTTCTCCGAAATTTTCAGGCCCGGTGCCGCCTGCTGCCGTTTGTACTCGCTGCGCTCCACCATCCGGATAACGCGCCGAACCAGACTAACATCGAAGCCGCGCTCCTCCGCAATCTGGTCTGCGGTGTGCGACTGTTCGATGTAGTCCTCGAGGATCACGTCGAGCACTTCGTAGGGCGGGAGGGTGTCGCTGTCCATCTGACCGGCACGCAGTTCCGCGGATGGCGGCTTCTCCAGGCTAGCCTGAGGAATTAGCGGGCGGCGCGAATTCACGTAGCGGCTAAGGCGGTAGACCATGGTCTTGGGCACATCCGAGATCACGGCTAGCCCGCCGACCATATCCCCATAGAGGGTGCAATAGCCCACGGCCAGTTCGCTCTTGTTGCCGGTGCTGAGCACGATGGCTCCGAACTTATTGGAAAGGGCCATGAGCAGTGTGCCGCGGGCCCGCGATTGCAGATTCTCTTCTGTCTCATCTTCCTTACGGCCAGCGAAGACCTTGGCCAAAGTTTTCTTGTAGGTTTCGAAGAGATCGCCAATACAGAGCAGTTCGAAGCGAATTCTAAGGTTTTCGGCGAGGGTGCGTGCGTCGTCAATCGAGCCGGTCGATGAGTACGGCCCGGGCATGCCCACTCCAATCACATTTTCAGCTCCCAGCGCATCAGTGGCGATGGCTGCGGTCAGCGCCGAATCGATGCCTCCGCTCAGGCCGACGATGACCTGGCGAAAGCCGCACTTGCGGACGTAATCCCGCGTGCCCAAAACCAGCGCGGCATAAACGCTGGCCTCTTCGCCTTCAATTTGATTGTGTATCTCGCCGGTAAGTTCATCGGAGTCGAAATAGATGATGTCTTCTTCGAAGGATTTTCCCTGTGCGATCACTTCTCCCGCGGGATTGAACACCAGACTGGAACCGTCGAAGACCAGGCTGTCGTTGCCCCCAACCTGATTGACCATGGCGACCGGCACTTTGTAGCTGCGTGCGATGGTTGCCAGCATATCCCGGCGCAATTCCCGTTTGGCGAGCCAGAACGGTGAAGCCGAGATGTTCAGCAGGAAGTTGCCCCCGGCGTGGACCAAAGCCTCGACCGGATCGAACGTATACAGGCGTTTATTCCAAAAGTGCTTATCGTTCCACGCATCTTCACAGATGGTGAGAGCCATCTGCTTGCCACAAAACGGAAACAGCAACTGGCTTTTTCCCGGCGCGAAGTTCCGCATCTCATCGAAGACATCGTAAGTGGGCAACAACATCTTGGACTGCAGGAACGCAACTCGGCCGTCTTTAAGGAGCGCAGCCGAGTTCATGACCGACTTGCCGCTCTGCGCTTGGGCCGGAGTCACCAGGCCGCAGATGACGGCGATGCCTTTGGTTTCGACCGCAATTCGGTCCGCACTCTCACGGTTGTGCTGAACGAAAGAAGCGCGCTCCACCAGGTCGCGTGGTGGGTAGCCACAGACGGAGAGTTCCGGAAAAAGGATTAAGCCTGCGCCATCGCCCTGGGCGCGACGGGAAAATTCAATGATTTTCGCGGCGTTGCCTGCGAAATCCCCCACTGTGGGATTGATCTGTCCCAAAGCGATCTTCACCATTCCAGTGTAAAGGCAGGGAGCGTGGGAGCCAAGTCACACGGGCGATAAGACCTTAGCACTCATTGAGAATTGGCCCGTAGCAAAATGTTCGCGACCTCAGCAGGACGTTCGACATGGCAGTCGTGGCCGGTCTCCAGTTCGATGACCTCCCAGCCGGAGGAGCGAGCTTTTCGGGCAAACGGCTCGAAGAAAGGTCTTGCCGGATACCCTTCCGCAACACCGGCAACAAACGTTGCTGGAATCCTCGTCCTCTGATTGGTCATAAGACGAAGCGGCTCCTCAAAGCAACGCAGACTGAAATCACACAGCCTCGCGCGCACGAAATCACGCGCTTCGCCTGGCTTCAATCCCCAGAGATCAAGTTGGCCCTCGCCGCCGGGCAACCGCCAGCCATCTCCATACTCTCGCGCGACATCGCGAAAATAGGCGCCAACCTCGGGCGGCAGCAAGTCCAGTACGCTTTGCCCATTTTCTGGGATGAAGGCATCAAGGAAAACCAATCGCTCTATTTGAGTTGGGTTTGTCTCTGCCACCGCGCTTACGATCATGCCTGCATAGCTGTGGCCTACAAGGATTACCTGTTCCGCGAACCTCGACAACTCGAGAGAAACGTCCTCTACGTGTTGCCGTAAAGTAATGTCAGGAGACAGTCGGCTTTGATCTGTGCCAAGCCCGCTGAGGACTGGTGTTATCACCCGCTGGCCGTGCTTTCTCAGCAAGGGGGACAAGAGGTCCCACGTCTTCGTCGACTGCCATGCGCCGTGCACAAGAACGAACGTCGACATGCGGGAGAGTTTAACAGGTTGAGATGTCTCGCGTTCTCCGTGGCCTTAACTGTTGTAACCAGAGATTTCAAAGGTTAACGTCGAGGACTCGCGGAGGGGATGGAAGCCGGTTTGTCTATTGCCAGCCCGTAACGCGTCAATGGTCCCGCTACGTCGAATAGTGCGGAGCCGGCGTAGTGGGGTCCGTGGGTGGAGGCGGTCCCTGAAGCACCGGCGCCTGGCCACTCGGACCAGGCTGTTGTGTAGGCGCTTCTCCCGGACGCCGCAGGCTGGGAGCGTTCACGGGCCTTTGTTCGGCGGCCTTGGCAACGCTTGGCCCCGGCTCGAGGTTGACTTCTTTTGCGGTGCGGAGACTCTTGCTCCCGTCAACCTTCATAGTCTCCACGCGCACCACCTCATCGCCAACCATTCGCACGAAATCGACGTCCTGGGGAGGCTCGCCATAGATCCACTCCTCGTATTCGACGTCTCCATCCTTCTCACGAATCTTCTTGGGTGGGCGACCCTTGGAGTAGATCAGCATCTCGCGGTTCATGCCCACCAAAACCTGATGGTTCTGGATAGCTTCCTTCACCTTGGGTGGCACGGTATCGAGATAGGCCTCGACGGCTGACTTGGCGTCGAAGTCAAGAACGGGACGAAGCAGGTCTTTGAACTTCTGCGGTGTCAGGTCGGGAACGTAGTGATCGAAAACCAGATCCACATACGTGCCTCGCGGATTCGCGTTCTGGTCGTCGGACCCAGCCATTGGTGCGCCGCCCCCACCAACCTGTATATGCTGATACCACTTCTGCCTTTTGACTGGGCCACCGTTGATTTCGAAACGGATACGGTCTGGCTTGATGTCGACGGCGGTGATTCGTGCTTCGTCTCCCGGCTTCACCGAGGGACCCCACAGCGACATCAACTGCTGCAGTTCCGCACCGCTGGGCGAGACAACACCGTCCTTCAGTGTGAGACCTCTCTTCCCCATCGGGAAGGGCGTGCGAATGTACATTAGTTCATCGGTCAATCCGTGAATCAGATCCATCCGGGTTTGCTTCGAAAGGTGTGGAAGAGCAGAAGACGGATCCTGGTTGGAGGATTTCTGGTCGGAAGCACCCGCAGTCACGCAGGCACAGAACAAGAGGAGCACGGCCGAAACACAATGAGCCTTCACAGGGCACCCAAAGCACTAACTAGGGCGATTATAGCGCTGTTTGAAGAGATCGGAAGGAGACTTTTCACGTTTCTTGCTTGGCAGAGCCTGCCGTGGGCGGGGCGCAGCGGTTCTGAGTGCAGTGGCGATTTTGCAACAGTTTGATTTCCGACGATGTAGGTACTTTCACGAACACGAGGCACGGATTTCGCGACGGAACTGACAGTATTACCAGTAGGCACCGAGGTGCCCCCGTCGTAACATCGGGTATGCCTCAAGCCCAATCCGCTACCGGGCAAACCATCTCCCGTTACCATGTCCTGGAGGAACTGGGAAGCGGCGGCATGGGTGTTATCTATAAAGCCGAGGACAAAGAGCTCGGCCGCTTTGTCGCTCTAAAGTTCCTGCCTGAGAACGCAGCCCGGAACCCTATTGCGCTGGAACGTTTTCGACGTGAGGCGCGTGGAGCCTCTGCGCTCAATCATCCCAACATCTGCACCATCTACGAAATCGGGAAACATCAGGGTCAGGCATTCATCGCAATGGAGTACCTGGATGGCGTAACGCTGAAATACCTGATAGCGGCAGGCACCTTGGATGCCGAGCGTATTGTCGCCATTGCCATTGAGGTTGCCGATGCGCTCGATGCTGCGCACAGCGAAGGCATCATTCATCGTGATATCAAACCTGCCAACATTTTCATCACCAAGCGGGGGCACACCAAGATTCTCGATTTCGGCCTGGCGAAGAGTGTTCTTCCGGAGGATCGTGCGAGCCAGATCGCGGCGCAACCGACTCAAGCCCTGTCGTACGTCCCCGAAGAACATCTCACCAGCCCGGGGATCGCTCTGGGAACCGTGGCCTATATGTCTCCCGAGCAAGTACGGGCCAGAGCGCTGGACTGTCGAACGGATCTGTTTTCTTTCGGTATCGTTCTATACGAGATGGCAACGGGGAAGTTGCCCTTTCAAGGAGCCAGTTCGGGTCTGATCACGGAAGCCATCCTCAACCGCAATCCGGTGGCTCCGGCACAAGTCAATCCTGACGTCTCGCCGGCCCTCCAAGAGATGATTTACAGAGCTTTGGAGAAGGATAGAAACCTGCGTTATCAGCACGCAGCGGACATGCGGGCTGAACTGCAACGGCTAAAGCGAAATATGGAGTCGGGCCAGCGGGTTGCGGGGCAAGAAACAGAATCGGCCCCAACCCCAAACACGGGTCGTTTGTCCCCGACCGGCAAGCAGACGGCGCTGGCTTCCTCCGTGCAGAGCGCCTTCTTCCGCCCTCAGCGAGTCTCCAAGGTCATCGGCTCGCTCGCCGTTTTGCCCTTCGAAAACACTAATGGCGATCCTGAGCACGAATACCTCAGTGACGGAATTACGGGCAGCCTCATCAACACCCTGGCGACCCTGCCAAAGCTTCGAGTGATGGCACAGAGCACGGTGTTTCGTTATAAGGGCCGAGACATTGACCCGCAAGCGGTCGGTCGTGAGCTTAATGTGCGCGCCGTGCTCACCGGAAGACTGATGCAAAGCGGTGGGTGTTTGCGCATTGGGACCGAATTAGTCGACGTCGCCACGGGCTCACAGCTATGGGGCGCGCAATACGATCGCAAGCCTGGCGACATCTTTGTGGTCCAGGACGAAATCTCGCGCGAGATATCGGAAAAACTCAGGTTACAGCTGACCCGAGCAGAAAAGAAGCGATTAAGAAAACGCCACACGGAGAATGACGAGGCTTATCGGCTTTACCTGAAGGGTCGTCACTACTGGAACCGGTGGACCGAAGAAGGGTTCTATAAGGCGATTGAGTACTTTCAGCAGGCAGTCGACACAGACCCCAGCTACGCACTCGCCTACGCGGGTTTGGCCGATTCCTATGTGCTGCTGGGATGGAATAGCTATCTACCGCCAAAGGAAGCGTTTCCTAAAGGCAAAACAGCCGCCAATATGGCCCTGCAACTGGACCCGGATCTCGCCGAAGCCCACACGTCTTTGGCGGCCCTGTTGTGGCTTCACGATTGGCAGTGGGAAGAGGCTGAGAGAGAATTTAAGCGCAGCCTCGAACTGAGTCCCGCCTACTCAACTGCCAACCACTGGTACGCCGAATATGTAATGACCATGGGGCGACACGCAGAAGCCTTGGCCAGGATGAAGAAGGGCCAGGATCTCGATCCCTTATCGCTTATTATCAACGTCGCAGTCGGATGGGCTTT
Organism: Terriglobales bacterium; assembly: GCA_035483835.1. Classification (GTDB taxonomy): domain Bacteria; phylum Acidobacteriota; class Terriglobia; order Terriglobales; family Acidobacteriaceae; genus JABDBE01. Next base: position 6,030 of record DATHPO010000070.1, read on the forward strand.
CTACCACAGCCGCCGGTATGACGAAGCCATCGAACAACTCCGGCGAACTGTCGAATTGGACCCAAACTACCCGGTCACATACTGGATTCTCGGGCTGTTGCTCAGCAAAACAGGTTGCTATGAACTAGCCAGCATTGAGGGTGAGAAAGGGGTGAAGCTGTCAGGCGGGAGCCCGATGATGCGCGCGGCGCTTGCGCACACTTTGGTTGCCGCTGGCAGGACAAACGAAGCAGGTCAGATACTCGATGATCTGACACAACTAGCGAAGCAAAAGTATGTCGCACCCTACTTCTTCGCCGGAATCCATGTCGGCTTGGGAGAAAACGACCGGGCGCTGGAATACTTGGAGAAAGCCCACGAAGAACACTCCAACTGGCTTATCTACCTTCATATAGATCCGAGCATGGACGGCTTGCGTGGCGACTCACGGTTCCAAGACCTGTTGCGGCGTGTCGGGCTCCCCGCACTGACGACCGCGCCATCTGAAGGAAGCCAAGTCGGAGTTCGCGAAGCTGTGGCATGACGCAACCCAGATCAGTACACACCTTACCTGAGACTACTCATTTGAATGCGATTGTTCTCCTCGTACTCGCCATCGGTGCATTTCTCAGCTTCTGATTTGCGGAATTCCTAAACCGGGCCAGCTTGCATTCAAGGCAGCCTGTGTGCCCGGTGACTGCTGACGAAACCAGCCGTTACGCTCAGAACCCCGGTCAATGACTCCGATGGCGGCGTTACGCCAAAAGCTTCCTCTACAGAGAGGCCGGCGGCGTAAAATTCGAGCGCGGGCCGGGGAGCGTAGCTGTGATCTATGTGAAAGCAGTGCTCAGCGGAGTGGCAGCGATATTTATTGCCTTGCTCGGGCCGGGGTTGTTGCAGGCTCTGAAGGGCATCAGCGGGCAACAAGCAACTGGATTGGGTGCAATTGCTGGGGGCTTTTGGATCCCATTCTTCTCGCCTCTATTCTGGATCCTGGCGGTCTCGTCTTTTGTTTTGTTTTTAACGGCCAGTCGGCTAGGCAACAAAGTGCTGAGAGTCCTTCTCTTCTGGATCCCAACCCTATTTGTTTCGGCGCTCGGATTTGGGCTCCTCGCCCTGTTCACCTACGGAATGGATGCACTTTAGAAAAGGCTGATTGTAGCTATTGTTAACAGGCGATACCTTCATTGAGAATTGCCCTAAGGGGATGACGGTGAAGATCTTCTGCGCAACACGAGCCGGGTAAAGTTGGACGGCCGGTAAATAATCACAGAAACCCTAAGCTTCGGCGAACAATCGCACTCCGTCGCGTGCTACTTGCAGCGGCAAGACGTGGCCGCCGTTGTCCCCGATTGCGGTTGCGACCCGGCTCGCGGCGCCTTTTTCAACCAGGAAAATCGCGCATCCTCCCCCTCCCGCGCCGCAGGCTTTGGCCGCTTTTCCTCCGTGCCTGGCGGCCACCGCGACCAATTTGTCGATCAGCGGAGTGGTGATGCCGGGTGCATTAGTGCGACGGAGCTTCCACTCTTCGCGCAGAAGGCGAGCCACGTCCTCCCATTCACCGCGGGCCAGGGCGTGGTGCATGGCGCGAGCGATTTCAGAGATGCGTTCAAAGTTGCGGAACACGTGGCGATCGCCATTGATGTGAGCTTTGAAGACCTCCCAATTATTAATCCCCGACTTTCTTGGGGCTCCAGTATAAGCCAGCACGAAGCGGGACTCGATCTCTTCCGGCATGACTGGGACGGCTTCACGATGAATGCCATCGGCATCAAGATGAATTGCGCTCACTCCGCCGTAGAGGGCGGGGTAGTAGTCCTGGCAACCGGTGGGAACAGCGATGATTTGCGCCTCAACGTTTTGCGCAATCACCCGCATTTGTTCAAGGGTGAGATTGCGTTCGGTGAAGCGCGCCAGCGCTGAGGTAGCCGCGATCATTAAAGCGGAAGATCCGGAGATGCCGGCGCCGGCGGGAGACTCGGAATCGGTTTCGATCAACAGTCCTTCTCTGGGAGCGAAGAATTGCAGCAGTCGCGCTGCCAGGGGAAGGCGGAAACGGCGGGCGACGCGCAAGTCGTCGAAGCTGGGGAAGAATTCTTCTTTCCTGGTGTCGAGCGATCGAAGATGAATGCGCTTGCCTTTGAGCGGCGTGATGCGGCAGGTGGTCTGGATGTTGAGAGCAAAATTCAAAGTCAGTGCGCCGGGGTGGAACAGGTAGAGAGGCCAGAGGTCCAAGGTTCCGCCCGCCAAGTCGGCGCGGCAGGGCGCCTGGGCGAAAATGGTTCGGCTGCTGCTCACGTCGGGAGGTTTTTGCATGCAGTGTTTGTATCACAGAGATGGCGGCGGTCCCGAGGGCGTTTTTGCTGAATAGCAGCTAAAGGTCTTTTGCCGCCGTCAGGACCTCGGGGATCACGCTGTCGATGTCGGCTTCGGTGGTGCGGTGATTGACGATGCAGGCGCGCAGGCAGAATTTGCCGCGAAGAGTTGCGTTGGACAAATATACGTGGCCGCGCTGCACGACGCGCTTGAGGATGGCGGCGTTGTGGCGATTGAGTTCCTCTTCTGGTAGCGGGTTGATGCCCACATGGCGAAAGCAGATGGCACTGAGTTCTACCGACGCCATCAACTCCAGCTTTGGTTGATTCGCGATGGCGCTGGCCAGGCGTTGCGCCAGATCCAAGTCCTTTTGGATTGCCGCACGAAATGCCTTTAATCCGTGATATCGCAGCGAGAGCCAAAGTCTCAGGGCCCGAAAGCGGCGTGAGAGCTCCAGAGACTCTTCAAAGAATGCGAATCCCTCGACTGGGTCGTCGGTCAGCGTCCTGGCATACTCCCCCGTATGTGCGAAGGCGGCATATGCGGGCTTCACGTCGCGGTACAGCAGGCAGCCACAGTCCAGAGGCTGATAGAGCCACTTATGCGGATCGAGGGAGAGCGAGTCGGCGAGTTCGAGGCCAGTGAATTTTTTGGGTGCGGCGATCGCGGCCAACGCACCGTAGGCGCCATCGATGTGCATCCACAGTCCGTGACGGCGGGCGATTGCCGCAATTTCGGGGAGCGGGTCGATCGCGCCGGTGTTGACGGTACCGGCGGACGCGACCACGGCGATCGGGATCTTCCCATCTTTTTTGTCTTGCTTGATGGCCTGCTCTAGTTCTGCTGGAATCAGGCGGAAGCCTTGGTCGGTTGGAATGAGTTTGAGATTGTTCCTGCCGATTCCAAGGAGCGCGACGCTCTTCGGAATCGACATATGAACTTCTTCCGAAGCGTAGACCACGGCCTGCGGCGCGCCACGCATGCCCACTTCGTTCGCAGGCATCATGGCTTCGCGGGCCATGGCGAGGGCCATCAGGTTGGCGGAGGAGCCTCCGCCGGTGAGGCTGCCGCGAAAGCCGGGGCAGCCGATTGCCTGAGCGAGCCAGCCAACAACGGTGCGCTCGATGGTGACGGCCGCGGGGCCGGAGCGCCACGCCGTGACGTTCTGATTCAAGACGCTAGCCAGAAGGTCGGCGACTGCGGCGACGGGTTCGCCGGAGCCAAGGACGTATCCGAAGAAGCGGGCGTTTTGGGCGCGGGAATGCTTGATCACATCCTGAAGCCCTTCCAACACCTCGGCACCCACACCCTTCTCGTCAAGAGGCGAGTGGAACAGGCGTTCTGACTCCTCGCCGGTGGTCAAGGGAAATATCGGACGCGAATCCAGTTCGCGAAGGTAGTCGGCGGTGAGTTGGGTGACCTTTTCTGCCAGACGACGAAACTCATCCGGCGAAATTTCCAGGGATTTCATGATGAAGGATTGTATTGCAAAGCCGTGTAGGTGCGGGCGTCCTCGCCCCGTGCTTTGTGAAGGTGGGATCCTTGGCGGTCCCGGTCGAGCTTTGCTCGATTGGACAGCGAGGGCGGCTGTCCCTACGTGAGCTTAGTTAAATGCAATCGTTGTTAGGAAATGTTCAGGGCGCGCTTGATTGTGCCGCGCTCTTTTTGGATCTTTTCCTGCAGGAGAGTGATGGCGTAGATCAGCTGCTCCGGGCGCGGCGGGCAGCCCGGAACATATACATCGACGGGAATCACCTGGTTTACGCTCTGCACCAGAGCGTAATTGTTGAACACTCCGCCCGAGGTCGCGCAGGCTCCCATCGAGATTACCCACTTGGGTTCAGGCATCTGCTCCCAGAGCTGGCGGATCACTGGAGCCATTTTGTTGGAGACGCGGCCGGCAATAATGATGAGATCCGATTGCCGCGGAGACGGACGAAACACTTCAGCGCCGAAGCGCGCAATGTCGAAGCGCGACGCGCCCATGGACATCATCTCGATCGCGCAGCAGGCCAGGCCGAAGGTCATCGGCCAGATGGAATTCTTGCGCATCCAGTTGACCGCGTTGTCCATCGTGGTCAGCACCACCCCTTCAGGCGTGGGATTTCCGTACGTAAGGTCCTTGACGACGCGTTTGCCGTCTTCGATTGTGACGTAGGGGCCGAAGTTGAGATCGTCCGACATTGTCTTTATTTTACCTGCCAGCATCAGCGGTGTCCAAACACGAGATTGGTCTGAGGCCGCAGCAGTGTCAGGTCCTGCATCGTTTCGAAAATCCGCTTGACAACGCGAATCCGTGGCGTAAGACTTCCCACGTCTTCCCCTCGGATTTTGGGCCCCCTGTCACCATCCTGTATTGCACCGTGAACGCCAGGAATGCCCGCACTGGTCACGGTTTAACCACTCGTGGGCGCCGATTTCAGGAGGTATACCGTGCGAATAAAGCTACCCAAAACGAGAGCGCGGCTGGCTGGTCCCGGCACTCGGCTCTACGCTGAACCGAAGCCCAGCCCCGATGAAACTTCTTTCCAAATAGACAACACCAGTTCCCAATACTACAACTCGCCGTATTATTTGGCGCATAAAGACCAGGTGCAATCCGTTCCTGCGCCGCAGAGCGGCGTGCCAGCCTATCTTGATCTGCAGGATTTTATCCCCAGCGAAGTTCTCGACGCCATCAATACGGCCAAGAAGATCACATTTCATGCTGTGGGCGACACGGGCGCGGCCAAGGGAATTCCCGCAACGGCCATCGCGAATGAGGGCGGCGTTGCGGACGCCATGGCAGCCGATGTGCAATCGGGAGGCGCGAACGGCCCAGCGTTTTTCTTCAACCTGGGCGACGTAATCTACAACTTCGGCGAAGCACAATATTATTACGACCAGTTCTACGAGCCCTTCCGCGATTACGACCGTCCCATCTTTGCTATCCCTGGCAATCACGACGGCATGGTTTTTGGTTCCACGTCGGCGACTCCACAAGTTCCCTCGCTGGAGGCTTTCCTCAGAAATTTTTGTGCTGATGCTCCGGGACCTTCGCCGGATTCCGGCGGACTGGTTCGCACCGTGATGACGCAGCCGGGAGTTTATTTCACGTTGGACGCTCCGTACATCTCGATCATCGGACTCTACAGCAACGTCCTGGATTCGGGAGCGGGAGTCATTTCTTCTCAAGGCGGTAAGTTCCCTGTGGTTGGAAACGCCCAACTGGCTTTCCTGCAAAGCGAACTCAAGCGCCTGAAGGCGGACCGCCAAGCCGGGAATCGAGCAATTATCATCGCGGTTCACCATCCGCCAGCTTCGGTGGATGCGAAGCACGGCGGCTCGGTGGGCGTCGAGAAGGATCTCGATAGCTGCTGTCAGGCTGCGGGGTTGTGGCCCGACGTAGTCCTTTCCGGACATGCGCACCTGTACCAGCGCTTCACTCGCGTCGTGGGCGGCAAGCAGACTCCTTATATAGTTTCCGGCTCTGGAGGATTCGCAGCCACGCCGCCGCAAGGAGCGGCTCCCAAAGCGCCGTACACAATTGGCGATACCACACTCGAGGTCGACCCTATTGTGGAATTTGGTTATCTGACGATCACGACCGATGCCAAAACACTCTCGGTGACGTTTAAGACCGCGGCGAAGGGCGCCGTGACGGTGAGGGATTCCGTGAACCTGGACCTGACACAAGGACAGATCCTCTCTGGAAGTCACGCTCCCATTGGAGGAGGCGGCAAACCGAAACCCGCTCCTCCGAAGAGGGGAAAGAAGAAATAGGTTGAGTCACGGATTCAGCACGATTTTGCCGAACATCTGACTCTTTTCCATATACTCGTGGGCCGCGCGAGCCTCCTGCAAAGGGAACGTACGGTCCACGACTGGTTTCAAGCGACCGGCAAAGACGTGTCCCAAGACGTCGTGCAATTCACTCATTGTGCCCATATAAGAGCCGAGGAAATTGAGCTGGCGCGAAAACAGAAAACGCAGGTCGAATGCCGCATTGTAGCCGGTGGTCGCGCCACAGGTAACAATCGTTCCTCCCGGCTTGAGCGATTTCATGCTCTCGTCCCAGGTCGCGGTGCCGACGTGCTCGACCACAATGTCCACGCCTTCTTTGTCCGTAATCTTTCGCACTTCCTGCGAGATCTTCTGCTTGTAATGATCGATGCCATAATCCGCGCCCAGCGTGCGGGCTTTCTCCAGTTTTTTTTCGTCGCCCGCGGTGGTGATCACGCGGGCGTGAAAGAGCTTCGCGATCTGAATGGCAGCGATGCCGACGCCGGAACCGGCTCCCAGAACCAGCACGGTTTGTCCCAGACGAATGCTCGCTCGGCCGACCAGCATGTGCCAGGCGGTGAGAAATACCAAGGGAACGCTGGCGGCTTGGTTGAAGTCCAGATTGTCGGGGATCGGGATCACGTTCACGGCAGGGACGGCGATCAATTCGCAGTATCCTCCGTCGACTCCGTTACCAAGCGCAGTGAACTCGCGGCATTGATTTTGAAGTCCGGCAACGCACTTGGCACAGTGATTACAGAAATGCATCGGCGCTAGAACGACGCGTTGACCCGTCTTGAAACCGGTTACATAATCGCCGACGGCTACGATCTCGCCCGCTATGTCGCTTCCCAGAATGTGGGGAAGGTTTACTCCCGGCAGTCCTTTGCGCACCCAGATGTCGAGGTGGTTCATGGCGCAAGCTTTGACCCGGATCAAAACCTGGTCCTTGCGGGGCTGCGGGTCGGGGACGTCCTCGTAGCGAAGAACCTCTGGACCTCCGAATTCGTGGATGCGAACGGCTTTCATGTGTTTCTCAGGAATCTAGAAGTCATCCCGCAAATAACCTGTCATCTTGAGCGAAGCGAAGCATATCTATCGTCACAATCGTTCGTGTCAGGAATAGGGATTCCTCGCTTTGCTCGGAATGACATCTCCAAAGCGATGACGTTTAGAACCTAACACAAGTCCGTCACCCGATTCCTCCGTGTCTCCATTGACTTGTTCCAGAGACCCACGAATAATCAAGCTTGGATGGACATCTACGAGGAAATCGTTAAGCTTCGGCAGGAGGGCCGCCGCGGTGCCGTGGCGACAATTGTCAACGTGCGAGGGTCGATTCCCTCTTTCGAGACTGCGAAAATGCTGGTGCGGGACGATGGATCCATCGCCGGCACAATCGGCGGGGGCTGCGTCGAAGCCGAGGTTTGGCAAGCCGCGCGCGAGGTCATGGAGAGTGAGAAGCCTCGCAGCCTGACCTTTAATCTCAATCAGGATCCCAAGTACGATACTGGCCTGGTCTGCGGCGGAACGCTCGATATTTTCATCGAGCCCGTATTACCTCCAGCGTTACTTTACATTTTCGGCGCAGGTCATGTGTCCGTCAACCTTTACAAGGTTGCGCGAGGTGCGGGTTTTGACGTCACGATCATCGACGACCGGGATGCCTATGCCAGCCCGGAACGCTTCCCCGACGCGAAAGAAGTCATTGCGGAAGACTTCGGGCAGGCCATGTCGCGCCTCGCACCGAACGAGTCGTCGTATATCGTGATCGTCACTCGCGGGCATCGCGACGATATGCGCGTGCTGCGCTGGGCCGTGCAAAGCCAGGCGCGTTACATTGGCATGATCGGTTCCAAACGCAAAACCATCACGATCTTCCGCGAGTTGACGAACGAAGGTCTTTCCGCGCAGTTATTCGAGCGGGTCCACGCCCCCGTTGGCTTGGATATCGGCGCCATTACCCCAGAAGAGATTGCGGTAGCCATCACAGCAGAACTGATTGCTGTCCGCAGGCGCGCCGAGCGAGCCTTGCCGCATATGAGCTGGTTCAAAAGCCGTACAAGTGAGCCGGACACAGACAATGTTGTACCCGCGACTGAGGAAGAAAACGACCGCCATCGCTGATTTCTTGATTCTGATTTGACCTGCCTTCCAATTGCCAATCGGAAATTGACAATCGAAAACCCTCTCTTTCTGCTATCTTCGCCTCATGCCTCGCGCGCCTGACCTCTACGCTGTGATCCTTGCCGCTGGCGAGTCCACGCGTATGGGGACGGACAAAGCATTGCTGCCTTGGCCGCCGGCTACGCCCGGCCCTCCGCTTACCGGACAGACTTTTCTTTCCGCCGCCATCCGGGCACTCTATCCTTTTAGCGAGAAGGTAATTGTGGTGGTTGGCAAGAACGAGAACAATCTCGCCCCAGTGGTGTACGCAAATGGGGCATCGCTGGTGCGGAATCCCGACCCTGACCGGGGGCAGTTTAGTTCGCTTCAAGTCGGCCTGCAGGAAGTTCTGAATGAAGGCCGCGACGCCGCCATGGTCACCTTGGTAGATCGGCCGCCGGCAAGGGCAGCAACATTGCAGACTCTGTGCTCCACCTTCGCCGATGCGGGGAACGATGTGTGGGCGGTTGTCCCGGAATACAACGGAAAACATGGACACCCTTTTCTGGCGGCGAGAGAGATGATCGAAGCTTTTTTGAAGGCTCCCCCGAGTGCAAACGCTCGGGATATCGAACACCAGAATCCGCGGCACATTTCTTATGTTGTCGTGGATGATCCGCTGGTCACCTTGAATGTCGACACGCCACAGGAGTATGCGGCATTATCTCAGTAGCCTCCACGCATTCGTTAGACATGGACAAAACACACGTGACTGCCACTACAACGCTCAGGTCCGCTGATTTTCTTGATTCGGTTCTGCGTCTTCAACCTCAACTTGCGGTCTTTGATTGCGATGGCACGCTGTGGGCGGGCGATGCCGGAGAGCGCTTCTTCGACTGGGAGCTCAGGCGAGGCTTGCTTTCCAATGACGTCGCTCGCTGGGCGCGGGCGCGCTATACCGACTACAAAGCTGGGAAGGTCAGCGAAGATCAAATGTGTGGGGAAATGGTTACGATTCACAGCGGGCTCGCCGAATCCGAGGTGCTGCGGGCTGCGAAGCAATTCTTTGATGAGAACTTCGTAAGCCAGATCTTTCCCGAGATGCGGGAACTGATTCGCCGTCTGCAGAGCTCGGGTTCCGATGTGTGGGCGGTATCGTCCACCAACGAGTGGGTGATTCGAGCGGCCATGAGCCATTTTGGGATCGATGAAAAAAAGATTCTAGCCGCCTCTGTGGAAATCCACGACGGACTCATCACCGACCGGCTGATTCGAGTACCGTCCGGCGAAGGCAAGCCGCGAGCGATACGCGATGTGATCGGAAAACATCCCGACGCTGCGTTCGGCAACTCCCGCTGGGACGCCGACATGCTTGCGATCGCCAGCCATGGGTTCGCCGTAAATCCGAACCCCGACCTGGAAAAGATAGCCCAACAGCAGGGCTGGACAATCTACTGGCCTGTTCTAGAGAACCAGGTGGACCAGAAAAAAGACAACCACAAAGGACACTAAGTGACACGAAGGAGCGCGACATCCGTCCTTATGCGTGAAATCTGTGGCTAGGTTTTAAGTTGATCGAGCACTTCCGCAAGCGCATCCATGGCCAGATGGCTGGCATGCGCAGAAGCTTCCGGCAGACCCCCGACGGCCCGCACAATTTCTTCGCGTCTCAGACTGCGAGCCGCCTCAAGGGTTATTCCGGAAACCAACTCCGTAAGCGCGGACCCGCAAGCCATGGCAGGAACGCATCCTTTCGCGAGAAAGCGGATTTCCGCGATGTGACCTTGAGCAACCTTCACGCTCAATTGCAAAATGTCGCCGCAAGCGGGATTCTCGACTTGCGCGGTTGCGTCGGCGTTGGCTACTTCGCCGGGGTTGCGGGGATGCTCGAAGTGATCGAGAAGCTGGGGAGAATACATCTAAAGAATTGTAACGTGCTGCGCTGGAAATCAACGATCAGGCTATCGAACGATTCATCTCCAGGATTTTCCACAACCTCCCGGTCTAAGATGCATTAGCAAGTCATCTCTCTTGGAAACTCATATCGCAGTGAACATTTCGAATCGTCGCGCCTTCGTCATTCCTCTCAGATCGTTGGCCTGTCCATGAAGCGTGTGGTCGCGGCTTTGATCTTCAAGGACGGAAAAGTGTTAGTGTGCCAGCGCACCCGTCATCAGACCATGCCCTTGAAATGGGAATTTCCTGGCGGCAAGATTGAAGAAGGCGAACAGCCGCGGGCCGCGCTTCGCCGCGAATTGGATGAGGAACTTGGAATCGACGCCAAGATCGGTGAAGAGGTCTCGCGCATCGTACACGAGTATCCCGGCGGCGGTTCGGTCGAGTTGCGCTTCTTCGTCGTGCGCGAGTATGACGGAAAAATCGAAAACAAGATCTTTCGGGACGTCCGCTGGTCCCCGCGCGCGCAATTGCCGTCATACGATTTCCTCGAAGCCGATCTTAAGTTAGTCCGGGATCTCGCCGACGGGAAGATCGTCTAGCGCAGTTACTTTCCCAACCCTGACTCTGCGCGGCAGAATTAGGGCTGGTCGGTTTGCGATTTGGTTTAGTAATTGCCGGTGTGCGGTGTGAAGCTTTGCCGGTAGCTCAAGTTGTCGATATCGCGGAACAACGGCGTTCCCGGCGGCAGGTTTTGTGGCTGGGTGAAGAGATGATCGAAAATGTAGTTTCGAGCCGGGGGATCGTAAGTGGTGTTACCGCCGTTTTTGTCGGTTCCCGTAGAGTAAGTGGAGTAGTAGAGGCTGGCCATTGATCCCTTGTAATTGAGGGTCTGACCGCCCCAGTTCTCGAGCTGACGTAGGAAGTTGTGCAATCCGCCATCGGTGCCCCAGTCTCCCACCGCCCATCCTGCGCAACATACGTTGACCAGGAAGTTAATGTTCTTTCCGCCGGAGACAGCCGTTCGATAGTAAGTTGTCGTAGCGGGGCGTCCCGCGTCGTTGCTGGGAGATCCCAGGCTTCCGAGGTCTGACCAGTTGTTGGACAGCATCGTAACCGCATCTGCAATGACGGCTGCTGCCGCATGCGGTGGATCCGCAGCATTCGGATTGGCCCAGGTGGGATCCGCAGCGCTACTATTGTAGTCTCCTAGAATGTAAACCGGATTCTCGGAGGCGACGGTGAACCCACCCTGGCCGTTGTCAATGCGGACGGGCACATTGCCGAGCGAGCCGTCCACCAGTTTTACGACGTGGCGGGCGCCACTGATCCAGTTTTTCTGGGTTACGGAGCAATTGGGGATGCGTCCGGCGATCAAGTAGGGATCAGGGTTGCCGGCCGCGGCGTTCCGGATGAGGTTGTTCACGCTGTTGCCGGCGTTATAGGGAGCGCCAATGTAGCCCAATCCCAAACCGAGGTTGCCGCCTCCCCAATTGTCCAGCAGGCCGTTGTTGTTCACGTCTTCTGGAGACTGGAGCTTGCCCGGTGGAGTTGGCTCCAGCGCGCCGTCGGGGTTACCGGCCTGGAAAGGCGAGTTGACGGAATCTTCCAGACCGGAGTCACCGGTTTTCGTGCCCGGGGCACCCACTTGCGTGCCGTTGGGATTTTTCATCATGCCCCTGCGGTCTGAGATGTACAAAACGTAGCCGTTTTGAAACACAGGGTCGACGAGGTTCCCGCTGCCGGGAGTCGTCCCGTTCAGCCATTGTTTCAGGTTGCCCACATCGATTTCCACGGCGTTCATGATGCCAGCAGGTGCGCAACTATTTACGCTCGCGCCGGTTTGCTTCACGTCGCGGACTTCTCCTTCGCGGGCATCATAGAAGTTGATGGGATACCAGTTGTACTGGGTTGGGCTGGCCCCGTTTGGGTGGGTGCTGTTGCCATACCGACCGAGTAAGTCCCCGGGCGTCGCGCTATCCTTTGTAGCCTCAGGAGGCTTACCGCTGGTGCAGGTAAATGACCCACCGGAACCCACACAAGCGGGCGCAATGCCATTGGGGTCAACGGTGCCGTCGCCGTTGCGATCTGCAAGTTTCTGCAGAATCAAGATCGCATTCGGATTGACGGGATTGGTGCCGGGAGCGGTGGGAGGAATCGTGCCTCGCGCAAATCCCAGTTGCAACCACTCCTGTGTGACGGGGTGGTATGCACCGGCGGCATCCCGATATTCGACGCGCAGATAACCATCTAACAAGTTCCAGGTGCTCATCTGCAGACTCGGCCCAGTCGGGGGATAAGCGAGGGGTGTATAGTACGGATACCCGGCCGCAGCCGCGCAGCTACCCGTCACCACGTTGCACGTCGACAACGTAATCGCTGGCGGTGCGTTAACGAAGCCGTCATTTTTCTGCAATGTGACCGGGGCGTTGGCGTCGAACAGGGTCACATCCCCAACCGGCGGTGCGATCGGTCCGAACGGCGCGTCGGCCGGAAGAGTGGTTGCAGAGCCCACCCAATTCGTCGGATCTGGAACTCCGGTCGAAGCGGTGGCGAAATATGTGTTATAAGTGCCGCCAGTCACCAAGGCCGGCAGTCCAGCTACAGGAGTGGCTGGCACTCCGAACTGGTAATTCACTCCGTTCAGGGTATCGTTAAAATTCGCTAAGCGGATGTTTTGCGCGTCTCCAGAACCGCCGCAGGGAGGCGCTACGCTAGGGTTGCCGCAGGGCAATTCGCCCGGATCATCGGAGAGCAGGACTCGAATTTCTGCCTCGTTATAAAGTCGCGAAGCGCCCAGAGCCGCAGTGGTGGATTCTCCCGGTGGAGGGCGCCGGATGATTTCAAAGGGTTGTGGTTGTCCTGCCACGCCAAGTGCGTTGTTGACGAAAGGCAATGACAGTTGTGTGGCCCCGGTGCCTCCCGGTTTGCCATAATTTCCATCGATAATCCAGCTGTTGTAGTCTCCCACTGAAATTGTGGGATTCCAGTTTGGGTTCTGCGCCGAGGCCGGTCCTCCGACAACGCTGCCCTCGGTCTGGGCCATGGCCCGGCAGGCCGGCTGTGCACCACTACAACCCTGAGCTGCAGTCAGGATGTCAACGGTGCCAAGGTGAGCGGTAGCGACGGAAGTGTTCCCATTCGCCAGTACCGTACGGACGACATTTCCCCAGGCAGTGACTTTATCCTGAAATGTAGTCGTGGCTCCGGTACCAGCATCCAGATACAGGTCCCCGTTAGTGTGAGTACGGCCGGCGAAAGTCAGGTTAACGCCGGCGAAGAAGCTAAGGTCGCTCTCGGAGAACACGCCGAACTGGAACACCGGAATCAATGCCACTTCAACTGTCCGTGACATGTTCACTTCATCACCGACTGTTCCAGCCCCAAATAGCGAAGTGGTGGCTGTGACCTGCAGGTTAACCGGGAGTAGCTGCGCGTAGAGGCCCTGGTAGGTACCGCTGGCAATTTGTCCCCAGTTGGTGGCGAGGGTTCCATTCGGATTCGTGGCCGGCGTCAGGCTGTAGATGGGATAGCTCATGATGCCGGTGCTGGGAGGCGCATCAGCACTCAGACCCGTGATCTCCGCGGCTGTGGGCGACTCGATGTTCTGAAACATGTTGGCCAGGTCGGAGGTCATGTGTTCGATGCCACCTTCGGCGGCGTGGAACGCCAGGTTATTTTGCGTATCCTGGCCACCCACTTTGCCTTCAGTGTTCACAATCATGAGAAGACCGATGGCGATGCCTGACATAATCAGCAACAGCATCAGCGTGGCGATCAGAGTGAATCCTCGAGTTTTGCGCGTCGGAAGCATAAGTTCTATTCCCTCCTTCTTCGGGGAGTCGACCCGTGCCGGGACCTTTGACCTTCGTTTCCAGTGCCATTTCGGGATTAAGCCGGCTAGCAGAGCCGCATGTTACTCAGAAGAAAGGGCGTTTCTTCGTCAGCGGCGCACCAGGCCTAACCCGCGCACAAACTCAGGGTATGGAGGCGGGGGAAGACCGTCAAAGCACCAAAGCTGGTGGGGACCCGGTGGACTTACGTAACGTAACTTGTCAAGGTAACTCTAGTCATTTTGGCACTCCAGTAGCTTGGTCGCGTCTGAAGTTGCGTTGACAGATACTGTTGACCGATAGTTATAAAGGATTTATGCCGGAATCCGTTAGAAGCTATACAAAAAGTGGCGGTTATCATCCAAGCTACAACTCGGCTGAGGAAGCGCCGCATCTTAGAACCTAATTCGACGTTTCTACATCTTTATACTTAACAGTTCGGAACTCCTCATAAACAAGTGGTGTTCAGAACAGGCCGCGATCGAGCGTTGGCCGTCGTGGCAGGAGAGTTCACGTTGAAAAATGCAGCCGCCACGTCTGTTGCCCAAACCCCTCCCAGTCTTACTGCTCGCGATTTAGTCCAAGCCGGGTGGCGAGTGCTCAATGGTTACACCCCGATGCTTTCCATTGAGATCACTCGTGAGTGTCCTCTGAGCTGCCCCGGTTGCTACGCCTATGGCGAAAGCCACCTGGGAGGAGAAACGATGCTGCGCGACCTTAGCGACTTTCGGGGTGACGATCTGGTCGAGAATGTCCTCAGCTTAGTCCGCCGGCACCGGCCGATGCACGTCTCGTTAGTCGGTGGCGAACCGATGATTCGTCATCGGGAGCTCGATCGTATTCTTCCGGCCCTCAGCGACATGGGTGTCTTTGCTATGGTCGTGACCAGCGCGGTCATTGCCATTCCGGCGCACTGGATGAAAATCCCCCGCTTACGTGTCGCCGTTTCGGTTGACGGTCTTCCTGAGCATCACGATCCGCGCCGCAAGCCCGCAACCTACGAACGCATCCTCAAGAATGTCGCCGGACGATCGATCAACGTGCACTGGGTAATTACGCGGCCGATGCTGGAGCGAGCTTCTTATCTTGAAGAGTATGTCGCTTTCTGGAATTCGCGGCCCGAAGTCGATCACATTTGGGTGAGCCTGTATAGTCCGCAAATGAACGAGGAAAGCCCGGAGCGGTTGAGAGAGGAAGACCGCGAATTCGTGGCGCGGACGCTGCCGCCTTTGCGGCATCGCTATGCAAAGCTGCAGATGCCAGAGGGAATGGCACAGGCATTCGTGAAGCCGCCAATATCTCCGAAGGATTGCCTGTTCTCGAAGATGTCGGTGAACTATTCTGCGGACCTGCGCACTCGAGTCGAGCCCTGTGTCTTCGGTGGAAATCCCGATTGCAGCCAGTGCGGCTGCAGCATCAGCAGCGCCCTGCATTGGGTGCGCGAGGTGAAACTGGCAGGCCCGTTGAAGGTTGGACATCTGGTGCAATCCGCATTGAGCGTCGGATCCACCATGAGCAAATTACGCACCGAACTCCGTCCTCCGAACCGCTGGCAAGCTGGAGCGCGCTTCTCCGATGAGACGACTCCACTGGTTCAAATTCAAGGTCAGGTGCCCAAGGAGATTTAGCACAGGCCTCGACACGCTGCCTGCTAACGAATCTACACGTCCCCAATCCTTCGACAATGGATCGCAGAACACAGTCCTGATTCCGTCCTTACCCCGTGATAGGTTGAGCATAACGGCCACTCTGATGAAGAATGGAGACTCTGCGAAACCACTTGGCCACTCCTCTGGTGTTAGAATTCTCGCCGTGATTACAAGGTTTCTGCAAATTGCCGTTTTGATCGGAGTCGTCACCCTAGCAAATGGACAAGCGCTTCCTCGCCCTGACGCACCAGACAAGATTAAAGCGCCTGCCGGTGAAGACGTTATCTTACAGGTTCACGCGTCGGGATCGCAGATCTATACGTGTCAGCCGGGAGCGGACGGCAAGTACGGTTGGACCTTGAAGGCTCCGGATGCAGAGCTTCACGATCAGCAAGGAGCAGTCGTTGGCCGACACTATGCCGGGCCTACCTGGAAAGACAACGATGGGAGTGAAGTTACAGGCAAAGGGGTGGCTCGGATCGATTCGCCAGATTCGGATTCGATTCCCTGGCTGCTTGTGACCGCCACAGGTCATTCCGGAGAAGGTGTCTTCAGCCGTGTCACCAGCATCCAGCGGCTTCACACCCACGGCGGTCAGCCTCCTGCAGCCGCCACCTGCGATGCCCCAAAACAAAACGCTGAAGTGAAGAGCAGCTACACTGCTGACTACTACTTCTACGCACCCCCGAAATGACGTCGTCAAGGAAACGACGCGGTCGGACGTATCCGTCTTCTCGAAGTTGGCGGTCGCTTGGACCATCGGATCGGAGTATTGTTGTCTAAGTTTCGATGGAGCATGGGCGTCCCCGCACGTGTTTTCGGCAAGGCTGGACGGGCGAGACGTCCGTCGCTCCATCAAGATCGTGCCAGTGGGCCGTGCGAAAAATGTGCATGCGTAAGTTCTTGATCGGGTGGGCTTGTGCTCTGGTAGTGGTCACTCTCAGCCTGGCGGAAACCGGCACGAAATCGCAAAAGGAAACCCTGACCTTCGGCCCTGAGAGTCGCACTTACTACGTGTTCGCTCCAAGCGGTCTGTCAGGACCCGCGCCGTTGCTGCTGTTGCTTCATGGTTCTGGCCAAGACAGCAAGACTCTCATCGATGTATGGCAGGAACTCGCCCAGAGGGAGGGAATCGTTTTGCTGGCGCCGGATTCGAGCGATCCCGCCGAGTGGGATTATCGCAAGGATAGCCCGGACTTTTTGCATGCGGTGATTACAGAGGTCGAATCCAAACGCACCGTCGATCCCCGGCGGGTGTATCTGTTCGGAGAATCAGCCGGTGCCGTGTACGCGCTCTATCTCTCGATTGTGGAATCGGAATATTTCGCAGCGACCGTGGTTCGTGACGGGTTCTTGCCAGAGAGCAATTTCAAACTCATCGACTCCTCGGAGCGCAAAGTTCCGATTTCCATTTGGGCGGGCACAGACGATACGACCTTTCCTCTTCCGCAAGTGAAAGCGACGCGGGATGCTTTCAACGCGCGTGGTTTCCCCGTAGAACTTCATGAAATCCCCAGCCACGATCAAAACTACGATGCTATGCAACTAAATGAAGGGGCGTGGCAATTCCTGGCGACAAATAAATTGGGGAAAGATCCCGACTTCCACGCGTTGGCCCAATTATTACGTCCCTTCTCAAAGGTTGACTCTGGAAGTAAAGCCCCTTCCGACGTGGAGCTGACACCTCAGTCTTTCGACCGCTCAGTGTGGGCGAGCGCGAAGCCGTACCTGGATGATCCCTTGCCGCACTTGACTGCTCAGATTCCCGAGTTGCACGGATTGGATCCGGCGCCGGACCAACAACTGTTGGCGGAAATCCTCAAGAAGACTGGTGATAAGAGTCTCGACCTGCTGAGAAGAATGCCGAACGTAATCTCTCACGAAAGCGTGGTCACCAAGATCGAGCCGCGAGGTCAGACCTGGCATCAGCAGTTCGAGTATCTGGTCTTGCGCCATGAGGGAACTGGCGAGGTCATGCTCGACGAGTATCGAACCGACAAAGCGAACACTGGAAACACGCCACTCTCGCAGGGCACCGCCAACGCCTGGGTCCTGTTCTATCCGGGCAACCTCGTCGAATCGCGGTTTCGTTATTTGGGACGCCAGCGCATGGATGGACATGCCACCGTGGTTCTGGCCTTCGCGCAAATCCCCGACAAAGTGAAATTCCCTGGCGAAGTCGCCCTCCCGGGAACATCGGTTCCCGTTCTCTTCCAGGGAATCGCGTGGATTGATGAGGCCGATTTCCGGATCGTTCGCCTGCGAAAAGACCTACTAGCGCCTCGCCCGGATATTTACCTGCGAACGCTCACATCGGAAATTCGCTTCTCTCAAGTTCGCGTATCAGAAGTGGCGGACCCGCTCTGGCTTCCGCAGGAAGCAACGATTACTTGGGATTTCAAGGGACAAGTGGTACAGCAGCTCCACCGGTACTCGGGTTTCCATCTCTACCGGAGCAAGACGAAGATCGTAATGTGAACAGCAGTGCGGTGCAAAGATAGGCAAAGCGATCCGTCACTATAACGTTCCATGGACTTGATTTAAGCGCCGTAGCGAGAGGCGATTGGCACGTCTGTCTCGTGATTCTGATCGCTGTTGATTGAGACGACAGCGGTCCTATAGGTTTGTGTTGGAGCTGCACCCTGGAAATCTATCTAGTCGACGGCACTTACGAGTTGTTCCGGCACTACTACGCCTTGCCATCCGCGAAGGACTCCGACGGACGGCAGGTGGCCGCGGTCCGGGGAGTCCTTGCTTCGATTCTGGGGATGATCAAAGGCGGCGCCACACATATCGCAGTTGCAACCGATCACGTTATCGAATCCTTTCGCAACGAACTGTGGCAAGGGTACAAGACAGGTGAAGGAATCGAACCCAACCTGTTGGCACAATTCCCATTGCTCGAAGACGTGCTGTCGGCAGCTGGCGTTGTCGTCTGGCCGATGATTGAGTTTGAAGCGGACGACGCGCTCGCCGCGGCAGCCGTCGCGGCTGCTGGGGACGCGCGTGTCGAACGCGTAGTCATCTGCACGCCGGACAAAGACCTTGCCCAATGTGTGCGCGGCACACGCATCGTCCAACTGAATCGCCGGACGCGCGTCACCTTAGACGAGCCCGGTGTGATCAAGAAGTTTGGGGTCTCGCCGGTGTCGATTCCGGACTACTTGGCTCTGGTGGGCGATGCGGCAGACGGTTATCCGGGGCTGCAAGGCTGGGGCGCGAAGTCGTCGGCTGCCGTCCTGGCCAAATTTGTCCATCTCGAATCCATCCCTTCGGACCCTCGCGAGTGGCAAGTGAACGCCGCCAACGCGAGTGCCCTCGCAGATACTCTCTCCCGTGAGCGGGAGCGGGCACTGCTCTTTCGGACGCTCGCCACCCTCCGAACTGACATCGTCCTATTCAACGACGTGGACCAGTTGCGCTGGAACGGCCCAACACCCACTTTCGCTGAGCTCGGGGCCCGATTGGACGCGGCGCGTACGGAAAGCCGGCGGTCAGTGGCAGGTCGTTCCCGGAGCTCGCCGATCGACCAGGCGACCAAATGAAGTGGTGAGCCACACCCGGCTGCACACGCCCGGCGGGCGGCCGCTGCGACCCATTTGCTCTTGCAGTCACTGCTGTGAGCTGTCGCGCAGAAAATCGGACTTCGACAGAACGTCCTCCGGTCGCAAGAATCCAAAGAGCTGAATAAGCTTCGCCACCGTGCCTGTCCATCCCGTCTGGTGACTTGCGCCAATGCCGGCGCCATTGTCTCCGTGGAAGTATTCGTAGAACAAAAGGCAGTCGCGCCAGTGCGGATCGTTCTGAAACTTGCTGCATCCCCCGAAGACCGGACGGTATCCGTCCGCATCCTTCAAGAAAGTAGCAACCAAACGATCGGAAAGGGCGTGCGCTACCTGAAACAGATTCATTTGTACGCCAGAGCCTGTGGGGAATTCGATCGAGAAAGAATCCCCATAATATTGATACAACACCATCAGTGCACGCGCGATCAGCACGTTAACTGGCATCCAAACCGGCCCCCGCCAGTTCGAATTTCCTCCGAACATCCCACTGTTGGACTCCGCAGGCATGTACTCGACACGATACTCTTGTCCGTTTACGGCAAGAACGTACGGGTGATCCTTATGCCAGCGAGAGAGGGCGCGGATGCCGTGCGGGCCAAGGAACCTTTCCTCATCCAGCATCCGTCTGAGCACGCGGCGGAGTTTGTCCTCGTTCAAGATCGACAGCAGGAACCGGCCACCCTGGCCGGGCTTTCTGGGAGAAGCGATGTTGGCGATGAGGTCGGAGTGACGTTCGCAGAACCGGTCAACCTTGTCGAGGAGATTGGGGAAGCGGAACAGCAGTTCGGGTGAAATGACAGTCGTAGCGCAAAGCGGAAGCAGACCGACGATGGAACGCACCTTAATTCTTTCAGCTCTGCCATCCGGCAGTCGAAGCAAATCGTAGAAGAACCCATCTTCTTCGTCCCAGAGATCGTCCATATTGATTCCCACTCGATCCATGGCGCCCGCGATGCGCAAGAAGTGTTCGATAAATTTTTGCGCCATGTCTTCGTAAGTCGAGTCCTCGGGAGCCAACTCCAGAGCAATCTGTAACATTGACTGACAGAAGAACGCCATCCATGCGGTTCCGTCAGCTTGTTCCAGAAATCCGCCGGTGGGCAAGGGTGCGCTCCTATCAAAAACTCCGATGTTGTCGAGCCCCAAAAATCCACCCTCGAAAACGTTCCGGCCGTCGCGGTCCTTCCGGTTTACCCACCACGTGAAATTCATCAAAAGTTTCTGAAACGCCAACTTAAGAAATCTGGTATCGCCTTTCCCGGTTTGCTGTTTCTCGGTCAGGTAGATAAAAATCGCAGCCCATGCGTGCACTGGGGGATTCACGTCACCGAAGTTCCACTCGTAGGCTGGCAACTGACCGTTGGGGTGCTGATATAGTTCGTGAACCATTAGCAGAAGCTGCGACTTAGCAAACTCCATGTCCACCGCCGAAATCGCAACCGCATGGAAAGCCAGATCCCACGCCGCAAACCACGGGTACTCCCATTTGTCCGGCATAGAGATCACATCATCATTCACCATGTGCATCCAGCCGCGATTTCGCATCCCCACGGCATCCCCGGAAGCTCTGACTCCGTGCTCTTTCAACCACCGCTCAAGATCAAAATAGTAGTATTGCTTCGACCAAAGCATGCC
>DATHPO010000071.1:0-26432 GCA_035483835.1 Terriglobales bacterium
CACCGCAATCTCCTTCCACGCCTATCCTTACATCCAGGATCACTACGCGCTGCTCCCCAGCGGCGGCAGTGTCGGAGACGGTTACGGCCCCATGGTCGTCGCCCCGCGCGCGTACTCAGTCAGCGATATCAAGCACAAGCGTATTGCCGTCCCTGGAACCTTAACCACGGCGTACCTGGTCCTTAAACTTTTCGCTCCAGGAATCGAAACTGACATCGTTCCCTTCGACCAGATCATCCCGCAAGTGCTGGATGGCAAGCACGAGGCCGGCCTGATCATTCACGAAGGCCAGTTGACGTACGACAAATCCGGACTGCATCGCATCGTAGATCTCGGCAAGTGGTGGCAGAAAGTAACCGGCTTGCCGCTGCCCTTGGGAGGCAATGCCATCCGCCGCAGCCTCGGACCGGAACTGATGTCCAGTGTGTCCACCGCGTTACGCGAGAGCATTCAGTACGCGCTCGATCACCGCGAAGAGGCGTTGGCTTACGCCATGCAGTTCGCTCGCGACCTCGACTCCCAACTCGCCGACAAATTCGTCGGCATGTACGTCAACGAGCGCACCCTCGATTACGGCCCCGATGGAAGAGAAGCTGTGCGCCGGCTCCTTGACATGGGCCACGCGGCGGGAATCATTCCGCAAGAGTCCCGGGTGGATTTCGCGGCTTGAGAAGCTTCTTAGGTTCTAGCCTCTGGCGTCGTAGAATTTCACTCCAATGCGAACCCTTGTAACGGGAATGTTCTTGTGCGCGTCCGTGCTCTTCGGACTTAATGAGAAGGCCAGCGTAGACCGTATCGTTGTCTACAAGTATGAGCGTAGGATGGTCCTCCTTTCAGACGGAATGGAGCTGAGGTCGTACCGGGTTGCTCTCGGCGGCGAACCCAGCGGACCGAAAGTGCGACAGGGCGACCATCGAACTCCAGAGGGCTCGTACGTACTCGATTCAAAAAACCCTAACAGCCATTTTTACAAGGCGTTCCACATCTCATATCCAAACTCAAAAGACATCGCCGTTGCGAAGAAATTAGGGGTCAGCCCCGGAGGCGACATCATGCTGCACGGCCTCCCTAAGGAGTACGCTTTTGTGGGAAAGGCACACAGCCTGCACGACTGGACCGACGGATGCATCGCGGTCTCGAATGAAGAGATGGACGAGATTTGGAAATTGGTACGCATCGGTACTCCGATTGAAATTAAGCCTTGAACTGAACAACTGTAGTAGCTTGCTCCAACAGCTTCACCAAACTATAAAGAGTCTGGTTCACGGGCGTAGGCACGCTTAACTCGGTCCCTCTACGAACCAGAAATCCGTTCAGTGAATCAATCTCTGTCGGTTTTCCGCGAGCAATATCCTGCGCGGTTGAAGACAAGGCTTCCGGCATCGCCTCGCTGCCGAGCTTCAGGGCAGCCGCGATCATCGAATCCGCGGACAATGGCACTCCAGCCGCGTTGCCCACTGCCACGGCCTCAATGACCACACGCTTGATGACGTCAATCGAGCCGGCATCGCTGGCAATGCGCCCATATTTCATGCGCGCGAGCGCCGACATCGCGTTGTAGGCGCAATTCATGATGAGTTTTTCCCATAGGTCCACCGCAATGTTTTTTGAAATTCGACAAGGAACGCCAGCCCGCGTGAACGTCGCCGCTACCTCCACAAGCTCCGATTCACTCTCATCGTGGCCTGGCAAAGGATTGCCAACAATGAGATCGCCCCGCCCCGAGTGCCTGATCTGCCCCGCTCCGGTCATCGCGACCGCAATATAGACCACCGCCGGAATCACGTGGATACCGGCCGCGAAATCGATTCGCTCGGCATTGTCCACGCCATTCTGAAGAGAGACCACGATGGTGTCGGGTGCGAGGTATGGCGCCAGCAGTTTTGCGGCGGCTTCCGTGTCCACAGTCTTCACCGAGAAAAGAACAAGCTGCGCATCGCGCACAAGTTCCAACTCGGCAGACGCGGACACCGAAACCCGCTCCTTGAAATGAATGCTGTCGATAAGAAGCCCGTCACGATTGATCGCTTCGACATGCGGTGCGCGACCGATAAGAGTAACCGGCGCCCCAGCACGTGCCAGCATTCCACCGAAATAACTTCCCACAGCACCAGCCCCGACGACGGCAATCCGAGGCCATTCTTTTTCGGCCATACTCTCTCCCCAGCGAAAACAGAAGGCTCTAACTCTTCAATCTTTGCTTTTGTTTGAATGATCGAGCAGAACTAACGAACTGGATCGTTGATGCGATAGCTAGAAGCCAGAACCTAGAAGCTCTCCTTAAACGAAAACACCGGATCAATATCCACCGGCACATCGACTGTCGACTTCAAGGAAGAACGCAACTCCCCCGGCATCGCCCCATATTTCTGGAACCAGTTCTCGGCACGTGCCCGGTCGCCGGTCGCTTCGATCTGCAACAACTCTTTCGCCAAATCTTTTATGGCGCCAGGCATGCGCTCATAGTTGATCGCAAATCGGCTCGAAGCTTCGCGAACGATTGCCCCGCGCTCAACAAGGTAGTTGAACTCCATCATTTCCGCTTGTCCATGAGCTTCGGCGACGCCAAAACGTACCGTGCGAAAAATACCCGCGACATACGACGCGTAGTATTCTTCGAGCTTGTCCTTGGGCAGAACGTCGTGGTCGACCAGCCATTTCAAACCAAACATTCCGACCACATCCGCTTTGGCTTCCTCGAGTGCGCTGTAGATTGGTCCGATGGATTCGCGAATGTCCATCTTGCCCGCAGGCGTACGCGCAAACGCGGGTCCCAGACCGTGCGCCATCTCATGCATAATCGTCGCCAGAAGATAACCCTCGCCCGATGCCTGAGCTGCCTGCGCCGGCAACATGATATTCTGCGCCACCGGGAGCACCACGTAATTCACGCGCGCATCCATGAAGTTCTTGAAGAAGAGTTTCTTACTTCCCTTTTGCTCGTGCACGCGCGGATCGTTGGGCAGGTTGTCAGCGACCGCCTGATAACCGTGTGTCAGATCGCCTGCCCGGAATGGAGTGTCCATCACCTCCATTGGAGTCTCGAGGCCATGCTTGGAAGGCCGATCCTCCGCCGCGAGCGGAAGCGCATCCTGAATATCCGCCACATACTTTCGGAACATTTCGAGCTTGGCGCTCTCTTCCCCGTTGCGAATCATCACCGCCGCACCGTAGGTTGCTTTAACCCCCAGCAGGCCGTCGTCATAGGTCTCGTCCGGAGCAAAAGCCACATCAAACTTTGGATTCTTCAAGTCAAGCCATGCCAGGTTACTCTTGAAATAATCGTCGTTGAGGAGCGCGTCCGCACGCAGACGGAGAAAATTCGCGAAAGCCGGATCATCGCTCAAGTCGGCCGCATCACGCAGGTCCTTCGCCGCGGGCTCGAGAAATGAACGGTAGGCAACGTGGTACGGTAGCCCCTCAAGCTGATCGCCGCGCCAGCGCACCACGGTGAATGAACTATAAATCTCGTCCTTCTTTTCCGGATGAGCCTTCACGTACTGCGCAATCTGTTCACGGGTCAGATTTTGCGGATAAAATCCTCGTCCAGGGGGCGCCAGAGTCGAACCGACGAAAGGTTTGTTATCGTCGAGAAGATCGAATCGCGAGGCGTTAATCCAGAGGTAGCGGCGCAGCGCTTCATCCTGTGGATTGTTGCTTGCCGCGAGCGACTCGTACAGCGTCAATCCGTCAGGATCGATCTGTCGCCAATAGATTTCTTCGAGAAAACGCGAAGCGTCCACCAACTTCTCCACCAGCTTCACTTCGCGAGCGGTCAGACCGGCGGAGTGGAACGGCATCTCTACACGGCGGAACTTGGCAAGCCGCTGATCCAGGTCAGGAACAACTTGCATGTTAACTGACACTGACCCTTTAGCGGCGGAAGCCGTCATCGGCAGGTGTCCTTTCTGTGCTGAAATAGTAGTGGGAAGGATAAGTACAGCCAACAGCAGTGAAAACCAGGCCCCCATTTTTGTGAACATGAATGATTTATTTTAACAGAGCATCGCGCAGTTAATCGTTTTACATCTCGCGGATCAACACTAACACCGCTATCATGTTGAGTGATGTCCCAGAAGTTTAATTCGGACCCGCAGACGTTGCTCATCGATGCCGATGACACGCTTTGGGAAAACAACATTTACTTCGAACGCGCGATTGCGAATTTCATTTCGTTTCTGAATCATCACGAGTACTCGCCTGAACAGGTGCGAGAGGTCCTGAACGACGTTGAGCGCGAGTGCATTGTCAGTCACGGCTACGGGCTGCACAGTTTCAGCCATGCGCTGGTCCGGACTTTCGAGCGGCTGGCAGTCGAGCCGCTCACGCCCGCGCTGCACGAAACGATCAGCGGCTTCGCCCACACTATCGCCGAACACCCGGTCGAGATTCTCCGCGGTGTTCCCGAGACACTTCAGTACTTGTCCGAGCGCCATCATCTGATGCTGTTGACCAAGGGGGCTATCACCGAACAGTCCGGCAAGGTCGAGCGCTCGGGTCTGAAGGATTATTTTTCGGTGGTAGAGATCGTCGCCGAGAAGGATGTGTCCACATATCGCATGATCGTATCGAAATACGATCTGCCCAGCGATTCCACATGGATGGTAGGAAACAGCCCGAAGTCCGACGTTAATCCCGCTCTGGCAGCCGGACTAAATGCCGTTTTCGTCCCCCACGGCAGCACCTGGATTCTTGAGCACGAAGAAGTCGCGCAGGCCCAGCCACCGACTCGGCTGCTGATCGTCGAGACCTTCGCAGGATTAAAAGACCACTTCTGAATCAAAAACCGTAATGGGAACGTAGTTTGCTACGTCTCGGATTGCTGCCAAACTTAATCCATTGTCATCCCGAGCAAAGCGAGGGATCTGCAGTTCCTAGATAACCAAGCCGCTATTTACTGGCGGGAACCGCGCAGAATTTGTCGAAGGCTTTCTTCAGCTCGGCCGCGATATCCACGGCTTCCCGATGTTCAATATCGCTACGCTGGATCATATGAATCAGCTTTCCGTCGCGAAGCAACGCGATCGAGGGCGACGACGGAGGATATCCTGTGAAGTAGCTGCGAGCCCGGTCGGTGGCTTCTCTGTCTTGTCCAGCGAACACAGAGAACATCTTCTCGGGGCGCGCGGCATTCTGCAGCGCAATCCGGACAGCAGGACGCATACGGCCCGCTGCGCATCCGCAGATCGAATTCACTATCACCATGGTTGTGCCAGTTTGGTTCGCAATAGCGTGATCCACTTCTTCGGCGCTGCGAAGCTCTTGGACTCCGACGCGGGTTAGCTCTTCACGCATAGGAATCACCATTATCTCTGGGTACATTTTTTCTCCTTGAGAGGTTTCTGATAGCCTAACAGAAGACTCCCGCAACTGCCGAGATCGAGCCTCCGGATTCGCCGCACGAACGTAGTATCGCCAGCCTAAACCCTTTTTTTATTCGTATATAGTGGAGGTAACCGCCGATGGTGATCACCGAAAACGTTGCGCTGGCCCCGCTCACGACTCTCAAAGTCGGTGGCGCAGCCCGCTATTTCATTGAGGCAACGAACACCGCCGAAGTTTCCCAGGCCGTCGAATTCTCGAAATCCGCTGATCTTCCATTATTTATTCTCGGCGGGGGCAGCAACCTCGTCATCTCTGACTCCGGCTGGCCCGGCCTCGTGCTCAAGGTCGGAATCACCGGGATCAATCATCGGCACGGACACGACGAAGTCATATTCGAAGCCGGCGCGGGCGAAGACTGGGACAAGTTCGCGGGCATGGTCGTGGCCCACAACATTGCCGGCATCGAATGCCTCAGCGGCATCCCGGGCTCTGTCGGAGCTTCCCCCGTGCAGAACGTTGGGGCTTATGGACAGGAGGTTTCGAATACGATTGAGTCGGTGGTTGCGCTGGATCTTCGAGATGGGCAAGTGCACGAACTCAGCAACCAGGATTGTGGCTTCAGCTATCGCACCAGCATCTTCAACTCTACCGAGCGGGGAAGATACATCATCTTGCAGGTGAATTATTCGTTGAAGCACGGCGCCGAGGCGTACGTCGCGTATGCCGACCTCAAGAAATACTTTGCGGGATGGAGCGAGAAACCAACCTTGGCCAACGTTCGAGACGCGGTAAGAAAAATCAGAGCCGGGAAAGGGATGCTCATTACTGCCGGTGACGATGACTGCCGCAGCGCCGGATCTTTCTTCAAGAATCCAATTCTTTCGGCGGACCAGTATCAGGCGCTAACCGCGCGAGCCGCAGCCAAGAATCTGCAGATTCCGAGTTACCCGGCCCTCGACGCTCAGAAGAAAGTTTCGGCCGCCTGGCTGGTTGAGCACTCCGGGTTCAGCCGGGGATACGGCAACGGCCCCGTCGGCATTTCCCGCAAGCACGCGCTGGCTATCGTGAATCGGGGGAACGCGACTGCGGCGGATATTGTGGCTTTCAAGCAGGATATTCAGCAGCGCGTGGAAGAAATATGGGGCATCCTTTTGGAGCCGGAGCCAGTCTTCGTAGGATTCTAGATTTTAGGCAGGACGCGAACATCCTCGCTCATGATCCCTCACAATAACATCGGCAGCCGCCACCCCAGATCGCGCCCTTTTTTGGTATTTCCCCTGCATTGGGGAGGGTGAGCTTTCCGGCCCCGGTGGCGGCCGCCTCTCTTTACTCATCGGCAATTCTTGCCGCCTCTTTAAAGATGTTCACGAACATCTGGCGGGTCAGCTTTCCGGTTTGGGTGTTCTGGTTGGAGGGATGGTACGAGGCCAGTAAGGTCTTTCCGTCTGCCATTTTGTATTTGGCCCCGTGCTTGAAAACGTAGTCTTTCCGGCTGATGAGATGGCCTTGCCGTTTGAGGTAATTAAGGTAAGCATGGAAGCCAATCCGGCCCAGCGCGACGATGACTCTCACATTCTTGAGGCCCGCCATTTCGCGGTCAAGATATGGAGCGCAGTTCGCCAGCTCTTGCGGAAGCGGCTTGTTATCAGGCGGAGCGCAGCGTACCGCGGCCGTGATGTAAAGGCCTTGCAGCTTCAGCCCGTCGTCGCGATCGGTCGCGTTGGGCTGGTTGGCAAAGCCAGTTTCGTACAAAACCGGAAACATGAATTTGCCCGACGCATCTCCGGTGAACGGCCGTCCGGTGCGGTTGGAACCGTGGGCTCCGGGAGCCAAGCCGAGGACAAGGACCCGCGCATCGGGATCGCCAAAGCCGGGCACGGGCTTCCCCCAGTACTCGCAATCGCGATAAGCGCGACGCCTCTCGCGGGCAATCCTTTCGCGATATTCGACCAGGCGTGGACAACGGGTGCAAGCAACGATCTCGGCATTGAGTTCCGTCAGCCACTTGCTGTTGATCGAAACATGAGCCATCGTTATCACTCTACAACGCCTCCCCGGGCGGCGCCGAGACCGGGAACAGATCTTCACCACGAAGACACGGAGGCACAGAGAAATTTCTTGCCGTTTCGAAAACCGCAATACGTCCGGCGCTCGGTTGCAAGATATTGCTATCGCAGGACTTACGATGGACGGTTTAAAAAGCCCGGTAGTGGCCCTTCCGGGTTGATATTGTAGTTGGCCTGTTGAAACGCAAGGGGTGGACAAACCACTATCGAACATAGAACTTGACTTGTGCGCAGAACCTTGCAATAACTATGCAGTCCTGTTGGACGAGTTTGGGGGTGTAGTTCCGTTGGCAGAAGTCAGATTGCAAGAGGGCGAGTCCCTTGAGAATGCACTGCGCCGGTTCAAGCGCAAGGTGCAACAGGAGGACATCATCAAGGAGGTTAAGCGCCACTCCTTTTATTTGAAGCCGGGCGAGAAGAAGCGTGTGAAGGAAGCATTGGCGCGTAAACGCAGCCGGAAAAAAGCTCGGAAAGAGCAAGACTAATCGATACAGGGCCGCTCCTCCCCGGGTGGCGGCCCTCTTCCCTTTTATGTAGCGCGTTCCCTGGTCTGGGAAACGCGCAAACCACGGGGTCTCCGCAGTTTTTGCATCAGCAGTAATCCATGTCCGGTCAGGGCATGGCGGGCCGAATCCAGGGGTAGTTCAACTGAGGGGGATGAATCGAAAATCCTGCGCATTCGTGCGCCGGGTGAGAGGTTGGATTTTCTCATTTGGTGGGCGAGTGGGGTCGGGAATGGGCCGAAGGAGCATCCTCAATGGAATTCCGGGACAAGATGTTGAAGTGCATTGACTGCGGCGCGGATTTCGTATTTACGTCCGGGGAGCAGTTGTTTTTCCACGACAAGCAATTCAGGAACGAACCCAAGCGGTGCAAGAGCTGCAAAGCGAAGCGGGTTGCGGTGCTGGGAGCCGGAAATATGGGGCATCACGGTTCGTCGAGAACCGAGACCCGGGCCGTGTGTTCGCAGTGCGGCAAGGAGACCACGGTTCCGTTCAGGCCCACGCAAGGACGTCCGGTGTTGTGCCGGGAATGTTTCCAGCAGAGGCGGCCGGCGGCGTCGGCTTAATTTTGACAGCGGCGTCACCCGGGGTAACCCGGAGGTTACTGCGATGGCTGCCGAGTCTCGGGCTAGCTGATCTTCCTCCTGCCTTCCCGATTCAAACCGGCAGTGTGTCCACCCAGAGGAGAAGTGGGCGGCAAGAGGGGCATTCCGCCTGCTTGCGGCGCATTCTCGCGCAACGCGTCTTCACGCTGTATCAAGAGAACCTCAATTTGACGCAGCAAATCCTGAGTGCCTACGGGCTTCACCAACAAGGACTGCGCTCCGTCCTGCTTCCAATCGGCGTTCTCAGGAGGGTAAGCGGTGAGCAGTGCGGTAGCGGGATTGTAGGTTTGACGTCGCGCCGCTCGAATTACCTCGAAGCCGGCATTCTCGTTCTCCATGCGCGCATCGGTGATGACCATCTGGTAGACGCCTGACGTCAATTTCTCGATGGCTTCCGCCGCTGAGCTCGCCGTGTCGACCAAGAACTGGTGCAGTTCGAGTACCGCCTTCAAGGTAAGTAGAACCGCAACGTCG
Organism: Terriglobales bacterium; assembly: GCA_035483835.1. Classification (GTDB taxonomy): domain Bacteria; phylum Acidobacteriota; class Terriglobia; order Terriglobales; family Acidobacteriaceae; genus JABDBE01. The sequence goes on from DATHPO010000071.1 coordinate 8,974, forward strand.
TCATCGACCAGCAGGATTCGCCGCTTCATTTGGAGCACCTCGCACTAAGCTCTCGAAGCCGCAAGTTGTACGGCCGCGCATCGAACCGGAAGAACCGCCTTGGTGGAGATCCGCTTCAGCTCGCTGCAGCCAAGTATAGAACACGACCGGGCGGTAATGATGAATATGTACGCATCTCAGAGTATGCGGCGGGGAAATAGCCGGCGTCACAATTGGCGTCACGATCGATGACAAGGTTGTTTCGACGAGTCCGGGGCTGAGTTCTGCTACCATCGCCTGCTCACTCAAAATAAACTTTCTGGGAGAGGTGCGACGAGTGGCTGGCTAAAAAGAGCATAACATTGCGTTCATACTGCAAATACTTGCACGTTTTTTGTAGATTTATTTTTAATACGCAATTTGTAGTGGATAAATCAAGAATTTCGTTGAATCCCCGCTCCGCTTCGTGATACCTTGCGCTCCCATTAAGTTTTACATGCCGAGTGAACAGCAAGAAAAAATCAGATCCCAAAAACAAACGAGGAGAAACTAAATGAGGGGTTTCATGAAATTGATTTTGACATTGGCCTTGGTAGCGCTGTGTGCGGCTAGCACATTTGCGGCAACCAAATATGTTGTAACCAATGATGACATTCCAAGCGCCAACACCGCTACTTTCTATACCGTAGGCGCAGGTGGAAAACTGACACTAAAAAAGACCGTAGCCACCGGCGGTACGGGATTGGGCGGAGGGTTGTTCGCAGACGTGAGAGTTAACGTCTCCCACAGCAAAACGCAACCCTGCGTATACGTCTCTAACGCGACTTCGAACAACGTTTCGGCGATCAATGAAGCAACCTTGAAAAACAACGGACCGTATAATGCCGGGGCGAACGATCACGGCAGCGCGGGCGGCATTACCGTGGTTTCAACCAAAGAGTGGGTTTACGCAGGCTTCAGTGGCGCATCGAGCGGCGACGGCACCGGCAGCATCGCGACCTACAAGGAACAGCCGGGTTGCAAGCTGAAGTATGTGAAATCGGTTCCCGCACATGGCCTGGGCCAGGGCATTTTCGGCGTCGGGCAACCGACTGGCATGGGCGTCACTCCCGATGGCAAGACCATGGTGGTAGGGTACGATGACGGCTCGATCCAGTCGTTCAACATTTCTTTGGGCGTACCCAAGCCGATCGGAAAAGCAGTGAACACGACTGGTTTCGCTTCTGGCGATTACGCGGGTAGCGTGGACATTACTGCGGATGGCAAATATGCGATCTTCGGTGACATTCCGACCACGACCACTTCCGGCGCCATCGTCGAGGTTGGCCTGGTCTCCACCCTGAAGACTGGGAAGACCAAGGTCTACGGTCCCATCCAGACTGGGTTCAATTCCAACTTCATCACGCTTAGCCCTGACGAGTCGCTGGTCTACATCAGCAACAACCAGGGCGGCACAATCACCGCCGCTCATTTCAGCAAGACAACAGGTGTGGTTTCCTCAACCAAGTCTTGCATGTCTGCGGCGTTGAAGAACTTTAACAGCACGTGGTTTTATGTTGGCGGCCTTACCACGGAAAACACTCAGTCTGGTCCCGGCCTGGCAGTGTATCTTGCCGAACTGGGCTTCGGAACAGGCTCGGGAGTTGGGCAGGTCAATGTGAAATACAGTACGTCTGGCTGCACCTTGACCGAATCAACAAGTTCACCGTACGCCGGCTCCAGCGGCAGCTACGTGTTTTCGGTTGGGTCGTATCCTCCGCGCCCGTTCTAACAGCAGTCGTAGACGGACGAAGGAAATTGGGGCATGGCCATCCTGGCCGTGCCCCTTTTTTGCAAAAATCTTCCCTGCGAATCGATTAACGCTGCCGTTCCGCATGTCGATCGCGGAATCAGGAATGACCAGTTCAAGGTTGGGGCGCGGGAGAGGGAACCGACGTCGATGCCGCATCTGGTTTGCAGGAACACGCTCCTAACTCCTGATTCGAACGCCAAACGGCGCCCATCTGAAGACGCATGGCGAGTTCATCGTAGTCGTCCCAGATTTCTGCAATCTTGCCGTCTCGGATCTGAAACATGAGCATTTCAAGCGCGTGGATTTTTCTCGGCGTGGCCTCAGGAGCGGCCGTCTCCGCGAACAAACGCTCCTTATAAGACCCCGTAAAAGTTAACCGCATAGCGACGCGATCTCGCTGCACGATCGTGTCTTCAATCTTGAAATTAAGATCCGGCATCGACTTGCGCCACGACATAATTACTTTTGCTAACGTGCCAGTGTCGAGAAACTTCTTTTGCCCGTGAAAAGTTATGAAGACCGGATACGTGAACATGGTGGCGATCGGGTGCAGATCGCCAGTGTTCCACATTTCGACATACTTGCGAGGCATGGAGTCCATCGGCTGGCTTTCAGAAGATTGGTTCTCAGCGAGCTCACCCTTCGATTGGGACGGTGGCGCTGCTCCAATGGCTTGCCCAGTGGGCTCTGTCGTAGCATTTGGTGGCTTGGCTGGGGTGGATGGTTGCGCCGGATCTTGTGCCACCACCAAGTGTTGCGAGAGCATTGTCAACGCCAGAACTGCAGGTGCCAGTTTCACAAATTTCACTTTTGAAGACCTCCTCAAACCAATTGAGAATATCTTAATTTCTCTATTCCATGCAGGGTTGCCTACTTCTGGCGAAGGACGCCGCTCACCGCCTTATGATTACGAGTGAATGTCCGCTGGGGCCGGGTTACTATAGAAGCTTGGACGGTGAATCCTTCCGTTCGCAGAATCAAGCGAGAGGAACCTTGACGAGTTTCTACGTAGAGAACTTTGGATGCCGGGCTACGCAAGCCGATGGTGCTGCTATCGCGCGCCAGTTCGAGGAGCTCGGCTTGGCGCGGGCCGACGCACCTACGCGATCGGAAATCGTGGTATTGAACACGTGCACGGTCACGGCTTCGGCTGATCAGGACGCCCGCGCAGCCATCCGCCGCATCCGTCGCGACAATCCGGACTGCCAAATCGTGGTGACGGGTTGCTACGCGCAGCGTGCGCCGGAAGAAGTCGGCTCGCTTCCGGGGGTGAGCCGCGTGATTGGCAATTCGCACAAACATCAACTCGCGGAAATCGTTGTTGGCTCCCGCAGCGACCAGGTCTTGAGCATTGCTGGACACGCTGCCTTTGTCCCTCTGTCAAGTTTGGGGCGAGAATCGCAAGATCAGATTTTCGTCTCTGACATCTTCGCTCACACCGAATTGCTGGCCGCACCGGTTTTCGACGCCCCTGGGCCGGGAATGAACGGCCGCACCCGCCCCAACCTCAAGGTGCAGGACGGCTGTGACAACCGCTGCTCATTCTGCGTGATACCGTACGTGCGCGGCCATAGCCGGTCTTTGCCTTTGAATCGAACCCTTGAAGAAGTGAGTTCTTTGGTCCACTCGGGCTATCGGGAGGTCGTGATCTCTGGAATCAACCTGGGTCGCTGGGGGCGGGATTTCGACAGGCCGGTGCGATTTGAAAACGTGGTTCAAGAGATTCTGGATCGGACGGCTTTGGAAAAGCTGCGCATCTCCTCGGTTGAGCCAATGGACTGGAGCGACGAACTGATTGGCATGATGGCCAGTTCTCCGCGCATCGCCAAGCATGCTCATGTTCCGATGCAATCGGGCAGCGACCGAGTGCTGCGAGCCATGCACCGAAAGTATCGTCCCTGGCATTATCGCGAGAAGATCGAGAACATTCGCGCGGCAATGCCTACGGCTGCCATCGGGGCCGATGTGATGGTGGGATTTCCCGGAGAAAGCGAAACTGATTTCGAACAAACCCGGCGGCTGATCGAAGAACTGCCTTTCACTTACTTGCACGTTTTCACCTATTCCTCGCGTCCGGGAACCCCGTCGGCGGCTATGCGAGATCAAGTACCGGTGCAAATCGCACGCGAACGCAATCGGATTCTGCGTGACCTCGCCGCGGAGAAGAAACTGGCCTTCATGCAGACTTTTGTTGGAACCACGCTGGAAGCGATCACTTTGAATGTGTTCAATGGCAAGTCCACCGAAGCATTGACCGACAATTATCTAAAGCTGCGGCTAGACGGACAGCATGAAACCAATCAGTGGGTAAGAGCTCGGGTCGAGCAAGTCACCGGCGGCTCATTCTTGGGGGTAAGAATGCCTTCGTGATTTTCCTCTTGTAGTGAGGCGCCAGAGTCATAAGCGGGAAGTCGCGGTTTGCCTACGTTCCTGGCAGGTTGTAGCAGTTCAGCTCCGGCATGGGGAAATCCTTACGATTGTCGGTCATTAACGTGCATCGGCGCTCTATCGCGATGGCAGCGACGATGGTATCGGCGAGAGTGAGAGTGCGTCCCCTTCTTGCGTATTTGTTCTTGAGACTTCCAGCCAGCCGTCCCGCGGCGACGGTCAGTTCATAGCAGTCAAGTGCGTCGATGAAGTTTTCGGTCCGCGACTCTTCTTCCGGCCGCATTCCTGCATACAGCTCGGCGACATTCAACGCCGTCGTGGCCAAGGTGTGTCCGTCGCGAAGAAGTTCAGCGAGTAGCTCGCGGCGGCCCTGGCGAAGCCGGAGCACATCGATCAGCACCGAGGTGTCAAGCAGCAGGCGCATCAGTGAGTGCGTCGGTTCGGACCTTGGGACCCCGCCCGCTTCTTTGGTTTGTGCTGGAGCACACCACGAGCTTCGCTCTGCGACCGAAGCTTGCGCACCCAGGCGGCGGCGTCCCCGGCCAGTTCGGGATGATCCTCGCTCTTCCAGGTGGGGTCTTTACTCTCCAGAAAATGTAGTAGCTTTTGCCGACGAACTTCCTGGCGTGCCGTTTCTACTAGAAAGGAACTGCGCCCTCGAGGTCCTACCAAGGCATCGATTTCTCCGACTAAGTCTTCGGGCAGAAGAATGTGGGCACGTTTAGTTTTCATGTGTGCCTATTTAGTGTGCTCTATATATGTGCGTTTGTCAACACATTCTGAATATATCTGCGGCTAAGCCACGAACCTGAGGAGTGCTAGAGCGCTTCCCTCCCAACGCTTCATCGGAGTTTCTGGGCTGATCGGAAGAACCAAGTCATGCCCCACGAATAGAAGGCAATAATGATCAAAATGTTTACCGGCATGCCGAAGATAATGTAGAGCACGGGCATGAAGAGAACCGTTTTCTGCAAGAATAGAGCTTGCAGAAGAACCTGGAGGGGCAGGAACAGTGCGAGGTGAACCATGGTGATGGCCGTGAGGAAGGCCTTCTTCAACAAACCGAAATCGAAAATGTAGTAGGTCAATCCGAATATGAGGGGGACGATCGATATCAATGCTATTCCAGCGGTGACGAGGCCTTGCATATAGCTGTCAGGAGTATGAGGAAAACGCGCCGGCACAAGCGCGAAAAACAATAGGGCCGTAGCCGGTACCAGCAAAATTCCGCGCAGCAGATAAATGATCGGAATCAGCCTGCTGGGCAGAAAAAAGGTGGTAGCGAACAGCGCCAACGTGACGGCAAGAGTTAGCCACCAAGCCTCAGCGCTTGGCGGCACCGGCTCCATGCGGAGGTACGGAATGTCAAAGCGGATAAAGCGTGTGAGATGATGTTCGGCCAGGCCAATTTCAGCACGCACAGGTAAGACGCAGATTCCGAATGTCAGAACCCGATTCCAGAAGTGGCACACCCTCGGCAGAAGCAGTAACCACACGGATAGAAAGAACACAAAAAGAAAGATGGCAGTAATCAGGTTCATCGGGCCGAGACGGAAGTGGGCGAGGGCGCGGTGCATGGGGATGACACCGCCACGATGTCCGCGTGTACGGACCGTATCCGTCAGCTTCAAGGCATCGGGTTCGACGGCCGCAATCTCGCGGCGCTCAAAACTCCCGGAAGAATCCAACGCTCGTTCCACCTCTCTGGTAAAAGGGACTGTGATAGTAATCTCCTACCAGGTTCAAGCCCCAGTTTGTGCCTACCCACTGACGCCAGGTAGCAGTGAACGTCTGACTCTGGAAATCGTTCAGCGCTACTGTGGGCCCAACAAGTTGATACGCCTCTACGCCAACACCGGCGCGAACCGTAATGTAGTGCTGCCGATTTCGCCCTTGAGTCACGGCTACAAAACCGGCCGGCGAGAAGACGGATCCCGGATTGCTGACGTTGAAGCGAATTCCTTCTTCCAGAATCCACGGCTTGGCCAAGTAGTAAGTGCTGCCCACGAAGAAACTGTGATCGCGGTGAACGTCCTTAGCGGCGTAGTAACCGAAGCCGAAAGTCGTAATGAACTGCTTGCGCGCCATCCATTTCCGGTTGATGAATCCATCGCCCCGGAAGCGGGGCCAGAAAAAACCTCCGACACTCGAACCCAGGGTTAGCGAGCCGTACCAGTCAGGATTAAAGTTATAGGTATCGCCAGCGGCGAGATACACGCCAGCGTCGCCGAATTCGTATTGTCCATTCACTTCCGCGTTCAAGATATTCTTTCCCTCAGTGACCACGCCGCGAGCGTATCCACCCGCCCAATAGCCGAAGCCGTTGGTCAGAGTCAGATAGTCGCCGCCAGCTTCGAAATAGTTGGTCAGCTGCTTTGGTCCAGGTTGCGGCGGGACATCCGATCCCGGCTGCTGGGCAGAAGCTTGCTCGGGGCCGGCCGCAGCAACGCTGACCGAAGCAGCACCTGGCTGAAGCGGCTCTATCCTGGGCTGCGGAGCCGCATACCAGGGCACAGTGCAAGAGCAGGAGCCTTGCAGCGAATCCGCGCCATCGTCTAATGATCGTCATTTGCTCAGCGTCTCAGACTCAAACCGGAGGTCCTTCCCTTCTCCGGCAATGACCATCCAGGCATCGTCATCTCGAATCACCTTGGCCGAGCCCTCGACGACTCTTGGTTGGGCGAAACTGCTGGCTGAAATCCTCCACGTCTCGTGATTAAGGCTCAGGGGATGAGTGGCTTCGACTGTGACCAGACCATGGTTGTCCGACACTTTCCACTTCACTTGCTTGCGCGAGTTCAGAAAGTTCGCAAGTTCGGTCATGGTGTACCAGCGAAACCGTCCGTCGGCCTTCAGACGCCCCGTCTGTTCTAACCAGCGATTCACAAGATCGTGGTATTGCAGAATTCCGGGCGGATGGAAATACATCAGCCTCACCGAATGATGGTCACTCGTAAAGTCGGTTACGGCTGCAAGCCAGCGCTCGATCTCGGAGCTGGAATATCCCTCCGTACTCATTTCCTCGAAGCCAGCAGCCCGATCCAAATGCAGGATTGGAAAAGCCCAAAGATTGCGGGCTTCGCGTTCCCCGTTTCGATAACCCTGCGTCGGCCCCATTCCGGTATCGCCAGTGAAGTAGTACGCGACAAAACCGTGGGCCTCCAACCAGTGCGTAACCCATGGTGGCTGATTGCCATTCGGAGCGGAATATTCGGCGACCGGCTGTCCAGTAATTCGTTCCAGCGAATTCTGGTTTAGTGCCAGAAACTGTTCGAGGTCTTTCGGATTGTCGGTTTCGACGTGTGCGGAAAAGTAGTCGTGAATCCAGCCGCCATGGCTGCCAATTTCATAACCGAGACCCATGTATTTGCGGATCAGATCCTGGCTGACGGGATTGTGATCAACATTAAAGCCTTTCTTGTCGCCGAACTTCCCAGCATCGGGTCCCGCGGTGATGTGAATCGAGTACGGCCCCTGTTGCAGCAACGTCCACGAACTCATTTCCTGCAGCGGCTTGATGGCGGCGTTGGAATCGATATGCCAGTTCAGGACCAGCCCCCCGACTCCATCCGGGACGGGCATTAAATAAGGTAGAGACAATGCATGTCGCCCGAAGTACTTCAGAAACGCGTGTAGGAGCAATCCGTCAGTACTGCCTTTCAGATATCCGAGAGGCAGATTCACAAACAGGACGGAACCTTTCTGGTACGACTGTTCACCAGCCACGAGTCCCTTGCTGGACTGAAATAAAACCTGGCCAGCGTAGTTCCCGGAAGTTACGAAGCCGGGATACTGCAAATCGCCATACTTGTAGCGCCTCAGTCCGACTTCGAAGGCTGCGCTCGCGGGAATGGGTGCGCCACCCCTCAGCACGGGTGCGGCGGCATCTGCATGGAATGGATAGTATTTGCCGGGCGGTATTTCCAGCTGACTGACGATTGCACTGGTGCTCGTAACCTTGCTCCATTGAATCGTTTTGTCGCCAAGCTGGTTGTAGAGCGCATAGTTCACTCCCGCCAGATCCGACAACCGGGAACTCCCCGATGCGTAGGTACCATTCAACGAGAACGTGCCGGCATCGTAGACCAGCATGAGTTTTCCGCCGTCCGCCACAAAGTGATGCACAGTGGCAATGAAGAGATCGCTGGCCTGTTGGTGAATTGAATCGGGCAGAATCACTCCCGCACACTTCGACTCTCCCCACAGCGGGCGGAGGAATTCGGAGTCATGAACCGGGACGACATGAAATCCTTCTTCGCTCCCGGCGTCCAGCCACATGGCAACTTTGGGATTCGAGAAGCTGATGTCGTCGGGCACCAGCAAGAGCAGGCGGTCTGCGGTTGAGCGAAATCGGTCGTGCCTAGCCCAGGACCATGCAATCAGGGCCGCGAGAGTTATGCAGATACCTGCGACGATGGCATGGAGGCGCTTCATGGGCTAGCCACCACCAGGCCTCGTTCGCGAGCCCACAGTGTGCCAAACACCAACACCCCTTCTTCCACCTCGATACTCGGCGCGCTGACCGTTGTCGGATGTTCCCGGGCGCCGCAGCGGGTTCCGGCCGCGATTGCTAGTTCACGTTCGGCAATGACGGGCCCACGAATCGTGCAGTGTGGGCCAATGCTTAGTTTTCTTGCGCCGATCAGGCTTCCTTCCACCGAGACGTCGTCCTCGAGCACCATGTCGTCGAGGCTCTTGACGCTGCCGCAAACCCGCGCTCCTGAGCATAAGAGCAACCGGCCGCGAATCACCATGTTGCTGCGTATGATCTGGCCGGCATGAACCTCGAAGTCGCCGTCGTGCAGGAACCGCGGAAGAACTCCAGCGTTCGACGGGAAGCCCGAGTCTGGCAACCCTTGCTCGCGATTGACGGCGTGCCCGACTTCAATGCGGGGAGCATTCAGCCGGAGGAAGCTGCAATTGGCGTGCAGGCGTATCAGCGAGTCCGAGGAAATGCGCCCGAAGAGGCCGCAGCCCAAGTCCGCCGTGAACTCTCCGACGGCATGAGCCCAACGCATCACCCGGCTCGAAGCGCCCAGCCGGACATCTTTTTCTCCGAGAATCGCCCGGTAATTGTTCTTTTCGCCTCCCTGAAAGTTGCCCCCGGCATAGATGTCTCTCGAAAACGTTGAGTGCGGGGGCGCGATGAGATCGGCGCCGGCCGCAATTACCACGGGGTGAGTTGCATCTCGCTGCGCGAGCGCACGCATTAGCGGCTCGTCGAGCCGGCCGAGCACAAGGTATTCCTCGCCGTCAGGAAGCGTGCCGGTAGCGGACGTCCCAGCCGCCACGCAGACCTGCATGATTGGCTCGAGGTCCTTGATGTAGTCACGAAAACTGTTGGCAAAATGGCGAATCTCTCCCGCGTTTTGTTGCACCACGCTGAGCGGTAGCGCGTCCGACTTGCGGCGCAATTCCACAAGGGCAGGAAGAAGAGGCAGCACGAATAAGAGGCCAGCCGTACAAACCAGAATGGCCACCGCGAGAAAGGGATTCACAGGACCTTCCGGAAGCGTTCGGTCTTATCCCAATGGAACTCTGCCCCGGTGACCAGGTCGCTGAGTTGCGATACCGCGGCGCGAGAAACCGAGAAGATGCTCACCGCAAACCCAAGAATGAGGAACGGCAAAAGGGCGACACGTTTCCGCGTCCCGTCCAGCCGGGCGGCAGCCGCGATCTCGAAGAACGCCGCAAGATTGCCCAGAGCGGCATAAGCGGTCAGGGAGAGCACGGCTATCACACCGTGCAGCGGAGCGACACCCTGGTAGAACACCGCCAGCGCGAGCGCCCAACCAACCAGCGTGATCGGCGCCATGGCATACACTCCCAGCAGCAAGGTCCCATCGATCCGTTCCCGAAGGGTGGCCCGGTGTTTTCCCAGGAGCAATCGAAAACCATAAGTCGCCATGGCCTGGTTATGCCCCTTGGCCCAGCGCATGATCTGCCTGATGCGAACCGGCCAAACCTCTGGAACCTCCTCGTAACACTCGGAGCGATTCTGGTACACGGTTTTCCAGCCATTCAGCAACAGGCGATAGGTCAGGTCGGTGTCTTCCGTTAACGAATTCTCATTCCAGCCGCCAATTTCCCGCAGAGCGCTCAACCTCACTCCCGCCACCGTGCCGCCATGTTGGGGCACGAGGCGCAGGTTCATTCGCGCCTGCTGATCCACCTGGTAGCCGCCCGACCGCTCCAGATCCAACAGGCGGGTCAGCAAATTGGCACCAACATTCATCGGCACAACCCGGCCCATCACGCCGCCCACTTCGAGATCAAAGAACGGAGCCACCAGTTGCTTGATCAGTCCGGTACCGGGGAGGTAATCGGCATCAAAAATCAGAATGACCTCGGTCGTCACCAATTCCATGGCATCTTTCAGTGCGGCGGCCTTGCCCCCTTTGCCTCCAACGCGATGAAACGGCTGAATGCGCCCGGGAAAGTCTTCCACAAACTTGTCGACGATCTCGCGAGTCCGGTCGGTGGATCGGTCGTTCACCGGAATCACTAGCATTTTGTCGACTGGATATTTCACCGTCATCAAGGCATCGAGAATGTTCGCGATGACTTTTTCCTCGTTGTGAGCGGCTACCAGCACGGTGACCGGAGGCCAGTCGGCGGTGTCGATGTCGATGTAAGGATGTCTCTGGAAACCGAATAGCCGGTTGAGCGTGAACCAGTAGTGGCGGCCAGTGTAGACGCAGATGACGAAAACTATGCTGTAGAGGACATAGATCATGGCGCGCAACCGCAGCTCGGACGGAGGTTCTGCGAGGTCACTCCTTACCTGCCGCGGCCGTGCGAGCGCTTTCTTTCAAGTCTGATTTCCGACGACGAGGCTGCGGCCGCGGTGCCAGCTTGAATTGCTTATCGGCCTCTAACAGTGGAGTCTTCTTTGCATACCAGCGCGCGACGGCCTCCACGATCCGTTCCGAACTATGCCCGTCACCATAAGGATTTTCGCCCTCGGACATGTCCTGATACGCTTCCGCATCGTTGAGCAGATGGCTGGTCTCGTTCACGATTCCCTCGCGCGACATGCCGATGATTTTCGCCATGCCAAACTGCGAGGCCTCCGGCCGCTCCGTAAGCTTGCGCAGGACCAGCACCGGTTTCCCGAACGTCGGCGCCTCCTCCTGAATGCCGCCCGAATCCGTCAGCACCAGAAAACAACGCCGCAGCAGGCTGACGAACGTGATGTAGTCAAGCGGTTCAGTCAGATGAATTCTGTCCGTGTTCTGTAGCAGAGCGTTCACCGTGGTGCGCACGTTGGGATTCATATGCACCGGGTAGACGATGCGAATGTCGGGATGCTGCTGGACCAGATCTTTGAGCGCCATGCACATGTGTTCCTGGTCCGTACCCCAGGATTCCCGACGGTGCGATGTGACCAGCACCAGGCGGGAATTGTCGTCCGGAATTCCGGCCAGGGGAGTGTTTTCCCAGGAATGCGGCAGTACGCTCAAGGCGCGCAAGGTATCAATCACGGTATTGCCGGTAACCACAATTTTTTCCGCAGGAATACCCTCAGCCAGCAGGTTGTCCCGGGCCAACGCCGTGGGAGCAAAGTGAATCTCGCTCAGCACTGAAGCCAGCCGCCGGTTGGCTTCTTCGGGAAACGGGTTGTAGATGTCGTGACTGCGCAGGCCCGCTTCGATGTGGCCTACGGCAATCTTGCAGTAGTACGCCGCCAGCGCGGAGGCAAAAGCGGTTGTAGTATCGCCCTGGATTAGCACCATGTTGGGCTCGAAACGGTGGCACGCATTCTCGACCGTGTCCAGAACGCGCCCGGTGAGGGAGTTGAGCGTCTGGTTCGGACGCATCACGTCCAGATCAAACTCAGGCTTGATCTTGAAAAACTGCAAGGCATGGTCGAGCATGGTGCGATGCTGACCGGTGTGAACCACCGCCGTCTCAAACTCTTGCGATCGCTGGCGCAAGGCGTGAATCACGAGCGCCAACTTGATGGCTTCCGGCCTCGTGCCCAAAACCGCGATGATCCGACACTTCATACAGGTCGCCCGCTGTTTCCAATAACCTAGAATTCACCATCCCCGTCCCTGGAAACGTGTCTCGGCGTGGATTTTGTGAACAAGGTTGCGGTCCACTGCTGAACTTCTCATCCTGTATTGCTTGTGGGGGTCAGGGAAAGATTACGAAGGGCGCTAAAAACCTCGCTGGGATGAAAATCTCGCTCGTTTGGTCGTACTTCACAAGCTTCCAGGGCTCGCGGTGCCCTGTCACGCTGCCACGCAAACCCACCAACAAATTCACTGGTCGTGCTAATCTTTTTAGTTGGCCGCCGTCTAATCCCGATTGGCTGTGTTCCGCCGCAGCTTTCTTGGAGCGCAATCTTATGAGACCTACTTCTTGCTTTCCGTACCGGATCTTCGCCCGCGCCGCCACCTGCGCCCTTTTAGCTCTATCTGCACTCGCCGCTCTGTCGCAGGACGCCTCCAAACCCGACGCCCATGGCATCGCCATCGAGAATATGGACCCTTCGGTCAAGCCCGGCGACAATTTCTACGATTATGCCAACGGCGGCTGGATCAAACGCACCGATATTCCGCCCGACCGCAGCCGCATTGGCGTCTTCTCGACTCTCGACGACCTAAGCAACAAACGCACCGTCGGCCTGATTGAAGAAGCAGTAAAGTCCAACGCGCCCGCGGGTTCGAGCACCCGTAAAATTGCCGACCTCTACACCTCTTATATGAACGACGCGGCCATCGAGGCCAAAGGTCTTGACCCGCTGCGCCCGCACCTCGAAGCCATTGCCGCCATCCACGATAAACACGAACTGGCCCGGGCGCTTGGTGAAAGCCTGCGAGCCGACGTCGACGCGCTCAACAACACCAATTTCCACACCCCAAATCTTTTCGGATTGTGGGTTGCGCCCGGATTCAACGACTCTGAGCACTATGCCGCCTACCTGATGCAAGGCGGACTGCAACTGCCCGACCGCGAGTACTACCTCGCCGACAACGCGCGAATGCGCGACATTCGCACCAAGTACCAGGCGCACATCTCAACCATGCTCAAGCTTGCGGGATTCACCGACACCGACGCCCGCGCCCAGCGCATTGTTGATCTGGAGCATGCCATCGCCGAAAAGCATCTGACCCTCGCCGAGAACGAGGACATCCAGAAAGCCAACAACCCCTGGAAACAAGCCGACTTTTCCGCCAAAGCCCCCGGCCTGGATTGGGCAGAATACTTTCGTGCCGCCGCACTCGGCAACCAAGCCAGCTTCATCGTGTGGCAGCCTACGGCCTTCGCTGGCGAATCCGCTCTCGTCGCCTCCACCGATCTCGAAACCTGGAAAGACTGGCTGTCGTTCCACTTCATCGAGGCCTACGCCGCCGTGTTGCCCAAAGCGCTGGCTGACGAACGCTTCGCCTTCTTCGGCAAAACACTCACCGGCACAACAGAACAGCGTCCACGTTGGCAGCGCGGCGTCGCGACCGTCAACGTATTCCTTGGCGACGCCGTCGGACAAATCTACGCCCAGCGTTACTTCTCTCCCGAAGCCAAGGCCCAGGCCGAAGCCATGGTCGCAAACCTTATCGCTGCATTCCGCAAGCGCATCGAAGCGCTCGACTGGATGAATCCCGCCACCAAAGCCGAAGCCCAGGCCAAACTCACCACTCTCTACGTGGGAATTGGTTACCCCGACACTTGGCGCGACTACTCCGCCTACGAAGTCAAAGCGGATGACATTTTCGGCAACCTCTGGCGCGGTCGCCTGTTCGACTATCACCACGATGTCGCCCGTCTCGGACATCCCATCGATCGCAAAGAATGGTCGATGGAGCCCCAGACCGTGAACGCCGTCAACCTTCCGCTGCAAAACGCGCTCAGCTTTCCCGCCGCCATCCTGCAACCGCCGTTCTTCGATCCGCTGGCTCCCGCCGCCGCGAACTATGGCGCCATCGGCTCCGTGATCGGTCACGAAATCAGCCATACCTTCGACACCGAAGGCAGCGCCTTTGACTCCAAAGGCCGAGTCCGCGATTGGTGGACGCCCTCCGACTTCGCCCATTTCAAAGCCGCCACCGCCCGGCTCGCCGCCCAGTACGACACCTACAAACCTTTTCCCGACCTTTCCGTGAACGGCAAGCAGACGCTCGCCGAAAATATCGCCGACAACGCCGGCATCTCCGCATCCTTCGATGCCTACCACGCCTCGCTCGCCGGCAAACCCGCCCCCGTCCAGGACGGATTCTCCGGCGACCAGCAGTTCTTCATCGCCTTCGGACAAAACTGGGGATCGAAACAGCGCGAAGCCGCGCTCCGCCAGCAAGTCATGACCGACCCGCACTCCCCGGCCGAGTACCGCTCCGACATGGTGCGCAACGTCGACGCTTGGTACCCCGCATTCAACGTCCAACCCGGAGAGAAACTCTATCTTGCGCCGCCAGACCGGGTGCAGATCTGGTAGTCGTCCCAAAAAACACTCTTGTCTTCCCGAGCGAAGCGAGGGATCCGGGTGTTTCCCTGCGCCAGCAATGCTGACGGGTTCCAAGGCAGGAACCTGAATCGCCCGCTTGCCACTTCGCAGGCTATAGCACCCGTGAAGCTGGCCTAGGAGCGCACCCGCTTCCTTTTTCTGCAGCGCAAAAGCCCCCATGCCTCAATGTAGCGGGTGTATTTCTGCTTCTTCCGTCGCGGAGACAACAGGATGTTGTATTTCTGCCGCGTCGCAACCTCAGACGGAATGATGTACCAGACGTCCTCCGGTATCACGTAGATGGCAAAGAAATCGACTTGGTCCCGCCGATAAGGCGGCGTGCCCGTCTGTATGAAGCTGCAGACATATCCTTTATAGCCCGACGTGGATGCCGTAGATTTCACCTGTACCCGCAGGAACTCGCCCCCGCTCTCGACCGTCACGTCATAAGCCTGGGACTCGCCCCAGGGCTTGGAAACGCTAAAACCGCGCTCGGCCGCTCGCGCCATGAACAGCAATTCGGCCCATTCCCCTTGCAGTTTGCAAGTCTTGAAACGCCTCTCACTCGTCATTTTTATTCAGTCCGGAAACGGATTTTCGACCAAAGAAAAGGCGCGACCCGAGGGCCGCGCCTGAGTTAATCTTTATAATCTTATTATATCACATGGAATAGGTAAACCCGCCAAATTTTGAAATTTATATTTGCCCCGCCTGCCTAGACATACACCGATTCGTGTAATTTCTCCCTATTGACAACTTTTCGGCACTCCACCGCCGATCGCCCCATTTTCCCATTCCTGGGCGAGAAGCGGGCAGAATTCGTAGGCACGAGCTTCGGAAAAGCCATGATCGTCAAGAACCAGATTAGATTAATGTGGTGAAGCCACCCTCGGCTGTCCAGCGAGCTTAGCTCGCCAGCATTGCCTGTGTGGTCGCGGGCGCCCCCGCCCGCGAAGATTCGTGAAAGGGTACGGCTTCAGCCGTGCCACAAAAGCCACAAATTCGACCCGAGGCCCCGCAGGGACCAAACCTCCTACCACCCCCAGGTTGGGAATCTCTTTTGACAATCGACAACGCCGAGAGTAACATTCCTCCCGCCTATCAAGGAGGCTTTATGAAACGTCCCTCCGGGCCCCGTAAAACGGCTTCCAACCTTCCTGAGTCAGTCCATCAACACCTCAACATGTACGCGCTGGCCGCGGGTGCAGCAGGAGTGAGCGTGATGACTCTGGCTCAACCGTCTGAGGGCAAGATCGTATACACGCCAGCGCATATCTCAATCGGGGTCAATAAACTGTACAATCTCGATCTCAACCATGACGGCATAACCGACTTTGCCATCGATAATGCCTTAACTCATGGCATAAACAACTCAAGTGGTCTCCTGAAAGTGGTGGACAATCGAGGTAACGGTATCGAGGGTGGCCGTGAGGGATTCAAATTTGACGCATTCGCATTGAACCGGGGCTACCGGATCAGCTCCAAAGGTTTTTTTTCCTCTTCCGAAGCAATAATGGCTGTATGGAGCTGTCATTTTGTGCAACACACCTGTCATACCGCCGGTGATTGGGATAACGTTGCGAACCGCTACCTCGGACTGAAGTTTCTGATTAATCGGAAAACCCATTACGGATGGGCCCGACTGAGCGTACGAGTCCGGCGACACAATCCCATCACCGCTACCCTTACGGGCTATGCCTACGAAACCATCCCCGGCAAGTCGATCAAAGCTGGCCAGACCAAAGAGGCGGCGGACCACTCGGGTGAACAAGATTTTAGCCCCAATGCAGACCTGACCGCTCCCATTTCCGACACTCCGCAACCCGCATCGCTCGGCATGCTGTCTCTCGGAGCGCAGGGCGTTGCGTTGTGGCGGCGGAGGGAGTCGGTAGACGCTACGCAGTTGAACAACTAGTTTCCCGGAAGCGTCGCCAGAGGGCTTTCGAGAGCAAGGACAACTACACCTGTAGCATCTTCGTTGCCAGCAGTTCCCCTGTCTGCTTGACGGTTTCGTCTATCACTTGGATGTAGTGTTGCTGGACGGGTGGCCCCGACGACCGTGTTCACCGACTCTCAATGCTAGCCGGGTGCCCCATTTCTCGCGTTATGTGCGAGAAGTGGGATAGGGCCCAACAAGAACGACCGCCGGGCGACAGTCAGCTAAAGCCCCGCCCTCTCGCAAAGAACGCGAGAAGGGCAGGGCACCCACTTTTGCCTAGGGCGAAAGCCTGGGCCAGCCCGCCGGAACACAATGCTCTGGTTACAATACGATTCGGCCACCCGATCACTGTAATAAGGGGACTTCTTGATAAGTACCCGATAGAATGCGCGTTGTTGAGGTTTTCTCATGCAGACGAAACTTCAATCGCGACCGGACTTGTTGCTCCTCTTATCTTTGCTACTGGCCATTCTGTTGACTCCGGTGTTGGACCACGATAATTGGAGCCGCCTGGTGCTCGCGACCGTAACGTTCATACCAGTCGTGTTATCCATTGTCCGGTTGTCGCAGATAAAAAAGTGGGTGTGGCCGTCGATCGTGTTGGCGTTGTGCAATGTGATCTTTGTGGTAGCAGGTAATACGTTCCGCAGCCGAACACTGAGCGGAATTCGATGGGGATTTCTGGCTGCGTTCTTCGCACTCGCGGCTGCGGGCCTTTTCTCGTATCTCAGGAATTCACGTTCCGTCACTCAGGCGCAGCTCTACACTGCTGCCAATATTTATCTATTGCTTGGGTTGCTATGGGCGACGCTTTATTTAGCGATAGATGCTTTCTCTCCGGGTTCAATCCAGGTGGGAAGCCACCCAGCCGACCGTCAGACCGAGCTGCTTTACTTCAGCCTGATAACGCTCTC
>DATHPO010000072.1:0-5520 GCA_035483835.1 Terriglobales bacterium
CCTGATCTTTCGCCTCCACAGGTCGAAATCATCACCCAGTGGCCAGACCATGCTGCGGAGGAAGTCGAACGCTTGGTCACGCTTCCACTTGAACTCCAGATGAACGGCGTCCCTCACATGGTGGTGATGCGTTCCATCTCGCTCTACGGATTGTCCGATGTAATCCTCACCTTCGAAGAAAGCACGGACAGTTATTTTGCGCGGCAAATCGTTTTTGAGCGGCTCGCTCAAGCTACGCTGCCAACCGGCGTAACTCCGAGCCTCGCGCCTCTTTTCAGCCCGAGTGGCCTAGTGTATCGCTATGTACTGGAGAGTTCGGACCGCAGCCCTCAGGAACTAAAAACGATTGAAGACTGGGTGATTGAGAGAGCTTATCGATCGGTTCACGGCGTGGCTGACGACTCTGGCTTCGGCGGAACCGTGATGCAATATCAGGTCCTGCTAGACCCGGCGCGCATCTACGGTTATCACTTGACCATTCCTCAAGTCACCGCTGCTTTAGCAGCCAACAACTCGAATGCGGGCGGCGGCTTTTATTCTCAAGGCGGGCAGTTCTACTACGTTCGCGGGATTGGGCTGGTCCGGAATACAGACGACATCGGAAACATCGTAGTGGGCGCCAACAAAGGCGTGCCCATCCGAGTGCGCGATGTAGGAGATGTAACTATTGGGCACGCGCCGCGCCTGGGAGAATTCGGATTTCAGAAAAATGACGATGCCGTTGAGGGCGTCATTCTCATGCTGCGCGGAGAGCAGACGCAGAACGTCCTGAAAGGAGTCGAAGCGAAAACCAACGAATTGAACCACCAGATCCTGCCGCCTGACGTCAAAATTCATCCTTATTATGACCGCAGTGAACTGGTAGACCTGACGACGGACACGGTGGAAGCGAACCTGCTTCGCGGCATGGTGCTGGTTTTGGTGGTGCTGATTTTCTTCCTGGTCAGCTTCCGCGCTGCCGTGATTGTTGCCCTCACCATTCCACTCTCGCTTTTGTTTGCCTTCATCGTGCTCCACGCGCACGACGTTGCCGCGAATTTGCTTTCCATCGGGGCGATTGATTTCGGAATAGTCATCGATGGCGCAGTGGTGATGATCGAAAATATCTACCGCGAGCTGGCGCTGCGGGAAGGACAGCCGTACAACCTGAACGAAGTCATTCTTGCCGCGGCGAAAGATGTGGATCGCCCGATCTTTTATTCGGTGGCCGTCATCCTCGCTGGTTATCTGCCGATTTATGCGCTGAGCGGAGCCTCGGGGAAACTGTTCCATCCCATGGCTGAGACGATGTCGTTTGCCCTGGTGGGCGCGCTCATCCTGACGCTCACGCTGATTCCTGTGCTCGCCTCCTATTGGTTCAAGAAGGGCGTGCGCGAGAAACCGAATCGTGCTTTTGAATGGATGAAGCGGAAGTACGCCGTTCAGCTGGATTGGTCGCTCGCGCGGCCCAAAACGACCATGTTGATCGCAACCCTGATCTTCGGCGCCACCCTGCTGCTCGTGCCCTTCATCGGCGGCGAATTTATGCCTCACCTTGATGAAGGAGCCCTGTGGGTGCGGGCCACGATGCCCTACACCATTTCTTTCGAG
The DNA here is from genome assembly GCA_035483835.1 of Terriglobales bacterium. Classification (GTDB taxonomy): domain Bacteria; phylum Acidobacteriota; class Terriglobia; order Terriglobales; family Acidobacteriaceae; genus JABDBE01. The sequence goes on from DATHPO010000072.1 coordinate 1,591, forward strand.
GAGGCTAGCAAGATCGCTCCTCAGATACGCGACATCCTAATGTCTTATCCGCAGGTTACTGTGGTGGGTTCAGAATTAGGGCGACCCGACGATGGCACGGATCCTACCGGCTTTTTTAACTGCGAGTTCTACGTTGGTCTGAAGCCCTACAAGGACAAAGCATGGAGCGGCGAGATCAGCGAGAAAAAACAGCTCATCGAATCGATCAATAGGAAACTCACTGCCTTCCCAGGGATCATTTTCAACTATACCCAGCCGGCGGAAGATGCCGTGGACGAAGCTTTGACCGGGCTCAAGAGTTCTTTGGCAGTCAAAGTTTATGGCGACGATCTGAACGTACTTCAGGACAAAGCGATACAGATCAAGAACACGCTCTCCAAGGTGCCCGGGTTCACCGATCTCACCGTGGTGCGCGAACTTGGCCAGCCGAGCCTCCTGATCGACGTCGATCGCGACAAGATTGCGCGCTTCGGAATCAACGTTGCGGACGTCGAAGCCGTGATTTCGGCCGCAGTAGGCGGGCAGGCAGTTACTCAAGTCATTCAAGGGGAGAAGCTGTTCGATCTGGTCGTCCGCATGCAACCTCAGTTCCGCAGCAGCGCGCATGAGATCGGCAATCTGTTGGTGGGCACACCCGACGGGCAGCAAATCCCACTCGGCCAGCTTGCCAAGATCAGCCAGGGAAACGGTGCGTCCTTTATTTATCGCGAAAATAACTCCCGCTACATCGGGGTACAGTACAGCATCGAGGGGCGTGACCTGGAGCGGGGGGTGCGAGAAGCGCAAGCGGCGGTCAAGAAGGCCGTGACCCTGCCGCAGGGCTACCGGATGGAATGGGGCGGCGAGTACAGCCAGTTCCTTGAGGCCAAATCGCAAATGTACTTTATTGGCCCACTCGCCGTAGTGATAATTTTCATGATCTTGTTTGCGCTCTATGGAAATTTCAAATTCCCCGTCACCATTGCTCTCGGCGTAATTATGACTGAGCCAGTGGGTGCACTGGTCGCGCTGAAGCTCACTCGCACCCCTTTCAGCGTCTCTTCAGTCTTGGGTCTCCTGGCATTGCTCGGAGTTTCCGTGGAGACTGCCGTCATTCTCGTCTCCTACATCAACAAGCTGCGCCAGGAGGGGATGGATATCCGCACGGCCACACGAGAAGCTTCGCTCTTGCGGCTCCGCCCGATAATGATGACAGCCCTGGTTGCCTGCCTTGGATTATTGCCGGCCGCTCTTTCCACTGGCATTGGATCAGATACGCAGAGGCCGTTCGCCATCGTCATCGTGGCCGGTCTCATTTCCCGCCTTTTCATCGGATTTTTCGTCAATCCTGTGTTGTACGAAATGGTTGCCCGAGACGGCGATGTGCTGCAGGTCTAGACGAAAACCGTTGTAAGCCGAAACACTCATCGAATGTGTTGTGCCGGGTACGCTCGCAGCTTCGACACTAGTCTCGGCTGCGGATCTTCGAGAGGAGGCGCAGTATTTCAAAGTACAGCCAAATCAGAGTGATCATCAAAGCGAAGCCGCCGTACCATTCCATGTATTTCGGGGCGCCGGCCCGGGCTCCACTCTCGATAAGATCGAAATCCAGTACTAAGTTGAGCGCAGCGACGATCACCACTACTACACTGAAGCCGATCCCGATCATACCCGAGCCGTTGATGGCGGCGAAGTGAATGCCGAAGAACCCGAGCACAAACTGGATCAGATAGAAGACGGCAATTCCGCCCGTCGCCGCCACAATCCCGGTCTTGAATTTCTCGGTGGCGCGGATGAGGCCGGACCGGTAGGCGAGCAGCAATGCCACCAATGTTCCAAACGTCAAGCCCACTGCCTGCATGGCGATCCCGGGAAAACGCACCTCCAGCATGGCGGAGGCGCTGCCCAGTACCAAGCCTTCCAGTAGCGCATATATTGGCGCGGTTACTGGAGACCAAGCCTTCTTGAATATGGTTACCAGTGCGACGATGAAACCCCCAATGCCGCCGACGGCGAGAAGTGGCAGAGCAGTCTGAGGAGAGCGTGTGAACAGATTCCAACTCCAGGCTGCGGTGGCCATTGCGCAGATCAACAAAATGCCGGTCTTGTTAACCGTGCCGGAGATTGTCATGTTGTCGTCGAACACGGCACCGCCTACGCGAAACGCATCGCCGGACAAAGCTGGATTGGAAGTTTTTATTAGAGCCATTGAAAGTCTCCAAAAATGGGGTCAGGTTAGTGTGTACCACATCGGAAAGGGAAGAGTCGAACCAGCAACGCCGAAAGCCCGGCGGATTTTGAGTTCACAGGTGAGTTCTGATCCGTTATGAAAATTCTCTACTCTACATGATTCGTCAATCACTTACCAGCAACTCGATTTGCTTCGTTTTGATCCGATCTGCATGGTTATCAACATCGAACTACTACAGTTTTACTACAGATCAATTCCCGCCCGACCGGTGTCTGCTTCCTAGCGGGTTTGCGCCGCTGCCCCCCGCTGACCGTCTAACCTCGCGGCAGAAGGCGTGGAACCAGCCTCTGATTTGCGCCTATTTATGATTACGAATTTTGGAGGGAGTTTGAGATCATCGAAAAAAGCGATGAGGAACGCTATTAATAGCGTAGGAGTTCGGGTCCCGTTCGGGTGCAGGAATCATCTTTCAGCCGCCGCTCGGCGGGCGCATTTCTCGTCAGCGGTCACTTCTTTGCTTTTTCGTCTGTGCAACTCTCGAGCGAGCGCTCAAATTTCTTGGCGAGTGTAATGCTGTTAACGGCGAGATGCAAAGTTTGGTCGTGCTCGTCTTGAAACCAGTTGGCGACATCGTTGAGGTCGTAACCGTCATTGATGCGGCAGTCGGTGAGAACGCCGTTGGCGCCCAGCTTGCAGGAAATCGGAGGCCTCGAGTCCGTAACACTCTTGACCGCGGTCGCAGGCATGTTCGAATCAGCGCTCTTCGTAGTCAGGTTGCTGGCTACACGGACATTTGCAAGCGGCTTGCTGGCGTCAACCAGTGCGCGCGCGTCGTCTGCAGCCAGTGGCTGCCCCAACCCACAGCATAGGGCCATGACTGCGATTGCAAACCCTGCGATTGAAGGAACGAAATGGGCACGTGTCTTGCGGTACATAAAGCCTCCCCTCAGAAACGATCATGCTGGTTGCGGACCATCTATCAACGAAGTTAAGGTCCGGTGCCGCCGGCTGTCGATCAGGCTGACCCTGTACTTTCCTGGAATCGTCGGTGTAAGCAAGGGTTAGTTTCCCCCTCGAAGTTGGTGGCCTACGTTCGGCACGCACGGCATACTTGGATCTTGGCCGACCACAACCCTCCGGTCAAAGCGAAATCAAATGAGAGCTTTACTTTGGTAACTTCCGCCTGATCTGCTGGTACCGTTCTGGAATCCTCAGACCTGATCTCGAAAATCGACGCTCCGGTTTTAATTGGTGAAATCGCGAGTGGTTCATAGTGATGAGACAGCTTTGGCCGTAGTCGCGGGAATGGTCCTGCTCCGGCCAGCGGAAGTGCAAGCCATACTATTGGTTTTGCTAGTTGCACTGGACCGATGGCGTCGATAGGGTGACTTCTGTTCGCCCTTTCGATTGCGTTTCACCTTCACCGTTGTTCGGTGGAGTGGGACACCGCCGCGGGGACCTCTCGACGCAGTGTTTGAGTCTTCCTGTCAAAGATGGTGCGATTTCACCCTGCGGCGGGGCGGCACCCACTAGGAGTTTTCCTAGTAGCGGTACCCCAATGAAAGGTCGATCATGTTGCGTGACCATCGTAATGACGGGAGGAATCCCGTCTGAAAATCAAAAAACGAAATGGAGAGGCAAATTGTATGAGCAAAAAACGTCTAACGATTGGAACGAGTCTGTTGGCAGTGTGTTTTCTAGTAGCGGCATCGGCTTTTAGCGCTGCCCAGAACGTCAAAGTGAAAGGAATGATCTCCGGC
>DATHPO010000073.1:0-23622 GCA_035483835.1 Terriglobales bacterium
AGGATCTGCCGCACTTCATACCGGCCAGCCAACTTTCGGGGTGTGACAGAACCTTCCATGGGCCCCCTTTAGGGCAGGCCTAGCATGTTAATGCTTTTAGCGAAAAAATGGACGCTTCTTCTGCAGGATCGCGCATTTACCCGGAGAGCGGCTGGTCCGAACCTCAGCCGATGAGAACTAGGTTCGGGTGCCCCGCTCCTTGCGTTTTGTGCAAGGGGCGGGCGCTTGCGCCATGCAGGAATAATTCGGGGCAACACTGACGACCCTTGTCAACGAGCGTAATGGCGATGTTACAAAACCGATGCCGACGTCGAGGCCAAAATCAAATTCAGATTGCGTTGTCCAAGAATTGGACAGAGCGAATTTTCTTGACACACCGAAAGTCCAGCGGATAATTCGTAGCAGCTGCCGCCGCCTTCCGCCGAACTGCAGCCGGGCCCCTCGCAAACTCCTGCGGTTCACCTTACAACCTGCCAACATCCCTGGAGGATGCCATGAAGCGCGTAACCAAAATTCTGCTGTTGCTAGCTTCTCTCAGCGCAACCCTTGCCTACACTCAAACAACCTTCCAACACATTATTGTGATCGTCCAGGAAAACCGCACCCCGGACAACCTCTTCCAGGGCCTGTGTGCATCACCGTATGGCACGTGCCCCAGCCCCTACAACATCTCCCCCAATGGGACCGTAATTCTGCCGCCGGGCACCAGCGGCACGCAGGTAGCTCTGACCCCCGACCCGCTGTACGACGACCTTGATCCCGATCACGGGAACAAATCATTCGTCCAGATGTACAACAGCGGTGGAGTCAACGCCGGCCCCACCTCCGTGGGCTGCACGAAATCTCCCTACTGCTGCCCCAATAACGCGTCAGAATGCGTGATCAACGGTTCCTGGGTCTTCAATTGGCTCCACTACGTCGAGAACGATAACTTCGAATACAACGGCAAGTTCTACAACCGCCTAGATCCCTACCTCGCGGTCGCGACCCAGTACGGCTGGGCGAACTACTTCTTTCAAACCAATCAAGGACCCAGCTTCCCCGCGCACCAATTCCTTCTATCCGGCACGTCGACTACAAGCGCGCCGCCCAACACCCTCTTCGCCGCCGACAACCCCTACGGAGCGGGCAACGACTTTGATAACACGGGATGTACCTCTCCCAACGGCGAAGTCGTCAAGCTGATTGACGGTAATGGCAACGAGAACACGAACAGTCCCGTCTACCCCTGCTTCGAGCATGCCACACTGACCGACCTCCTCGACAACGCCGGGGACAGTTGGAGATGGTACGCAAACACTTCCGGTTCTATTTGGACCGCGCCCAACGCCATCCATCACATCTGCAATCCGATTGCGGGAAACACCTGCAACGGGCAGGATTGGGTCAAGAACGTAGCCCCTTACGTTGGTCCGCTGGGCCCCGGCATGGTGCTGACCGATTTGGGCGTAAACGGCACCAACCACAACGCCTGTCAACTCGCCGACGTCAGTTGGGTCACTCCCGACGGAGGCTGGTCAGACCACGGCGGCATCGGCGGCGCTGGCTTGGGCTTCGGGCCCTCCTGGGTCGCCGACATCGTCAATGCCGTCGGCGGCGTCTACTACGACACCAGCGGCACAAAACACAACACCCCCTGTCCCGAATATTGGGGCAACACCGCCGTCCTCATCGTCTGGGACGATTGGGGAGGCTGGTACGACCATGTCTTGCCCGCTCCTAGCCCCGGCGTTTGGCTCGACAATGACCAGGGAATATGCCCGGCTCCGTCCAACTGGGGGTGCGGTTACATCTACGGTTTCCGCGTGCCATTCATGTTTGTTTCAGCTTATACTCCCCAGCAGTTCGTCTCCGGCACGGTCAATCTACAGAATACGACGACCTGCACCGACACCCAACACTGCTACGATTTCGGCAGTATTCTGAAGTTCATCGAGACGAACTTTAACTTGGCCGAGATCGCCGGAACAAACTATCACTACGCCGATCACGTGGCCAAACCTCTGGACCCTGGTTTTCACAGTCTTCCTACGGCCCGCACGTTTACGCCAATTCCAGCGCCGGTGCCCGCAATCTGCTTCGTTAACCCTAACACCCAAAACTGTTACCTGAACTACACCGGGCCGCTCGATCCCGATGACGATGCCTCCGACTGAGCGCCCAAATACCGCGCCCCGCAAGGCTGCCGGAATCATAAATCCGGCGCCTGCGGGGGATTTTGGTGGTATAGTTCCGGTTTGCGGCTAGGGTATCCGCTCCACCGGTACCCAACCGTTCTTTCCCGAAGAGCAACGTCCCATGCGACGCAATAACTCACATTCCGTTTTGCGCATGCTTTGTACCTCACTGTATTTCATTGTTCTGCTGGCAAACTACGCCTCCGCAGCACCTAGGCTCAAGCTGCTGCACAGCTTCAGATGCGATCCCGGCGGCTGCGGACCCAACGGTGGCGTGGCGTTCGACGCCAATGGGAACCTTTACGGCACAACACCGGGCGGCGGCAATGCCAACGCCACTATCTTCAAATTAACGCCATCCGCCGGCGGCCACTGGACCTACGCCCTCCTGCAAACACTCACACTCAGCGAAGGGTCAGCCGTCGCCGCCGCCCTGGCCGTCGATCAGGCAGGTAACCTCTACGGCACTTCCATAAATGGCGGCACTTACGATTTCGGCACCGTCTTTGAACTGTCGCCCGGTAAGGCCGCGCCCGAGCAGTGGACCATAACCGTAGCCCATAGCTTTGACCCGTTCGTGGGGGACGGCTCTGGCCCCTGGGACAAAGTCATCCTCGACCAAGCAGGCAATCTCTACGGAACCACCCGCGACGGCGGCCCCGAGGGCGCTGCTGGGGGCGTCGTCTTCGAATTGACGCCAGACTCCCACGGCGATTGGACTGAAGGAATTCTCTACAACTTTCCGGCCAACAGCGACGGTTGCTGCTCCTACTCCGAAGTGGTGTTTGACAAGGCAGGAAATCTCTACGGCACCGGCTCTGGCGACGGCGGTCCGCCGTGTTTTTGTGGCGTTGTTTTCCGTCTGCAACCCACCTCAATGGGCTGGAAGGAGACCGTCTTGCACCGCTTTCACAGGAGCAACGGAGAGCATCCCATGGGCGGCTTGGTGCTCGACGCCGAGGGCAATCTGTATGGCACCACAGCCGAGGGCGGCAAGAACGGATCTGGCACCGTGTTCAAACTGACGCCCGTTGCCAGCGGCCCCTGGAAAGAAACCATCCTCTACGACTTCCCCCAGTTCAAGAACGGAGGCGGTCCAGCTAGCACCTTGATATTCGACAAAGGAGGTAACCTCTATGGCACAGCCGTGGGCGGCATCGGTCCGTGCCCGAGTGGCTGTGGGGTAGTCTTCAAGCTGTCGCCCGGCTCCAACGGCAAATGGCAATACACTGTACTCCACCGCTTCACTGACGCCACCAACGACGGCGCGGAAGTGTTCTCCGGCGTAGTGTTCGACAAAACCCAAAAACATCTCTACGGCACCACCGCCTTCGGCGGCACCTACAATCAAGGCGTCGTGTACGAAATCACCCCATGAAACGCGGCTTGCTGGCGGCAGTCCTGCTGATCGCGAACAGCGCCTATGCCGGCAGTACGTTCAAAGTGCTGCGTAGCTTTCACTGTGATCCCAGCGGATGCGGGCCCACCGGCGGTCTTGTCCTCGACGACGAGGGGAACCTTTACGGCACGACCGGTGGCGGCGGCGACGCGGATGCCACAATTTTCAGGTTGTCGCTGTCGTCCGGCGGCCGATGGACCTACGATCTGTTGTACACGCTCACGATTAAGCAGGGTTCAGCAGTTGAACCGTCGCTGACTCTCGACTCAGCAGGCAACCTCTACGGCACCTCCATAAATGGAGGCACCCACGATGTGGGCTCAGTCTTCGAGCTTTCGCCTGATCCGACCACCCCGGAGGGCTGGACCCTAAACGTGCTCCATAGCTTTCTCAACAGCCACCAGGACGGGTCGGGCCCTTGGGACAAAGTGATCCTTGATAAGGCAGGCAGTCTCTACGGGACGACACGCGAGGGGGGAACCAACGGCGGGGGCATCGTCTTCAAGTTGGCACCCGGGACGGGGGCCTCCTGGACTGAGACCATCCTTCACGACTTTCCTGCTACGCCTCGCGATGGCGGGCTGTCCTATGCTGAACTCGTCCAAGATAGGCTCGGCGACCTCTACGGCGCGACATCAGGCGGAGGGACGGGCAATGGCAAAGGGACGGTTTTCAAGCTCACCCATACCGCTTCGGGCTGGAAGGAAACTCTACTGCATTCGTTCCAAGGGCCCGACGGCAGCCAACCCATCGCTGGCCTAATCTTCGACGCTAAGGGCAATCTGTATGGCACGACCCAGGTGGGCGGAGCGAACGGCGAAGGAACTGTTTTCGAGCTAACGCCGACGGCGGACGGTCGCTGGAAGCACACCATCCTCTACGACTTCCCACAGTTCAGAAATGGAGGCGGACCGGTCAGCACACTGGCATTCGACAAGGCAGGCAACCTCTACGGCACGGCAGCGGGCGGCATGGGCCCATGCTCAGGCGGCTGCGGCGTAGTTTACAAACTGACTCCCGGCACAGATGGCAAATGGACGTACAGCGTTCTCCACCGCTTCACCGATAAGGGTGATGGAGCCGAACCCAACGGCGCCGTCGTCTTCGACAAAACCGGCACGCACCTCTACGGCACCGCCATCTTCGGCGGCACCTACAATCAGGGCGTCGTATACGAGATCACGCCGTAGTTGCCGACCCCGCCCCTCAGCACCGCAGGAAGCTTTCTGATTGACTCGGCGTTTCCAATCAGATAACCTATATTAAATTCGCATTATCTATTGGATAATGTGCGTTCTTTGACAATCTGATCCAGTCAGTCACGCGATTGGTCCGGCCCGCCGCTCCCGAATCCGCCCCCTCAGAGCATCATGGAAGGGAAGCCGGTCGAACGCCCGTCGCGAAGTCAGCGTTAGTTCGTTCTCAAAACGGGACGGCACACCCGCCGTAACTCCCATGTTGTCTAGATTTTGCGTGTAACTCCTTAAAACTCAAAGATCTAGCATATAGTCATATTTTAAATCCCTTGTTTTCTAGATTTTGCAGATAATAGGGGGAGGGGGGTACCCGGTACTAAACAGTAAACTTACGTTCCGTTGTGGGAAAATGCCGAAGGGGCCTCCGAGCAATCTGGCAATCGGCTCAGTTTACATCTCGACCGCACGCAAGGGCTCGGCCAAGCTGTTCATGAGTCGAGAAAATCCTGGAAAATCCAAAGACTGCGGCCCATCCGACAGGGCCCGCTCGGGACAGGGATGCACTTCCACCATAAGCCCGTCGGCACCCAGCGCCGCTGCCGCGCGAGACATGGGAGCAATCAGGCTGGGACGGCCGGTTCCGTGCGACGGGTCAGCAATCACCGGAAGATGCGTCAACTCCCGGGCCAGCGCGATCGACGCCAGATCCAGCGTGTTCCGAGTTTCTGTCTCAAATGTTTTGATCCCGCGCTCGCACAATACGACATTAGGATTCCCGCCGGCCACCAGGTACTCAGCCGCCAGCAACCACTCCTTAACGCTGGCCGAGGGACCGCGCTTCAAAAGCACCGGCTTCCCCACCTTAGCCAATCGCCGCAGCAAAGCGAAATTTTGCATGTTGCGTGCGCCCACTTGCAAAAGATCGGCATGTTCGCAAATTACATCCACATCTTCCGTGCTCATCACCTCGGTGACCACCGGAAGACCGGTTTCCTGTCTCGCTTCGCTCAGCAACCGCAGGGCCTCCACGCCAAGCCCCTGGAATTCGTAAGGGGACGTCCGCGGCTTGTAAGCCCCACCGCGAAGCAATCGAGCTCCGCCAGCCTTCACCGCCCGCGCGGTCGAAAACAGTTGCTCGCGAGATTCAACCGAACACGGGCCCGCAATCACAACGAAGCTTCCGTCTCCGATGAGCACTCCACCAATATTGACGACGGTCCGATGTGGTTTCACCTGACGGCTTACCAGCTTGAAGGGCTGTGCGATCGCAACCACGCCGTCGACGCCAGGCGCAGCCGCCAGAGCCTCCAACTCGTGCCGGCGTCCGCCGCTGCCGACCGCAGCCACGATGGTGCGTTCTTCTCCACGGGTGACGTGCGCCTGATAGCCTGCCTCCTTCACGCGCTCAATCACGTGTTGGACCTCAGCTTCGGTTGCCCGCTCCCGCATGTTGATAATCACGACTTCACTCTCCCCGATCGATGTGAACTCACCTCGGCTCCTAAACGCCCCACAAACACTGATCAGGATCGTTGTGCAGCCTGTGGTCAGCGCCGGTGAGCCAGTCTTCCCGCGCGGGGCTGCAAACATCGATTGCAACCACGTCCTCCAATACCTCGGACGAATGCTCTGGACCCGGTGTAATGGTCAGCATTTGATTCGGCTGCAACATGACATCACCGGTAACGAAATGAAAACGCCAACACCCTTTCAGCAGAATGATGACTTCCTCATTCTCATGGCAGTGGGCTCGCGTCGACGATCCCTTCGCGACCTCGAGCCGAGCCACGCTCATCTTCTCTCCTTGCGTGACAGTGCGCCGGTACAGTTCGGTCACCGCCTCCGGCTGCATCGAATTCCAGTCGTATACATGCATAGGTTCTACCTCTTCTCTTCCCCAGTCGGCGTCAGTCGGCGCTGCTTGAGACAAACTCGGCTGACGGCTGCAACGCCTTTTCCGGATTCCCATCCGGCCCAATCCGCACCGGATCCAGGAAAGACATAAGCTCACGCAATCGACCTCCCACTTGCTCGATGGGATGCGATTGCTCACTCTTGCGGGTGGCGTTGAACCACGGGCGTCCCGCTTCGTTTTCCGCGATCCACTTGCGAGCGTATTCGCCACGCTGAATCTCGCCCAGCATGCGGCGCATGGTCTTTCGAGTTTCATCAGTGATCAACTGCGGCCCGCCGGTGTAATCGCCGTGTTCAGCAGTATCGCTGATGGAATACCGCATGTAGTTCAAGCCGCCGCGGTACATCAGATCCACAATCAGCTTGAGCTCGTGCATGCATTCGAAATATGCGATCTCAGGCTGGTATCCCGCTTCGACCAGGGTTTCGAAGCCGGCTTTTACCAGCGCGCTCACGCCGCCGCAAAGAACGGCCTGCTCGCCGAAGAGATCAGTTTCGGTTTCTTCACCGAAGGTCGTCTCGATGACACCGGCTCGTGTGCATCCCAGCGCTTTCGCATAGGAAAGCGCCAAAGCTTTCGCCGATCCGCTGGCATCCTGATAGACGGCCAGCAACCCGGGCGTTCCGCCGCCATCGACAAAGACCTCGCGCACTCGATGGCCCGGAGCTTTCGGGGCAATCATGATTACATCCACATCGGCGGGCGGTTGGATGGTTGCGAAGTGAATATTAAAGCCGTGGGCGAAGAACAGAGTTTTCCCCGCGGTCAGATTGGGAGCAACCGCTTCCCGGTAAATGGCCGGCTGAGTTGTGTCGGGCGTCAGGAAGACGATGACATCTCCCCATACTGCTGCTTCGGCGGGTGAAACCACGCGCAGTCCTTCTGCCTCAGCACGGGCACGGGATTTGCTTGTCCCGGACAGCGCGACCACAACTTCGACTCCGCTGTCGCGAAGATTCAGAGCGTGTGCGTGACCCTGTGAACCGTAGCCAATCACGACGACTTTCTTGCCACGAATGAGTGCCAGGTCGGCATCATTGTCGTAGTACATTTTTGCCATTTCGTTTCTCCTTTGAACTTTGGTGTTTCGATGTGCGCGCAGCTGTGCTGCACACTCACTCAGTTATTGACAGCACCGGCCATCCTCGTCCGAAGCCGCGTGATTAGCGCTTCCCGCGTCATGAACCGGCGGATCGAGCACTTTCAGAAGCCGTGCCACCAGCCGCTCACGGCCTCCGATCATGTGCAAGCCGCTCTCTCGTTGATGTTCCTCCAGGGTTTTCTCCAACTTCTCTTTCAGGTTTTCCATACTTACCTCCACAAATAATTGTTAAACCGAATATGACACCGACTCGTCCTCCAACGAATCGTCTCGCCCTGGCGCACCCGCTGAAGCCTCGGGTCTGGGGCCGCGGGTCATCGCGAGACGCCCTGTTCGTGCCATTTCAAGAATGCCGAAGCCGCGCAAGATTTCAATCAAACCGTCGATTTTGTCCTCGGCGCCGGTAGTTTCAATCACCAGTGACTCGCTATTCACGTCCACGATGCGGGCGCGAAAGACGTGCGCCAGCTGCATGATTTCAGCTCGTGTTTCCGGGGTCGCGGCCACTTTGATCATGGCCAGATCACGAAACACCGACGGTGTCGATGTGACGTTCTCGACGCGTTGCACGTGCACCAACTTGTACAGGTTGGCTTCGATCCGAAGAGCCCCGGCTTCGTCGGTATCGACCACAATGGTCATGCGCGAGACGCCAGGCTTCTCCGTGTGCCCGACCGTCAGTGACTCGATGTTGAAACCGCGCCGCCGAAAAAGCGATGCCACCCGGTTCAGAACTCCGGGCTTGTTCTCTACCTGGACCACAAGTGTCATCAGCATGTTTCCTCACAAGTCTTGCGCAGTTTCAACCAGCGGGCTGGGACGGCGAATCATAGCGTGAAGGTCAGCGCCCGCAGGCACCATGGGGAAGACCGAGTCCTCCTGCTCCACACAGAAATTGATCACGTAGGTACCGCGATGTTCACGAGCCGCGCGGATCGTCGGCACTACCTCAGAGCGCTGCCGCACCGCCGCGCCGGGCAAGTCAAACGCCTCGGCGAGCTTCACGAAGTCCGGACTATAAAGCGGCGTAGCTTTGTAGCGCCGCTCATAGAAAAATTCCTGCCATTGCCGGACCATGCCCAGATAACCGTTGTTGATAATGGCAACCTTGATGTCGAGGCGCTCCTGCGCAATGGTGGCGAGCTCGGCCATGGTCATCTGAAAACCGCCGTCACCCGCCACGACCCAGACTTCCGCATCCGGCCGCGCGAACTTGGCGCCAATAGCGGCGGGCAGCGCGAAACCCATCGTGCCCAAACCACCCGAGGTAATCAGCGTGCGCGGCTGGTCGTGTTTGTAATACTGCGCTTCCCACATCTGGTGCTGGCCGACATCCGTCACCACGACGGCGTCGCCAGACGTCTCCCGCCAAAGGTCATTCACCACGTGAGCAGCGTAGAGGTGGCCGTCGTCCGGCAAGTTTTGAATGTCGCGCACCGCCGAGTCGCCCTTGAGTTCCTGAATTCGCGACAACCATGCTTCACGATTGCCCGCATCTACGCGGGGCAGCAGCTCGCACAACACCTCACGCAAGTCGCCGATGAGTGCGACGTCGACCTTGACGTTCTTGTTAATTTCGGCCTGATCGATTTCGATATGAATCTTCTTCGCCATCGGCGCGTAGGTTTTGAGATTTCCCGTGACCCGGTCATCGAAGCGCATGCCCAACGCGATCAGCAGATCGGCCTCCTGGATTGCGGTGTTGACCCAAGCCTCACCATGCATGCCCATCATCCCCAGGTTCAGCGGATGGGACGCAGGGAAAGAACCAATGCCGAGCAGCGTCATCGCAACCGGAGCCTGGGCGCGTTCAGCGAAGGCGCACACTTCGCGCATCGCGCCGGAGAGCAGAATGCCGTGTCCAGCCAGGATCACCGGCCGCTTGGCATGATTGATCAACTCGAGCGCATCGCTATATTGCGGCGCGGTCGAACTGGCTGCAAGACAACGATTGCGGTGCCCTGGTTCAGCCGCATCCCAATCGAATTCGCAACTTGCCTGCTGGGCATCTTTGGTGACATCGATCAATACCGGGCCCGGCCGCCCCGACTTCGCCAACCAGAACGCTTCGCGCATCGCAGGGGCAAGATCTTCGGCTCGCGTGACGAGATAGTTATGCTTCGTGATGGGCAGCGTGATGCCAGTGATGTCGGTCTCCTGAAAAGCGTCGTAACCAATCAGCTTGCTGCCCACCTGGCCAGTGATGCAGACGATGGGCGATGAATCCATCATCGCCGTGGCAATGCCTGTGACCAGATTGGTCGCGCCCGGCCCCGAGGTGGCAATGGCGACTCCGACTCCCCCGCCGGCACGCGCGTAACCATCGGCCATGTGAGCCGCACCCTGTTCGTGGCGCACCAGCACGTGGTGGATCTCAGGATATTTGCACAGCGCATCGTAAGCAGGCAAAATCGCTCCGCCCGGATAACCGAAGATGTGCCTTACGCCTTCCCGCTTAAGGCATTCCCAGATAATCTCTCCACCGGTTTTCTTCATAAGCTCCACGACTTTCTTCCTTTGTGTACCTTCGTGTCTTTTGTGGTTCGAGCATTTGAACTTCGTTAACCACAAAGGACACGAAGGTACACGAAGGATTTGTTCCCTAATTCGTAACCGCCCCCCGCGCTGCCGACGAGACCTGCCGCGCGTATTTCGCCATGACTCCGGTCCGATAGCGCGCTTCGGGCTGCTTCCAGGACGCCAGCCGTTTTCGAATTTCTTCGTCGGAAAGTTCTACTCGAAGTTCACGCCGTTCCACGTCGAAGACGATGCCATCTCCATCGCGAACAGCGGCAATAGGACCGCCAGAAGCTGCTTCCGGCGCGACATGACCAGCCATCAATCCACGCGTGGCCCCGGAGAAACGGCCATCGGTGAGCAAGGCCACAGAATCGCCGAGGCCCGCGCCCACTAGCGCTGCCGTAACGCCGAGCATCTCCCGCATGCCAGGACCGCCGCGCGGACCTTCGAAGCGAATGACCAGCACATCCCCGGCTCGAATACGTCCCTGCTGCACCGCTGCGAACGCGGCTTCTTCACTGTCGAAAACGCGCGCTGGTCCGCGGTGATGAAGATGCTCGTGTCCCGCTACCTTAACTACGCATCCTTCGGGAGCAAGATTCCCTTTCAAGATCACGAGGCCGCCAGTCGGCTTTATAGGCCGGTCGAGCGGACGTACGACTTCCTGCTCCGCCGTTTCGTGCGCGGTTTTTGCCTCATCGCCAATACTCCTACCGCTGACGGTGAGAGCGCTGCCGTGCAGTAGCCCGGCTTCATCCAGCCGTTTTGCGACCAGTCCGGTTCCGCCCGCATGATAAAGATCAGTAGCCACGAACCTCCCACCAGGTTTGAGATCGGCCAGCAGAGGCACGCGCTCCGAGATGCGATCAAAGTCATCCAAAGAGAGGCCCACCCCCGCTTCGTACGCAATGGCGAGCAGATGCAACACGGCGTTCGTTGAGCCCCCGGTTGCAGCCACGCTCGCAATCGCGTTCTCGAACGCATCGCGAGTGAGAATCTGTCGCGGCCGAAGATCACGCTTTAGCAGCTCCATCACCTTCGCACCCGCAGCCTGAGCAACCTCTGGCTTCCTCGCATCCAGAGCGGGGACGCTGGCGCTGCCCATCGGCGAAAGGCCGAGAAACTCACAGACCATCGCCATGGTGTTCGCGGTGAACTGCCCGCCGCAGGCGCCCGCTCCCGGACACGCGCTGTTTTCCATGGCCAGCAAATCCGCGTCGCTCATCCGCTTCTGTGCGTGCGCTCCCACGGCCTCGTACACGTCCTGAATCGTGACGTCGTGCCCGTGGTAATGGCCCGGGGCGATCGATCCGCCGTACAGCACAAGGCCCGGAATATCCAACCGCGCTAGCGCCATAATTGCTCCGGGGATGGTTTTGTCGCATCCCACCAACGCCACGATGCCGTCAAACTGATTGCCCCGCGCCACCAGTTCGATCGAGTCGGCAATCACTTCACGACTGACCAGAGACATTTTCATGCCCTCGGTGCCCATCGTGATGCCGTCGGAGATGGAGACCGTATTGAACTCCATGGGCGTTCCTCCGGCAGTTCGAATGCCTTGCTTCACCGAGGCCGCGAGCTCGCGCAGGTGATAGTTGCAAGGGCCGATTTCAATCCAGGTGTTGGCTACTCCGATCAGAGGCCGTTTCAGGTCCTGGTCCGTGAAACCCACCGCCTTCAACATGGCGCGGGCCCCGGCACGACTGGGCCCTTGCGTAAGGGCTGCACTCTTGAGTTTCGCTTCGCTCATCCCGCTCCATCCTTCGCGATCAAAAAGCCCGCAAAAAACTTAAGGCCATCATCTTTTCTGGATGATGGCCTCTGGTTTGAATCTTTTCTAGGCTACATCATCCGCTGGCTCCGGGTGTTACAGCTACACCCGTAAGAATAAAAAGTACCAGCAGAATAAGTACGCCAAATAGCTCCGCCCGGACCCGGAGGACCGATTTCAACGACGACAACGAGGCTTGGGCGAAACTTTTCATCTTAGATAATTGCCGATTAAACTCTCACGGATTCCAAATACCATCGCATCTTTCCCGAAAGCTGTCAACGGCTTTGCGATTGAGGTAGTGCCTGTTCAGACAATGGAGGTAGTGAGTTTGTGTTCTGATGCAGGCGCATCGTACAATAAAGGCCAGCGGAGGGGATTTCAGCCGGAAGGCCCTTTCAGACCCGACGGAAAGCGAGTCAAGTTCCGTATTATCAACGACGAAGCTTGGTGCCACCCGATTCAACGCTTTTATTCAACACGCCCTTAAACTGAGGACGGACGGCGAAGTATGCCGCTTGAGGAATTGTTAAGCTCATGGTCATATTGATTACGATCGTTCACATCGCGGTTTGTTTGTTTCTCATCATCGTAGTGTTGTTGCAGAGCGGCAAGAGCGGCGACATTGCCGCGGCCTTCGGTGGCATGGGCAGCCAGACCGCCTTCGGACCGCGCGGCGCGGCGACGGCGTTGTCGCGGGCAACCACATGGTCGGCCGTCATATTTATGGTGACTTCGATCACGCTCTCGGTTTTCGCTTCGCGCCATAGTGGTACGAACTCTGTGTTGCAGGGAGTCAAAGCCGCGCCGGCCAAATCACAACCGGTGAAACCAGCTGCGCCACCGGCGACGCCGCCAGCCCCCGTACCGCAGAAGTGAGTCCTTGGTCGTTCGTCCTTGGTCGTTCGTCCTTGGTCGTTTGTCCACACATGGCCACGCGCCCAGCCAACGACGGACGACCGGCGACTAACAACTGATCGTCATGATCCACGAAATCCTTCCCGTCGGCCCGCTGCAGTGCAACTGCTCCATTATTGGGGACGAGACCACGCGCGAAGCCATGGTCATCGATCCCGGCGATGAAATCCAGAGCGTTCTCGCGCTGGTTCGAAAGCACAACCTGCAGGTAAAGCAAATCGTAATCACCCATGCGCACATCGACCACGTGGGCGGCGCCATGAAACTGCAGGCCGCAACCGGCGCGCCAATTCTGCTCAATCAGAACGATTACGGTCTGCTCAAGATGCTCGATGTCCAAGCCACATGGATCGGCGTGGCGTCTCCGGGCAAAGTGGAGATTGATCAGAGCATCGGACAGGCCGATACGGTCAGGGCCGGCTCGCTCGCGGCGAATGTGCTTTTCACTCCAGGCCATACCGAAGGAAGCATCTGCCTTTATTTTCCAGTGGAGAAAAAACTGATCGCCGGCGATACGCTGTTTGCGGGAAGCATCGGCCGGACCGACTTGCCTGGCGGTTCTTTCGAGAAGATTATCAGGTCCCTGCACGACAAACTGCTTGCCCTTCCCGACGATACCGTCGTCATTCCCGGCCACGGTCCCCAGACCACCATCGGCGAAGAGCGCGAGAACAATCCTTTCGTGAAAAACTAGTCCAGAGACAAAGCTTCTTGTCAGCGCAAGTCTTCGCCAACCCTTGAATCTGCGCGGACGGGCGCGTATAACACCCTTGGCACGGTTTATGCTTTAAGAGCTGGTACTTTTTTGCGGTTGGTAATATGGATATCGATCGGCTAGGCTCGGAACGCACCAGCCGATTTGAGGGGGGCCGCAATGAATATCATCTCATCCCATCGAACTGTCAAAACGGGTCCGCCGACCTGTATGTCAGTCGGATTGCTGAATCCTTCACATCTGCGCCACCGGCGTCTCGAGAATCGCGAAACGATGGCCGCCCGCTCGTGCCGGCACATCGAGCTTCCACTTTTTTATGCCACGGAGGTGCGCCATGGCCAGCGCTCGTAGTGGCCCACTCTTAAGCAACGCCAGGGCCGATTCCCCGTTCCACATCGCGATCATGGCCTGCCTGGTTGCAGTTCTCTCGTACCTGGCCGCAATGTTGGGAGGGGTGCTGACGCTGCGTCCCCAAACGCTTTGTCCGCTTTGGCCGGCTTGCGCGCTGCTGGTGTCCATTCTGCTGCTGGTGCCGCGCAGGATCTGGCTCGTACTCATTCTGGCCGCCTTTGCAGCATTTGTCGTGTATGACCTTCAGACAGGCCTCACGGTTGGTTCAGCGATTTGGCTCATCCTGGCTGATACGGTCGAAGTTCTGATCGCCGCTTTGGGTATTAGTTATTCCTTCGACGGAGTGCCTCGGCTCACAAGCGTCAAAGCTCTGGCCAAGTATTCATTCTTTGCCGTCTTCCTCGCGCCCTTCGCCGGGGCATTTGTCGGCGCCGTCGCGTTGAACGGCGACTATTGGATCAATTGGAGAGTCAGTTTTTTTTCGGAGGCATTGGCCTTCCTTACTCTAACGCCCGCAATTTTGAGTTGGGCCGGCGAAGCGCGGGCATGGTCGCGCAAATCACGCGCCGAGTATCTGGAAGCAACGGTGCTGATCGCTACGTTAGTTCTTTTGGGATACTTCACCTTCATCGCGTCTGAGAAAAACACTCCACCGGCGCTGCTCTATTCTCTGGTCCCGTTTCTGCTCTGGTCCGGTTTGCGTTTCGGAGCGACGGGAGCTTCCAGTTCGGTGATCGTAATTGCTTTTCTGTCAATTTGGGGCGCGGTCCAGGGCCGTGGTCCCTTCACCGGATCCACGCCCCTCGATAACGTGCTATCACTGCAGCTGTTCTTGTTATTCGCTGCCACGCCTTTTATGGTTCTCGCCGCCCTCGTAGAAGGACAGAAACAGGCAGACGAGGCGCTGCGAAAGAGTGAAGAACGGCTTCGCCTGGCAGTTCAAGCCGGGAAGATGTTCGTCTATGAATGGGATGCCACCACCGATCTGATCGTACGCTCAGCCGAAAGCGCTCAGATTCTCGGAGTTGATGACGCGGAGTACTTCAGCGGTCAGCAAATGTTGGCTAAGATCTACCCAGACGACCTAGAACGACTGACAACTGCCCTGGCCGAGCTTACTCCCGAGAAGCCCCACCTCGAAAT
Organism: Terriglobales bacterium; assembly: GCA_035483835.1. GTDB lineage: Bacteria > Acidobacteriota > Terriglobia > Terriglobales > Acidobacteriaceae > JABDBE01. The sequence continues at coordinate 15,211 of DATHPO010000073.1, forward strand.
TGCCTATCGCCTGGTACGTCCCGACGGCTCGGTGATTTGGCTGCAGAGGAACAGTCGTGCGCACTTCGATCAACAAGGCAGGATGCTCAGAATCGTAGGCATAGTGGCGGACGTCACCGCCCGCAAACTCGCAGAAACAGAGCTGGCCCTGGCCAACGATCGCCTTCGTTTGGCGATGGAATCGGGAAAATCTGTAGCTTGGGATTGGGACATTAAGAGCGGACGAGATTCCTGGTTCGGCGATCTTCGGACCGTGTTCGGAATCCCGTCGGATTCCTACATCGGACGTGTGGAAGATTTCCGCCAGCGCGTGCACCCGGAGGATCGAGACAAAGTTTGGGATGCCTCCAACGATGCAATGAAAAACCGCAAACCGTACGCGGTAGAGTTCCGCATCCTTTGGCCCGACGGAACTGTCCGCTGGGTGGAAGCTACGGGAAAATTCTATTACTCGCCCGATGGCGAGGCCGTGCGCATGCTCGGAATGGATGTCGACATTACGGAGCGCAAACTTGCCGAAGAGGCACTCGCTGCCATGCGCCGCAGCTTGATTGAAGCACAAGAGCAGGAACGCACCCGGATCGCGAGAGATCTGCACGACGACACCAACCAGCGCCTCGCATTGTTGGCGGTCGCGATCGATCAACTCAAAAGGGACCTCCCCAACGCGACGGTTGAAATCCTCGGCCTCGTGGACAAGCTACGGAAGGAGACCTCGGAGATATCCAAGGATATCCAGGCGCTGTCCCACGAACTGCACTCTCCCAGACTGGAGTATCTGGGCTTGGCGGCGGCTATGAGAGGTTTCTGCAAAGAGTTCAGCGACCATCAGCGAGTGGAGATTGACTTCAGAAGCCACGACCTGCCCAGCCCCGTTCCTGCCGAGATTTCCCTTTGTCTTTTTCGCGTCCTACAGGAAGCCTTGCACAACTCGGCGAAGCATAGCGGGGCGCAGCGCTTCGAAGTGCGGCTGTGGGGAGCGTCGGGCGAGATTCATTTCACGGTCAGCGATTCCGGCGCGGGCTTTGACCTGGAAACCGCATTGAAGAGCCGGGGGCTTGGTCTCACCAGCATGCGGGAGCGCCTGCAGCTAGTGAAGGGAAAGTTCTCCATCGACTCGAAACCCCAGCGTGGCACTACTATCCACGCCCGGGTCCCTCTCAGCACAGGAGACGACTCCATCCGCGCTGCCGGATGAACCGTTTCAATTACGCTGATTCCGCTCGTGTTGCATAGTGACCAATATCACCGGTGTCATCCGCCAGACAACGTTCTTCGCACCTGTCCGCATCACAGTCTCGACGATTTATTAGTCGGTGGCGAAACTTTTCCCGTCGATCGGGTTGAATTATTCAGAACGTGGAATGGTACGGCCATGACCGTACATTTCCAGGGTCGTGTAGTGAGGATGTGTTCTTACAACACCTGCACAAGGGGGGAGATTTGCCGTCCAGGGATGCCGGTTTGACCAAACCGCGAGTTCTCGTAGCCGATGACAATCGCGCAATGCTCGAAACGGTGGTATCGCTCCTAGCCCCTGATTTTGAGGTGGTCGGGGCGGTGAGTGACGGAAAAGCCGCACTGGAAGCCACGGTCCGGCTGCAGCCTGAAATTGCCGTTCTCGATATCTCCATGCCCGGTCTGAACGGAATCCAAGCCGCCGCACGCATAAAAGAACACGACAACTGTTCGACCCAGATTGTATTCCTAACCGCAAACAACGACCGCGAGATCGTCGAAGCCGCCCTGGCGACTGGCGCTCTCGGCTACGTTTTGAAGCTGCGGTTGTATCTCGACCTAATTCCCGCTATCAAATTCGCCCTCGCCGGCCGCTGCCTCGTCTCCCCCACAGCCTGAGATCAGCGGTCGATCTCAGGCCCAGAGCAGAGCTTAAGGAGCGCGACTACACCCTTTTCCGGGCAAGACGATCAACCAAAACCCTAAGCGTGGTCTGCGCCTCGGGACTCCACCAGGTTGCGTTGACATGGTCGAGTTCGAGATCGAAAGGCGCTGCGAATAATTCGAATAGGTCAGCGCGAGCGCGCCGCCGTGTAGCGGCCATCGCATCCACCGGCAATGCCAGCAGGCTGCGGCTCCAATCGAGCGCGCGGCTCGCTACTTGATCCAGGGGAACAACCTCGTCGACCAGTCCGATTCGCGCAGCTTCATCAGGAGAAATGAGAAGACCGCCGACAGCGAGCCTCTCCGCCTGATGCGCACCGATCAAGCGCTCCAGTCCGGAAAAAATCACCGGTGGCAAGGGCAATCCAACCTGCACTTCATTGAGCCCCAACTTCCAATCACCTTGCGCCGCAACCCTGCAATCACAAAAGATGGGCAAAACTGTGCCGCCAGCGGTGGCATGGCCCGTGATCGCAGCGGCGATCGGAATAGGAGAGCACGCAAGCGCGCCGAGCAGCTCGTAAAGCTCGCGCCACAGATCTGCTATCGCAGGACGATCCAGCGTCAGCAGCAGCGGAATATCGAGACCGGCCGAGAATCTGCCACGCATCCCAGACAGCACCAGCGCCCGCGCCCCGTCCTGAGGCGCCAACTCGACAGCTTTCTTGAGTGCGGCGATCAACTCTGGCGACAGCGCATTCACCGGCGGGCGGTTGAGTTGCAGTTCGCGGACAGCTCCGTGGTCGATGGTCAGGATCATGGCGGCACATGCATCTGAACTTCGATGCGGATATTAGCGAGAGTATAAGTTGATCGAAGCGCGAAGTGGAGTCGAAATTTTCCACAACAATTTTCCAAACACCAGAACGGTGTCTAGTGATACGTGCTATGGATTCAAAAGCTCCAGCACTTTCGCAATTCCCTTGCGAAAATCCTGAAGGGGCGTGATCAGGCTGACGATCAAGTATCCATCCCCCGGGAAATCGTAGAAATGTCCGGGATGAACCAGCACGGAGTGCTTGCGCAGGATTTCAATGGCCAGGTCCTCGTCGGATTGCGTAACCGGAACCCGCAAAACTGCATACCATCCTCCTTCGACGTCGAGGCGGCGACAGCTTTTCGGTTTCGCTAATCCCCGATCCAGTTCGCTCAGATTCGCTCGCACCCGATCGAGCAGCAGGGGCTGAACGGAATGGCGCTGCTCCAGCAATACAGGTGCGGCCAATTGAATGGGAGCATTCATCGACAGATACGTGTCTGCAATCACCTCCAGACGCGCCAGTGCCGCGCTCACCTGCTCGTCGGCGCCGCTGGTCACGATCCACGCCAGCTTCATCTGCGGCAGCCCGGAGATTTTTGACAAGCCGCTCAGCGTAAACGTGAGAGCCTCCCGGTTGTCGGCGAAGGTTGCGCGCGCTGCGCCGTCGTGCGCGTAGTCGAGGAAGACTTCATCGGCAACCAGCGCCAGATTGTATTCGCGGCAGAACTGGTTGAGGACGCTGCGCTCCTTGTCAGCCACAAACGAACCTGTGGGATTGTTGGGATGAACCACGACCACCGCCCGGGTGCGATGGTTCACGGCCTTATATAAAGACGGAAAGTCGATCTGCCAACCGTGATCGTAGAGCAATGGATACGGGACCAGCTTCACATCCTGCAAGTCAGCCAGAAACTCAAACAGCGGGTAGCTCGGCTTTGGCACCAGGATTTCATCTTCCCCATTGCATAGCAGACGAAAGACGTATGAATAACCTTCGCTGGTGCTGGTGGTCAGAACGATAGATTCAGGATCGATGTCGTTATACTGTTTGCCGTAATAGGCGGCAACGGCCTCGCGCGCGCTCCGCAAGCCCTTGGGCTGAGGATCGTAATCCATGGCCTCAGGATTGACCAGCGCTTGCAAAATGGTTTCCGGGTCGTAGTGCAACTCCGCCCGAGTAGGATTCGAGATTGTGAGGTCGAGCACTTCCCTGCCCGCAGCCCGCAACTCTTGCTGGGCTTGAGTCAAGCGGTTGGGCGAAAGCTTCCAGTCGGTGCGATGCGAAAACATACGCGATCATAATACGCGCGGAAAGGGAAACGCCCCGCGATCGCCATGCGGGCTCATCCGTGGATTCGAATACCCAGGAGAGGCCCTCATTTTCTTCTCGGATACGATACGCGTCAGTATGCAAAGCTTTGCAGCGTACATGGTCCTATCCGCGCGGACTTGTCCGATTATTCATGCGGACTGAAAGTGGCATATTATTACTTGGGAAGGCACGCCGCGCTTGCGCGTCACAGACGCAATCAGCCGCGGGGGAATATAATGACAAGCTTTGCGACCATGGAAAAAGCTACGCAGTTCGAACTCCGCCTGGCCGAACGCATGTCGAGGCTGGGAACCGAGACAGCCTTTGAGGTATTAAACAAGGCGCGCGCCCTCGAGCGTCAGGGCAAAGATGTCGTCCATCTGGAAATTGGCGAGCCCGACTTTGATACTCCCGCGCATATCGTCGATGCCGGCATCGACGCCCTCAAAGCGGGTTGGACTCACTACGGGCCGTCGGCGGGACTGCCTGAGTTGCGGCAGGCGATTGCGGACGACGTGGAGCGCAGCCGCGGGGTGAAAGTCACGAGCGACTGGGTCGTCGTAGTCCCGGGCGGCAAACCAATTATTTTCTTTACCCTTCTGGCCTTGGCAGATGTTGGCGACGAGATCATTTATCCCAATCCCGGCTTCCCCATTTATGAGTCGATGATTCATTACGTCGGCGCCAAGGCCGTGCCCGTGCGCCTGTGGGAAGAAAAGGATTTCAGTCTGGACGTAGAAGAACTGTCCCATCTGATTACGGATCGCACCCGGCTTATCATTTTGAATTCACCCCACAATCCAACTGGCGGTACGCTCAGCAAACGCGACATCAAGGGCATCACTGAAGCCATCGGCGATCGCAACATCATGGTGTTGTCGGATGAAATTTACAGTCGGCTGATGTTCGACGGCGCGCGCCATCACTCCATCATGTCCGAACCCGGCTTCAAAGAACGTACCATCCTGCTCGACGGCTTCTCGAAGACCTTCGCGATGACCGGATGGAGGATGGGCTATGGGGTGATGCGGCCGGACCTGGCGGCGCAGATTGCGCGGCTCATGACGAATTCGAATTCGTGCACGGCGAGCTTTACGCAGATCGCGGGCGTCGAGGCCATCCGCGGCCCTCAGTCGACGGTGGACAAGATGCGTACAGAATTTCAGAAACGGCGCGACGTTTTTGTGGCCGGACTGAATCGGATCAAGGGCTTCTCCTGCCGCGTACCCAAAGGCGCATTTTATGTCTTCCCCAATATCACGAAAACGGGGTGGACATCGAAGAAACTGGCAGACGCTTTGCTCGAAGACGCAGGCGTGGCGTGCCTTTCAGGAACTGCGTTTGGCGACTTTGGAGAAGGCTACCTGCGCTTTAGCGTAGCGAATTCGCTGGAGAATCTGAACCAGGCGCTGGGGCGGATTGATCAGTGGACGAAGCAAAACCTGTAAGGGTTCTTCCCTCCGTGAGACGTATAATGGGCTAAATTTCGAGGTGACTCTGTGACAACCCCTAATATTTTGCGTAGCGTGTGGGCGGTTTTCGTCCTGCTGTTTGTGAGCCTGGCTTGGGGGGCGAGCTACAAATTGCTGTACACGTTTCCGACAGCGGACGAAGCTCCATCAGGCCTCGTATTTGACGGGGCCGGGAATTTATATGGCACGACGTACAACGGTGGCGCTTTTAACTTCGGCAGTGTGTTCGAGCTTTCGCCCTCCGCAGGTGGCTGGACACGAACCGATCTGTACAGCTTCACCGGCGGCGCGGACGGCGCCCTTCCCTCCTCTTTCCAAAGCCTGGTTTTCGATACCGCCGGTAATTTATACGGCACGACAACTGAGAACACTAGAGGCGCAAGCGAGGTTTTTAAACTCTCACCGAATGGCGGGACCTGGACGTTGAGCGTACTCAAAATCTTTAAGGCCGGCGCTCCTCAGGGTGCGCTGGTGTTCGATGCTTCCGGCAATCTCTACGGCACAATTTCAAACGCCGGTGGTACTGTGTTCGAGATGTCGCCCGCCTCAGGGGGCTCGTGGAACTATCGCATTCTACACACCTTCAAGCCCAACACACGCGATGGGGCTGATCCTTTGGGGGCATTGGCCTTTGACTCTTCTGGCAATCTTTACGGTACGACCCTCTACGGCGGGGACGCTTCGGGTTGCGGCCTTCAAGGGTGTGGCACCGTATTCAAGTTCACGCCTGCTTCAGGGGGTACTTGGCATTATCGAGTGATTTACAGATTCAAGGGCGGGACAGACGGAAAACTCCCTTATGCTGGAGTAGTCTCAGACTCTGCTGGGAATCTTTACGGTACGACATCGGAGGGGGGAAACGAAGGATGCACAAATGACGGATGTGGCATCGTTTTTGAGCTCTCTCCGAATTCGAATGGCACTTACAGAGAAACCCGAATCCACGTATTTACCGATTCCTCGAAGGATGGGAGTAAACCTCTTGGCGGGCTGATTCTCGATCATGCGGGTAATCTTTTTGGGACCACCCCTTTCGGTGGATCATCAGCTAGCGGGACTGTGTATAAGCTAACGCCGACCGCCGGCCGATGGAAAGAAACTGTTCTCTACAACTTCGGCAATAACGGTGACGGGAGCGAGCCCAAGGAGGGGCTGATTTCTGATTCGTCCGGAAATCTCTATGGTACAACTACACTCGCGTCTACAGCGTTTGAAGTTACTCCCTAGCGCGCTGAATTGAGTTGCGATACAGAAACTGAAGTCGCGTCCACTCCGAACCGCTATCTCGCGGAGAGGCTATGCGCGCGGCTTGGATTCTGAGAACCGACTTCGGATGCGAGAGCCGCATCCTGAACCTGCACACCTGAAACCAAACCATGATGTGCCCCATCCTCACCGGGCGCCATTGGGGTAAAGAACCGCTTCTATCGACGGCGTGCGGTAAGATAATCTGCGGCTGAATTCGTACACGAGAGGCGAGTCAGCGCGTTTACAAGACTTCCAACCAGAGAGCCACCCGAGAAAACGATGCCTGCAAAATACCGCGTTTTTGCCACCTGTGATATTGGGGAATCCATCGATCTTCTGCACAAACGGGGTTATGAGGTTGAGGTCTATCCCAAACCCGAAGCGCCGCCGAAGAGTTTGATCGTCGAGAAAGTGAAGTCCGGCATCGACGGCCTGATCACCACCTTGCGCGATCCCATCGATGCGGAGATTTTCGAGGTTGGCAAGGAACACCTTAAAGTTGTGGCACAATATGCCGTCGGCTTTGACAACATCAATCGTGCCGATGCCAACCGCTACAAGATCCCTTTCACAAACACGGCCGACGTCCTCACCGAAGCTACAGCTGAATTCTCGTTCTTCATGCTGGGCGTGCTGGCGCGAAAAATGTGGACCGCGGAACATCTTACTCGCAACAACCAGTGGGGATACTGGCATCCCTACTTGCCGTTCCTCGGAGATGAAGTCACTGGAAAGACAGTTGCGGTCATCGGCACCGGACGCATCGGCTTGGCCATGATCAAGAAGTGCAGCGGTTTCGATATGAACATCCTCTGCTATGACCCGGCCTACCAGAACGACGCTTTCGTGAAGGCAATTCAGGAGGTGATGGACCTGAGGCATGCGCGTGGCATGTCGAAGGAAAAGACGTGGGTCAAGTACACGACGCTCGACGATGCGCTGGCCCAGGCCGACTTCGTCAGTGTGCACGTGCCGCTGCTTCGTGAGGGCGAGAGTGCCACGCCGACATATCATCTTTTCAATGAACGAACTCTGCGAATGATGAAGCCCACAGCTTTCCTGGTGAATAACTCGCGGGGTCCGGTGGTTGAAGAAGCTGCCTTGGCGAAAGCGCTGCGCGAGAACTGGATCGCCGGGGCCGCACTGGACGTCTACGAACAGGAACCGCTGCCAGCAGATTCACCGTTGCGTGATCCGGCAATCGAAGATCGTTGCCGGCTGTATCCGCATTTCGCGAGTGCTGCACGCATCACTCGTTTGTCTACTGACCCGAATCTAGGCATGGCCGGACGCTGCGCGCAGGGCCTCATTGACGTCCTGGAAGGAAATTATGGCGGCGATATTACCAAGATGCCTTACGTGGTAAATAAGGAGGCTTTCGGCAAGATATAACCCAATGCTTGACTTACAGCTTCGGTCGCCGTGTAATCACTCTCAAGACTGTTTTCCGGCTGCAAGTGGAGTCGCGCATGACAAGGAACTCCGTTTGTATCGTCCTATTGCTGTCGCTGTTGTGCCTCGTCCCAACTTCTGCCGCCCAGAAATACGGTGCCGTGTGCTTTCCGGACGGTGGGCACCCCGACTGGCAACTCTGGATCGCCAGCCTTGACGGTTTCTGCTTCCACTACCCACCCATCTACAAACCTGTTCGGGCCAATAGCAAGGTATTTGCGCTGGCGCAGGAATTGCGCCCTCAGGCTCGACTGCTGTTTTGGTTG
>DATHPO010000074.1:0-3490 GCA_035483835.1 Terriglobales bacterium
TTCACGGGAAGACGAAAGATGACCATCGAGGTTACAAAACGAGTAACCAGCGGTCAACCGGAAACACCGCGACGCGCCAAGTGCGGTAAAGTGGTTAGAGGTTTCGCGGCCAGAAGATGAGTCCCGTCACCAAATGGCTCGGCACTGCGTTACGCGGCTTGCGTACGTTTGCGTACAGCGCCGATGGGCAACGTCCCAAAGTAGGAGTTGCTCTCGGAGGCGGTTTCGCGCGCGGCATCGCCCATATCGGAGTTCTGCGCGTTCTTGAAGAGAACGAAATCCCCGTTGATTTTATCGCGGGCACCAGCGTTGGTGCGCTGATCGCGTCGGCCTACGCGAGCGGAACTCCACTCGACGTGATGGCCGAGCAGGGCAGCGCCACTCGTTTCCGCGATTTCGGCCGCTGGACTCTTTCGCGCATGGGAATGGCCTCCAATGCGCCGCTCGACGATTTTCTGCACCGGTTTACTACAGCCAACAATTTCAGTCAGATGAAAATTCCGCTGAGCATAGTCGCCACCGACCTGATTAACGGCGAATCGGTCCACTTCACGCACGGTGAAATCAGCCCCGCTCTTCGCGCTTCATGCGCTTACCCAGGGTTGTTTCTCCCCGTCGAGCACCAGAACCATTTCCTGGTAGATGGCTTCCTCACCGAGCAAGTTCCCGCGCCTGCCGTGCGGGAGCTCGGCGCCGAACTCGTGATTGCAGTGCACTTGGAACCAGGGCTTCTTGATTCGAAACCACGCAACACGATTGAAGTGATCAGCCGCTCGTTTTCGATTATTCAGACGGTGGCGAATCAGCCCTGGCGAGGCCTTACCGACGTGCTCATCGAACCCGACGTGCATCACGTGCTGTGGGATGAGTTTGTGAAGACGCCCCAACTGATCGCTGCGGGAGCAGATGCCTGCTATGCCGCGCTTCCCAAGATCAAACACTTGCTGGCTCACGGCGGCGAGCATCTTCTTCGCGCTCGCTTGACTCGGCCTACCTCAGAAGAATTGTGATTTTTTCTTCGGCAGCTCGCTGCTAACCATCACAGCCCAGTCGCGTCGAATTATAAGTGAGGGGCCGAACCCGCTCTGCGGTGACCGCTGCAACGCCCCAGTCATACGCAGGGTGAGTTCGGCTCTTCCTTTTACCCATTCAGGCCCTTGCTCTTTCCCTGCCCCGCATTTGGAAGCCATCCGCCTGCCTTGAATCGTTATTTGGCTTCGCTGATCTCTACCTTCACCGCCTGCCCGTTACCTTTGCCCCGCTTCGTAAACCACTCGCTCATCGCCGCGGCCAGCCTTTCGGCATTCACATTCGTCCCGGCCTCGAGCCGTCCCTCTCCTGTTGGCAAAGTGTCGTCAAATTCCCCGGAACCCGTGAAATTTCGCATACAGAAACTGTCCAGCCATTCGAGCGGCATCGGCTCGCGTTTGCCGTCGATCACAACCTCCGCCTTCAGCTTTTGCGCGTACATTTCGCCGGAAGTATAACATCGGGGACGAAACCCCTTCCCGCCCGGGCACCCGGGTTGCATTTGGGGGTAGGCGTATCCTACAATTTTTGGTGGAAAGCGCCTCTGTTCCGCCAGACCCACGTGACTTAGCTCCGGTCGGGCGGTGTCCCCCGCGCCAATGCCATGGAGGTTCGGTGTCAACGCCATTAGAAAGCTGGGTGGAAGAATCTGCTCGTCTCACGAAACCAGACAAGATTGTCTGGTGCGACGGTTCGCAAGCTGAAATCGACCGATTGACATCCGAGATGTTGCGGGACGGCACTTATATAGAGCTGAATCAGAAGACCTATCCCCATAGCTACCTTCACCGCAGCAACCCGAACGACGTAGCCCGCACCGAAGGCATCACTTTCATCTGCACCCGGAAAAAGGAAGACGCCGGGCCGACCAACAACTGGATGTCCCCCGAAGAGGCCAAGGGCAAAGTCCGGCCGCTTTTCGATGGCGCCATGAAGGGCCGCACGATGTACGTAGTTCCCTACATCTTGGGCCCTGCCACGTCTCCCTATAGCAAAGTGGGAGTCGAACTGACCGATTCAGCCTACGTCGTCGCCAGCATGCGAATCATGTCGCGCATAGGCAAGGCCGCACTCGACCGCCTGGGCAGCTCATCCGATTTCGTCCCTGGACTTCACTCCCTTGGTGACCTGAACCCCGAGCGCCGCTTTGTTCTTCATTTTCCCGAAGAAAAATTGATCTGGAGCATTGGCTCTGGCTATGGCGGTAATGCGCTTCTCGGCAAGAAATGTTTTGCGCTGCGAATTGCGAGCTGGATGGCGCGCGAGCAGGGCTGGATGGCCGAGCACATGTTAATCCTTGGCCTGGAGGATCCCTCGGGCAAAGTAAGTTACATGGCAGCTGCGTTTCCGAGTGCGTGCGGCAAGACGAACCTCGCGATGATGGTTTCCGCGTTGGAAGACAAGGGCTACCGCGTCTGGACCGTAGGCGACGACATCGCCTGGATGCATGTTGGTTCCGATGGCACTCTGCGCGCGATCAATCCGGAAGCCGGTTTCTTCGGCGTCGCTCCCGGCACGAATGAAAAAACGAATCCCAACGTGATTCAAGCCATACATCACGACTCGATCTTTACGAACACAGCAGTAACGCCGTCCGGTGAGCCCTGGTGGGAGGGGATGGACGGCGCACCACCGCAAGGGCTTGTGGATTGGAAGGGCGAGAAATGGACCCCGAGTAAAGGCGCGGCCGCCCATCCCAATTCGCGGTACACGGTGGCCGCCAATCAATCGCCCTCAATTTCGTCTCACTGGGAGGATCCGCAGGGCGTTCCGATATCAGCGCTTATCTTCGGAGGTCGCCGCGCCCACGTTGCTCCGCTCGTCTATCAGGCGCGCAACTGGCAGCACGGCGTCTTTGTGGGTGCCACGATGGCTTCAGAAACCACCGCTGCCATCACCGGCGCGGTCGGCGTTACCCGCCGCGATCCCATGGCAATGCTTCCCTTCTGCGGATACAACATGGCCGATTACTTTCGCCATTGGCTCGACATGGGCCCGAAGCTCAAACATCCTCCAGGAATATTCCACGTGAATTGGTTCCGAAAAGATGCAGATGGAAAATTTCTCTGGCCCGGCTACGGCGACAACGTCCGCGCTTTGAAATGGATTCTCGACCGAATCGAAGGCCGTGCCGCTGCAGCCGACACACCGATTGGCTACGTTCCTACCGCTGACTCGTTGACTCTCGATGGTCTTAATATTTCTCGTGCTGCGGTCGATGAACTTCTCAAGGTGGATCCAAACGATTGGGTTGAGGAACTGGACGCAACCGGAAGGTTCTTCGAGAAATTTGGCAAGCGCTTGCCCGAGGAGATTCGCACCGAACACAGCGCACTTGGGGAGCGATTGCAGCGCGTTTCCGTCGCTCCCAAGTGAGCTGTTTTGTTGCGGAAAGATAGGCTTAGTTAACCAAGAGTTCTACGACTGTTCCCTCGCTGGCATTCCAGGCAAAGAACGCTTG
>DATHPO010000075.1:0-10715 GCA_035483835.1 Terriglobales bacterium
GCTCGGAGTAAAAGGGCGCCTCCTCCCACGCGTCCAGCAAGTAGAGTCGCTGCTCGGTCTCGCCGAGGGCGCGGGCGTCTTTCGAATGCACATCGAGGCAATACGCGCACCCATTGATCTGCGAGGCGCGCATCTTCACCAGGTGGACCAGCAATTCCTCCAGGCCTGAGTTGTGGATGTAATGCTCGAGCTGATACATTCCGCGGAGCGCTTCCGGAACATTCCTGTAGTCGATCCGAGCTTTCATCGCAGCCTCTCCTTTGTTGCTACAGATGACCCGGTTAAGCCTCCAGAACCGACGGGAAACTCTGCTTCGCCGTATGGCACGAAATCGACACCCGCAGCGCGAGCGAATGGTTCGACGTCGGGAACACCGAAAAATACAATTTCGTTGCCGCGCGATTGTAGTCCGCGTGCGAGTGCCGTCATCGGGTTCAAATGGCCCGATAAGGGCATGCTCACAAAACCAATTTTCATTGTCGCTCCTTACTTTTTGCGCTCACATAAGCCGCAGCTTGGACGTGGCCATCTCTAACCAGTTTCTCTTCGTGCAAAATTGAATATAGTGACTTAGGGTAGGAACTTGTAACCAGAGCTATGGACCGTATGAAGGTGTTTGGGATGGGCAGGCTCTGTTTCCAGCTTTTTGCGCAACCTCAAAATGTGGTTATCGACAGTCCTTGTACAAGGATAGTTCTCGTATCCCCACACTTCATTGAGGAGTTCGTCCCGTGAGATCACTCTCCCCGGGTTTTTGATCAGATAGGCGAGGGTTTTGAATTCCTTACATGTGAGAATAACGGGCCGACCATTGCGGTGAATTTCCATCGTTGAAAAACATCCTTTCACTGCACCAAACTCAAACGTGTCTGTGGCGTCGGGATTTCTCAACCAGGCCTTCGCTGCATCCAGGTGTAAGCAGACATCGCTGCTATCGACGAGGTCAGTGACGGACTTAGTGGATCCCGGCTCTTCGTGGGTCGTCTTATCATGAACAGCCGATTTCGGAACAAGCACGATCACCGCCAAGAAACGAGATAGCTTACGAAATTCTTCCGGAATGCCAGAAGCGGGCACCAAAGCCAGTTCCTCGTCGAGGAAATGAATCGAGTTGGCATCAGGCTCGGTCTTAGGTTGCGTAAACGGAGAAATTGCGGTTTTTATTGTTGCTGCCATTGAGATGCCTCTTTATCTACCTGGCGCTCAGCCGCTTGGACCTGGCGACACTCTGCAGCAGGGGCATTCGATGCAGGGCAACGCTCGCGTGAAACATCCGCGCTTTTACTGCCGCGATCGAGATCCCCAAAATCTGTGCGGTTTCTCTGAGTGAGTGTTCTTGTAATTGGTGGAGCTCCACGACCCTTCTAGCTCGTGGCCGTAGCCCCAAAATGGCTGTATTCAGAATCTCTCTCCGTTCACGAACGCGGTAATTCTCTTCTGGGTCCGGAGCGTCATCTTGAATCTCACTGTGCCGTTCGAGCTCGCGGGGCGGGTTTGGTTCATTCATGGGAATTTCTCGTTTCCAATGGTTGTTACGCAGCTTCATCAAGGCGGAATTAATTGCAATGCGGGTCAGCCAGGTGGCAAATTGGGATCTTCCATCAAAATCCTTCAGATGGACGAAAGCCTTCAGAAGAGAATCTTGCACGGCGTCTTCTGCGTCTTCGCGGTTTCGCATGATCCGATGAATGACGCGGAAGACTTTTTTGACATGGCGTTCGCAAAGCTCTCCGAAGGGCGCTCGTCTTCCGATCTTGGCGGCTGCTATCAACTGCTCCTCGCTCCACGCTCGAAGATCGCTAACCACTGAGGTATCGTTCTGCGCCGAGAAAAATGTTGTCATCGCCACAGTGGACTTCCTCCTTCAAGCCTGAGCCGCAGGCTGTGCCACGTCGCCGTTCCCTCAATCTTCTTCTCTGTTCATCCACTCGCGGACGTACGCCGGGCAGTTCTCAAGCTTCATCCCGTCCCTCTCGCAACTCCGTAGGAATTTCACTGCGTCGCGATCCGCCAGCCTTATCTCTTGCAAATCGAGAATGATGCTTCGGTAGTCCGTATCGAAAAGCTCCTTCAGCTCGGCGACCTGCTCCGCTTTGATACGCCCGCTTAGGGTAAAAACCGTGAATCCTTGCCGCGCTGATCTCTCGATCCTCAAGGTCATCAGTTGTGTGTTTGGCCCCGGTCTCAGTAGCCGCGATGCGCTCATTGCGGCCATCACGGTCGCTGGCGCAAGCGAGGGTGCAAGATAGAGGCCACAGGCAACATATTGAAAACATGGGACCAGACACAATCGGAGGGTGACGAAACTTCGTCAAGTGCCGAAATTTCGGGAATCAAAAGGGGCCTTACTACTCAGAGATAAACCTATGTTTCTTGATCCTCAGCTGCTTGATTTTCGAGTCGAGCGTCGATCGCGGAATTCCCAGTTTCGCTGCCGCACCTTCTGGGCCGGCGACTTTCCCTCTGCTTTCAGCTAGGGCCGTTTCAATAATTTCTCTCTCCTGATTCTGCAGAGTGTCTGGCAAAGGACCTGGTAACTCTTTCCGAGTTGCCTCTTGGCTGGCCAGCCAAGCCCTTTCGATCGAAAAAGTGTCACCGCTGCACAAGATCACCGATCTTTCAACAATGTTTTGCAACTCGCGGATATTTCCCGGCCATGCGTACGATTGGCACTGTTCTAGCGTATCGTTGTCGATCTTGCAAATGTGCTTGCCGGCTTTTTCCGCGTAGCGTTTTACGAAATACTCCACCAGCATCGGAATGTCCTCCTTCCGTTTGCGCAGAGGGGGCACCCCAATCGGGAAAACGTTAAGCCGGTAAAACAAGTCGGCTCGAAACGTTCCGGCGGCAATGGCCGCCGTTAAATCACGGTTGGTTGCGGCTATGACGCGAACGTCGGTGGGTATAATTCGGTTACCCCCCACTCGTTCGAACTGCCGCTCCTGAAGTACTCGCAGCAATGTAATCTGGGTTTCTGCGGGAAGATCGCCGACCTCGTCTAGAAAGATCGTACCCGAGTGCGCCATTTCAAAGCGGCCCTGACGACGCTGCACCGCGCCAGTGAAGGCGCCTTTCTCGTGGCCAAACAACTCCGACGCGATCAAGGAGGAGGGAATCGACGCACAGTTTACGCTGATGAACGCCTGGCCGGAACGTTGCGAGTGCTTGTGTATGGCGCGAGCAATCAGTTCTTTTCCTGTGCCGGTTTCGCCGGTGATCAGCACCGTGGAATCGGTGGGGGCCACTTTCACAATGCTGGAGAGCACGGTTTGCAGCGCCGGTGACGCGCCCACAATTTCCTCAAACATGAATGCCTGATCGATTTGCTCCCGCAGCGCAAGGTTTTCGTCACGCATCCTCTCCTCGGCCCGCTTGCGATCCTCAATATCGGTCCCAGTCGCGTACCAGCGAATAATTTGCCCTTGGTCGTCGCGAAGGGGATTGTAGCGGACAAGAAACCATCGATAGTTACCGTCTTTTCCAAGCGCTCGTTGCTCAAGTTCAAAAGGCTTACCGCGCGCGAGTGCCTCACCGCGCTCCTCGCGCAGCCTTTCTACATCCTCGGGGTGGAAGACGCGTGCGCGCTGATCTTCTCTGTGCACGTCCTCCAAAGTGAGACCGGTGTAATCGAGCACTGTCTGATTTGCATACAGAGCTGTCCCATCCGGGCGCAATACGTAAATATAACTGGCGATGGCGTCGGTCATCCGCCGGAGCTCTGTTTCCTCCGCCTTTATCTGCTCAAACGCAGCCTGCAGAGCCGCTCTGGCTTCGTGCTGCTCGGTGACATCCATCACCGTACCGACAAATTCTACGAGGTCGCCCGAGTCGTTCACGACAGGATGTCCGTTCGCATGGAGGTGCTTGACGGCTCCGCCGGGAAGAACAATGCGGTAGTCCGCTTGGTAGTCTGTTTTCTGGATTTCGGATCTTTCGAAAAGTTCCCGAATGCGTGTTCGGTCCTCGGGGTGATTTCTGTTTAGCCAGAATTCGACGGCCGACGTATCCTCATCAGCCGTGACGCCGAATATTCGATGCACTTCAGGCGAGACTGTGACTTTTCCCGAAGAAACATCATGCTTCCAGCTACCCGTGTGGCTTAATCGTTGCGCCTCATATAAATCTGCTTCGCTCCGCCGAAGCTTGGTTTCCTCCGCCTTTATTTGCTCAAACGCAGTCTCAAGAGCCGCTCTGGCTTCGTGCTGCTCGGTGACATCCATCGCCGTACCGACGAATTCAATGACATCACCAGAAGCATTCACGACCGGGTGTCCGACCACATGAATGTACTTGGCCGCGCCGTTTGGCAGAAGAAGCCTATAATCGGCCTCAAAGTCGGTCCGGTCCCGAATGGCCTGCTCAACGACAGGCGTATAATGACGCGCGTCCTCCGGGTGTATCAGCCGGACTACCTCCATGTAAGATGGTGCCGTGGGACCGGGATCGACGCCGAAGATCTGGTACATCTGTTTTGACCAATAGGAAGCGTCCCAGCCCAGCCTTGGGAGCACAGCAAGCCCTTGACCGGCCTCACGCTGCGCGTTTTCCATCGGAGGAACCCGCACGGCCCAACTGCCTGTGTGGGTCAATTTCTGTGCTTCGGCTAAATAACCCTCACTCCGCTGTAGAGCTTCTTCGGCACGTTTGCGCTGCGTGATGTCTTCGGACAACGCCATTATGAATTGCGGTACCCGCTCGGTGCCCGGCACAAGAGAAACGTTGTTGCTTACCCAAATCGAACTGCCGTCCCTGCGCAGATATTTTTTCTCAATCTGAAACTGTCGTCGCTTTCCCTCCAGCAACTCAGTGATGAGGGCCCAGTTGGCTTCGCGGTAGTCCTGATGCGTTACATCCAGAAAATAAAGTGCACGCAGTTCCTGTTCCGTGTAGCCCACGATTGTCTGGTAGACATGATTGGTGGCTAGAAAGCGGCCATTCAGGTCAGTCAGCGCAACGCCGATAGCCGAATTCTCAAAGACGGATCTCCACCGCTCCTCGCTTTTCCGAAGGGCTTGCTCAGCCCGTTTGCGATCTTCGATGTCGATAGCGGTTCCATACCATCTGATGAGCTTTCCGGTTTCATCGCGCAGCGGTACATTGCGAATAAACCACCAGCAATATTCTCCGTCTGCCCGCCGAACCCGCGCTTCACTCTCCATGGCTTGCCCGTTCTTAAGGGCTGTGTGCCAATCGGCGACGACCCTTGTCCGGTCATCGGGATGAAGAACCGCTTCCCACGTCCCCCCAAATGCCTCGTTCAAGGCTAAACCTGTGAACTGCAACCAACGATCATTAACGAAATCAACCTGACCCTCGGGCGAAGTGCTCCAGACATGCGCCGGAACCGTATTGACCACATCGCGAAGCTCTCTCTCGCTCCGCCGGGCAGCTTCGGTCCGCTGCTTAATTTCCTCGAAAGCTTTCTCCAACTCGGTTCTGGCCTTCCACTGTTCGGTGACATCCATCGAAGTTCCGACAAATTCCACTAATTCACCGGACTGGTTCAGGACCGGATGGCCGACGGAGAAGATGTGTTTGATCGACCCATCCAGGAGAACAATACGGTAGGAAGCGTCGTAATCCGTCTTGTCCAGTTGGGCCCTTCTAAAAATTTCCTCAACTACGGGTCGATCTTCAGGATGAACCCTGTCAAGAAAGAAATCAGCCGCCCATATGTCCTGATCGGACTTGATAGCGTATATTCGTTTCACTTCCGGCGAGAACTTCACCATTCGGGTTGACGGATCGTAGGCCCAACTGCACATATGCACTAATCTTTGACTTTCAAGCAGATTTGCTTCGCTCCGTTCAAGTTTCCTTTCTGCTTTTTTGCGCTCGGTGATGTCTCGATAAATGAGTTGGACACCCACCTGCTCGAAGCCGAGTGAAATACCCTTTCCCACGACGGAAACGTCAAAGCGAACACCGCCTTTGCGCTGTCGAATGGTCTCCAATTCAACTCTTTTCCCCGAAATGAGGGCATCCCTGTACTTGAGACTCTCCGCGTGCAATTCGTCGGGAATTATTAATTCCGGAAGCCACTGTCCCGCAGCCTCTTCTGCTGTGTACCCGAAGATGCGTGTGAATTCCTTGTTGACCCGCAACACGTGAAAGTCTTCGTCGGTCAGGATCACCGCGTCGGGTGACAGCTCAAACAATCCATCGAGTTGCTCTTTCTCCCTGTGCAATTCTTCATTCGCGGCAGTCAGGCTTGCCGTTCGGTCCACCACCTCGACCTCGAGAGCATCCCTTGACCGTCTTAGCCAGATCATGAGGACGGCAAAGACCAAGAACACCAGGTTATACAGAACGCGAGAGAGGCTGCTGGTTTCTCCTTCGACGATAAAGCCCCGAATCACTGACGAAAGCAAAACTGCCACAATGCCGGGCTTCGTGCCGGCGTACCAAAACGTGACTGCGATTGCGGACAGTGCAAACGCAGCAAACGGATGAGGCAGATGGAAGTGGTGAAACAGAAGATCCAGCAACAGAGCGCCGGCGACCGAAGCGAAAGCCAATCCATAGCGGCGCGCGAACGACGCACCTGGGCGGGTCCACTTTTTGGCTGTAGCTGAATCAGGCATGGTTTAAATCTTCTCGCACGCTCAGATCAAGGCTACGATGGTTTCCGTACTGGTTTATTACTGTAGCTCTGTTCCAAAGGTGGCACAACGCGCGGTGTACTACTTCAGAGTGGCTCGAAAGATCGTCCATGCGGTTCAAGCTCAGCACCTTGTGACGTGTTATCCGGAAGGAAAGGTGAGGTGTGGATTATACCGAGAAACGGGCTTCGAGGAGATCGGAGCGCAAACATAACTGCCCGGAGTAGGTTCCGGTTACCCCATTCACCCAGAATCTGAAACCAACCGCTCCGGGTCGTGAGCGTTATCACCTCTTACGTCAGGAGCGCATAAACAAGGCGCGCGATAGCGCAATGCTGACGGCATAGCAGGCCAACGAAATGCTGAGACCCACCAAAGGCGCACTGAAGAAATAAACCTTGCTGAGCACAACAAAACCACCAAGCATTGCCAGCCCGACAATGAGCAGGAACGGTGACTGAAAGAGGAGTTGGCTATGAGCCAATGCGAGAAAACCAAAAATCAAGCCGAACAAAATGAGTCCCATACTGTGGCTCGCATTGAAGCCCACCCAACACCGCCACATGGTTGTTTCTCTGGTAATGACCGGTGCAATCTGGCTCATGCTGATTTGCAGTGCGGGGTCACGGGGCGTGAGGTTTTGCCCCCAAAAGGTATAGACGAGGTGGACGACTCCGAGCGTAAAGTTAATGCTCGCACTAAGAACCATGAGAATTTTTGCCGGCAAGATGCCCTTCCCTTGGGGGTGCATTGCTGATCCCTTTCAGCTTCAACGATTTCTCGGCTTGCTCGTGACGCTCTACTTTCTTAGATTCTAGCCCCATTGACTGGCGCATCCGCAAGCCTGCATCTTGCCGATCATTGATGGGAACAAACGGATTAGCTTTGTTCTCACCGATATCATGCTTGAGTCCAATGGTTGCTCGTTACGCAGAACTGCTGACTACTGTGAACTCCAGATGTCGAGGCCCCAAGAGACACTATCGATCTGCGAGGGTCATCCTTCCTTCCACTACATTCACGATGCCATCTGGTGTCCCGTTGGGTGCAATCAAAAGCGATTCGCTTGTGTAACGGCATGGTGGATTGCACCGGGCTTGCTCTGCGGATGGGGGCAAGAATCAACGCTTCGGGAGATACCCAGCTTGTTCATCCGGAAGTACAAGGTCGAGCGGTTCAGTCCCAAGCGCGATGCTGCGCCACCTGGTCCGCCAAGGATCCACCGGGTTTCTTTCAGCGTCCTGAGGATATGGTTGCGCTCGACCTCTTCCAGAGTTTGATTGCGGTCTACGCTTTGATCTGGCGGGACCCGTGAATTCAAGTCCCGGAGCGAGAGCCGCAACACAGGACCTGAGCTTAAAATCACTGCGCGTTCGGTTACGTTCTCTAGCTCCCGGATGTTCCCAGGCCACCGGTACCGAATCAGAGCCTCCATTGTTTCCGAAGGGATCGTATCAATGGTCTTCCGCATTCTTCGTGTGGCCTGTTGCACAAAATGCTGTGCGAGAAGCGGAATATCCTCGGGACGTTCCCGCAAAGGCGGGACGTGGATGGGAAAGACATTCAGTCGATAGTAGAGGTCGCTGCGAAACTGCTTCTCCAAGATCATTCCTTCCAGGTCGCAATGGGTCGCTGCCACAACACGCACGTCGACTTTCTGCGTCCGCGTGCTTCCTAGGCGCTCGAATTCTCGCTCCTGCAAAACACGAAGAAGCTTTGGCTGCAGTTCGAGCGGGATATCGCCAATTTCATCCAGGAACAGCGAACCTTGGTGTGCAAGCTCGATCCGGCCGATCTTCTGTGCGATCGCGCCGGTGAACGATCCCCTTTCATGCCCAAACAGTTCACTTTCGAGCAGTCCGGTCGGGATGGCAGCACAGTTGAGCCTAACGAACGCTCGAGCCTTGCGAGGACTGTGACTGTGAATGGCGCGCGCGATAAGTTCTTTTCCCGTGCCGGTCTCGCCCAGCAATAGCACAGTCGAATCTCCCCCGGCCACCGTTTCGACCATCCGCAGCACGCGACGAAGACCCAAACTTCTTCCAACGATCTGTTCGAAACCGGTTCCCGAGCTCACCGTCTTCTCCGTTAGATCGGTATGAAGCGTGCTCTCCAGATCGGTTCTTGGCCTCGCATCCTCGTACTGCAGAGGATTGGTGAGACGATTCAAGCCCATTGCCTGGCTCCCTTCTGCGCAGTTAGTCGGCCCCGTTGTTGGACCTGAGTTTGGCTGAACGTGAATGACCTTGGCGTTCTTCATTGGATTGCCCCCTTTCGGTGATGTGCGCCGATTGTAGGGCTGCCCGAACCCTGTGGTCTTGAACAAACTTGGTGTATTTAGGATGTTTCCGGTGAATCGTGATGATGAATCGTGATCTGGATCACAATTGGATACGTCTCGGGCGCACGGTGTGAGGGGATTCCGGAGAGGCGTTTCTGCCTAGGTCAATGACCATTATGTCGCTAAGTTGTTTTTGTTCAAGGCTTTAGGTCATAGGGTTCCCTTCCGACCAGCGGACCTGGCGCGGGGACATCCCAGCCCACCGCCGGAAGTGCCGTGCGAGGTGGCTTTGGTCAGAAAAACCAGTCGCCAGGGCTATTTCCGACAAGGGAGCATGTGTTTCGCGCAACATGTGTTCCACCTCTTCCAAGCGCCGCCGCAACAGATAGGTGTGTGGTGGCACTCCGACTGACTGATGGAATGCCCGAGCAAAATGGTCAGTCGAAAGCCCTGCCAGCTCGGCCAGTCCATCGAGGCGGATCTTTTCCTCCAGATGCCCCTCAATATAGTCGCAGACGCGGCGCGTCACGGCTGGCGATAACCCGCCACGGCTGGGTTCCGGCGCCGTGGCCATCCGCGAATCGCCCAAAGTACTAATTCTTGCTCGGGAATGGACCACTGCTTCCGCCGAGCTGCGCGCGACCTTAGGCCTGCTCAAAGGTGGCGTCAGCAATGCCGACCACCTGCGTCCGTCACCAAGGGCGCTCGTTAGGCATATCGGAATGTCCTGGTCGGCTGTGCGGCGGAACAGTGAACGGCCATAGGCGAAAGCGGCGGATAAGGGAATTCCGTCCGCAAGGCTCTTGTCGTTCAGAGCGAAATAATTCCGAGCGGGTTGGTCGCCGCCAACAATAGATTGCTCGTCGTCAATCGCAAGGAGCAGGGATGATCCAAAATCGTCTGATGGGGCCGCCGCCAGGATCCAGTAATACTGAAAATGCTCACGAAAGATGCGTTCCTCAATGGCTCGCGCGGAGACGACCACCGTCTGGAGCAGCAGGGGAAATGGCTGATCGTCAGATTGCTGGTGCACTTTGGAGACATCTAGTACCGCCAGCAAACCTCCCTGAGGATCGAAGATCGGCGCGCCCGCGCAACTCAACCGAGTGTGCCGGCTGCGAAAATGGTCGGCGCAATGCACGAGAACCGGCCGTCGATCCGTGATGCAGGTGCCGATACCGTTTGTGCCTTCGACCCGCTCCGACCAGACGCCACCCAGCCATATACCCCATTGCTTGAACTCGTCGTCCTTGCTCTCGTCGCCACGATGGTGGATGGCGACTCCCTCGCTATTGCACAAGAGAACGACGTAAGACTGGAGGCGAACAATGGCATAGAGGCGGTTTATCTCTTCTTGGGCCAGGAGTAGAAAGCTATGCAGGGGTTCGCGAGAGATCCTGAGCTCACGCTCTGTGAGCAAGTGCGGTACTGAGCCGCTCTTTGGGTCAACGCGAAAGTCGCGCAAACACCTTCGCCAGGAATCGTCTATCGCTTCGGGTTGGAACCTTTCGCTCGCGCCGTCAGCCACCGACTCAAGGCGCGCGTCGTGTGACGCATCAACGGAGGAAGGATCGGCGCGCAACTGAGCGATTGTGTTCATTTACCTCTCAACTCTCCTTGCGTGCCAAAATTGCCGCGAGAGTAGATAAGTTACTCCAGCAGGCTGCGTCCTTCAACCATTGGCAAAAAATGTGCCCGCTGACGTACGTAGGACGAAGCTCAGGTCGGTCATTTTCCTAACCTCCCTGAAGTCCCGGTTGCGGTCGCCATGTCAGCATCTTTGCAAATGGCGGAATGTTGCCGCCAAATCTCAAAGGCGACGAGATTCTTTC
>DATHPO010000076.1:0-6536 GCA_035483835.1 Terriglobales bacterium
AACCATTCGCATCTCGAGATCGACAGTCAGTTCCGAACTCTCGATTTTTGGAAGCGGTTGTTCGGCACTGGAACGCCGCAGCGCAGCTCGAACACGCGCCAGCAACTCTCCCATCGCAAACGGCTTTACGATGTAATCGTCTGCCCCGGCATCCAGAGCATCAATCTTGTCACGAACCGAATTGCGGACGGTCACCATAAGAATGGGACCCGCAAAGGACACGCGAATTAACCTACAGGCATCAAAACCGGTCATGTCCGGCAAGTTTATGTCCAACAAAACCAGGTCGGGATGCTCCCGAACAACCGTGTCGAATCCCTCTTGTCCATTCTTCGCCAGGATGACGCCATAACCCGCGTGGCCAAGAGTTGTTTGTAGCACCCGGCGTATCTGCGGTTCGTCGTCCACCAAGAGAAGAGTGTTGTACTTCATGTCCCTGGGACCCTTGGCCCTATCTGACACGAAATTAGATGAATTGCGCATGAGGATTCCATAAGGTATTAATAAAGCCGGGTTTGAGAAGACAGGGAACCCACTTCTCACGAAAAACCGGCTTCATCCAATTTTTAAATTGCATCTTCGTGAACTCAATCGTGGCCAGAGGAGCTGCGACCCTCAAAGACCTTCTCTTCTAACGCGGCCTGAAATCTTTGCTGACCGCCTCCTGAAAGGCCACATTGTTCTCGTTCAGCATCTTGGCCATGCGGTCGAGTTGCTCAATGCGCCATTGGTAGGATTTGGGTGGCATCGGTATGGAAGTAGTCTTTTTGTTTGTCAAAGATTGGTTGAAATTTGTTCACTGTTTTCCCTCTGGGCGCTGACCTGGACCTACTTCTTGCCGCTGACCAACACCATGCGAAAATACGAAATTGGGCCTGGGTAGATCGGACGTGAAGCGAGAATTGCGGCCCGAACTCATTGGCGAACGTTGACTGGCATCATTTCTTATCGAGCGTCATCAACATGAAGACCAAGGGAAGATAAACGATCGAGGCCGTCAGCAGTTGGCGTGCCGCTACATTCGACCTGCGAAAAGCAAAATGTGTGCTGTAGTAGAGAAAGATCGAACCACAGATGAGGGCTGCGACCGAGTAGACGAGGCCGGATTCGCCGGTGATCGCTGGGACAAAGCTGACCGCGAGCAGAGCGACCGAAGGCGCGAGGCTCTGCCAAGTCGCAAAGCGATCCCTGTGCTTGCCAGCAGGTAAAATCAGATATCCCGCACGGGTATAATCTTCGCGATACATCCACGCAATAGCCATGAAATGGGGAAACTGCCACAAGAAGAGCAGCGCATAGAGCACCCACGCTCCCAGATCCAACCGTCCGCGCGCTGCAGCCCATCCGATCAGCGGAGGCACAGCGCCGGGGAAGGCGCCGATCAAGGTGCAGAGAGGCGTTTTTCTTTTGAGCGGCGTGTACAAAAACAGATAGCTAAACAGCGTGACGACAGCGAGTGAACACGCTAGGACGTTCACAGCCAAAGCCAGGTACACGGCGCCTACCACCGACGATGCAATTCCGAACCAGAAGACGTGAGATGCTTTGAGCCGCCCCGAGGCAAGAGGACGCCGCGCCGTCCTCCGCATCTGCGCGTCGAAAGATCTCTCGATGAATTGATTCAGGGTACCGGTGCCGCCAGCCATGAGCAATGTACCGAGCAGCGTGTGAAGCGCGAGCGTCACAGGAAATCCATGAGGTTTGGTTCCAAGGGCCAGATAAAAACCTGCAAAGGTGGTGATGAGAATCAAGAAATTCACTTCTGGTTTGGTCAGCGCCCAGTACTCAAATATGGCCGCAAAGAAGCGGCGCGCGCGCTTTCGCTGTGCGATTGGTGCTGCATTCAACAGATCGATCTTCGACTCAGTCGCCATGTTTAAGCGACCTCCGGCTTAGCGGCATCGATCGGCTACTCAATCGAATGGAGCCTCATTTCTTGGGTCAACTTACAGCTCGTTCTTGATGAACCCAGAACCGCTCACGCAGTGATCTCTTTAGTATCTTGCCGGAGCCGCTTTTCGGTAACTCTGTGTCCAAAAACTCGACGCGCCGCGGAATCTTGAAGCTCGCGAGGCTTTTCCGGCAGAAGGCGATCAGGTCATCGACGTTGAGAGTGCTTCCGGGCTTCAGCATAACGCAAGCCATCACAGCTTCTCCCCACTGGGGATCGGGTATTCCGAAAACTGCAGCTTCGCGAACTGCCGGATGCGCGTAAATTACGGCTTCGACTTCACCCGAATAAACATTCTCGCCTCCAGTGACAATCATGTCTTTCGCGCGGTCGAGAATGTAGAAATACCCCTCGGAATCCTGGTAGCCGATGTCTCCGGTGCGAAAAGAACCATCTCGAAACGCAAACGCGGTCTCCGCCGGATTATTCCAGTACCCTCGCGTGAGATTGGCGCCGCGAGCCACCAACTCGCCAGGCTTTCCAGCATCCACCTTCTTCCCTGCATCGTCTGTAACCTGCAGATCGATGCCGGGGCAAGGGCGACCGCAGGACAAAAAGCGGTCGTCCGTGTGCTCTTGGTCCTGCAGACCTGTGAGAAACCCGCTCTCGGTGAGTCCATAGACCTGGACAAGTTTCACATGCGGCAGAAGCTGCCTCGTACGCCGGATTAGGTCGGGAGCCATCGGAGATCCGCCGTATGCGAGAACCTCGAGGCTGCTCAAGTCATACTGCTTAACTTCCGGAAACTGCGTTAGCAAATTGATCATCGTCGGAACCAAAACCGTGTGGCTCACACGCTCACGTTCGACTGCCTCACAGAAGCTCAGCGGGTTGAACTTTGAAAGCGTGAGCTGGGAGGCGCCGAAAGCTGGAGCGGCAAATATCGCGGGAAAGTCGGCAATATGAAAGAGCGGTGCCGCATGCAGGTAGATGGCGCCTTCCGCGTAACGCATCCAGTAATTAAAGTGATGAACATCCGCCAGAATGTTAGCGTGAGTTACCATCACCCCCTTGGGCCGGCCAGTCGTACCACTTGTGTAAATGAGTGCAATCACCGCGTCCGGGTCATAAACTACGCTGGAAGGCAGTTCGTTTTGAATCCCCAAGGGATCTTGATCGAGTACCCGCTGCCAAGACATCGGCACGGTTGGAGTCGGCAACGAGGAATGACGGACCAGCCCATGCGGGGTCGCATCGGCGAGCACCCGATCAATCTCCGCCAGCGAGAGGCGAGTGTTTAACGGAACCGCTATGACTCCCAGCCAGCTACATGCATACACCAACTCGATGTACTCCGGACTGTTAGGCAAGAGAAGAGCGAGACGGTCTCCAGCTTTGAAACCGTCCGCGCGGAGCGAGGCCGCTATGCCTTTAACCCGATTTTCCAGCTCTAAGAAAGACAAGCGACTACCCGCGGGTGCAAGGGCGGTCCGCGCCGAATAGTATCGAGCGGCGCGGCCAAGCGAATGGACATAGATCATTGCTCGCTCCCAAGAACTTAAACATCGGGCGTACGGGAACCCTCGCTGCGGTTTATGCGCCGCGGGCCTGTTTCGAGCCGATCGCGACGGACGCCTCCGCAGCCTGAGCTGCCTTCTCCTCCTTCGCGCGCGTGGCGAGCAATTCTAGGAGCATCGTATCGCGCTCTCGTTCGAGTTCTTCGATCGAGCGGCCATCGGCCTCTTTCAATACGCCGTCCATAATCGTTTGCTTCACCTCGGGACTGAAGTCCGTGATCTTGCCAAGATCTTTCCACCAGGTCGCTACCGGGCCAGAGAGGTGCTCCATAAAGTGTTGTATGCCGGCTTGACCGCCTGCGAGGTGGAACAAGAGATTTGGTCCCATCACTCCCCAGCGCAGCCCCGGTCCCCAGCACACCGCCACATCCGAATCCGCAACATCCAACACGCCTTGCTCGATGAGATACACGACTTCACGATACAGCGCGGCCTGAAGCCGGTTTGCGACGTGGCCGACAACTTCCTTGCGGAGACGGATGGGTTTCTTGCCGATCGAGGCGTAAAACGAGATGGCCCGGTCGACGGCTTCGGGTGAAGTTTTCGCGCCTGCAACCACTTCAACCAAAGGAATCACATGCGGAGGATTGAATGGATGACCGATGACGCAGCGTTCGGGATGCTTACACGCCGACTGCATCACGCTCATGGTCAGCCCAGACGAACTCGATGCGATGATCGAATCAGGGGGAGTAGCGGCGTCCATATCCCCGAACAGCTTGATCTTGAAGTCCTGGCGTTCCGGCCCGTTCTCCTGGACAAAATCCGCATCCAATAGTGCCTTCTTCATATCGAGCGTGAACTTGAGGTTGTCGCGCGATGCGTTTGGTGAGAGCCCAATGATTGTGAGGTCCTTCCAAGCGGCATCAATGTACTGGCGCAGGTTTGCTTCCGCGTTCGGCGCTGGGTCTGTCGCGGTGACGTTGAAACCACGTGCCAAGTACAAGGCCGCCCAACTCGCGCCAATCACACCCGTACCGACGATTGCTATGTTGCGAATCTCCTTGTTCTTTGCCATATCGTTCTCCTTGAGTCGTGCTGCGTTCTAATTAAAATTGTTCCCTCGAAGCTGCTATTTGCTGGCGACCGCCGCTTTCGTGGCGCTATCGGTGGCTGGCTTCCCAGGTTCCGACCCGTGGTGATTCACGATCAACCGGGAACCTCGTTGGCCGGTCACGTAGGTCCACAACCATTGTAAGAAGACAGTTAAGCGAAGACTCGACGTCGCCAGAAACTGCAGATGGACGGCGGCCCACGCGAGCCACGCACCGAATCCGCTTACCTGGACTTTGCCGCTTTGCAGTACCGCAAAGCCCTTGCCGACCACCGCCATGCTTCCTTTATCAAAGTAGCTGAATGGACCTGGTGCGGGTTTGCCAACGACGCGGTTGTGAATCACCTTGCCTGCGTAGCGGCCCCCTTGAATGGCTACTTGCGCGACGCCGGGAAGCGGTTTGCCGTCCTGATCGAACGACGCGGTATCGCCAACCACGAAAATCTCTGGGTGTCCGGGGACTGTGAGATCGTTTTGAGTGCGCACCCGGCCGGCACGGTCGGTTTCCGCTCTTAGCCACTTGCCTGCCGGCGAAGGTGCCACTCCAGCAGTCCAAATCACGGTCTTGCTCGCGATTCTCTCTCCAGCCACCACGATGCCGTCAGCGTCGATCTGATCAACGCTATGTCCCAGCCTGATTTCGACGCCCAACTTCTCGAGCCGCTGCTTTGCTGCTTTGGAAAGGTCCTCCGAAAATGGCGGCAGGACTCTGGGTGCCATGTCCACTAGCACAATTCGAGCGGAGGCAGGATCGATCCGGCGGAAATCTGATTTCAGTGTCGTACGCACCAGAACCGCTAAAGCGCCCGCCATCTCCACACCTGTGGGGCCTGCGCCGACTAAAATGAAAGTCAGGAGATCTTGGTGGCGGCTCGGGTCTTGTTCGGCCTCCGCCAGTTCAAACGATTGCAGGATTTTGTTTCGAGCTGCCTCGGCATCCGCAAGACTTTTCAATCCGGGTGCAAATGCCTCAAATTCGTTGTGGCCGAAGTAGCTGTGAGTGGCACCCGTTGCGAGGATCAGATAGTCGTAAGCAACTGGCACATTCTGCCGGTCGGCGTCGCTCACAAACACGCATTTCTGTTCCTTGTCTACGCCCGTGGCTTCGCCAAGGATGACCGTAGTATTCTTCTGCTTGCGAAGAATGCTGCGGCTTGGCGTCGCAATCTGGCTCGGCGTCAGTGCTGATGTTGCTACTTGATAGAGCAAAGGCTGAAATAGGTGGTGGTTTGTGCGATCGATCAAAGTAATTTCTGCGGGCGTGTTCTTCAAAGCCTTGGCGGCGGCTAATCCGCCAAACCCCGCGCCAACGATGATGATCCTAGGCTGCGGCATGCTTACCTCGAGTCATTGCGCTTTCGTCCAACTCTGCTCGGAGCTTCTCGATTACAACGCACCGAATCACGCGAGCTTCACCGGTTCTGTTTTCCCCGTAAAGTCAGGTTGGCGTTTTTCGAAGAACGCCCTGAATGCTTCCTTGGAATCCGCAGAGCGGAGTCGCACGGCATACTCCTCATTCTCCAGCTTTGCTGCTTGCTCAAGCTGAGCACGGACAGGCTGCCTCATAAGTCTCTTGCAGGCTTGGAGCGCACCGGCGGGCTTCTCAGCCAACTTTTGCGCGGTCTCCGTGGCCATTACCAGCAGTCTTTGGTCCGGCGCGACACGGGTAACAAGCCCGAGTTCCGCTGCACGCTGCGCATCGAACGGTTGTCCCAACTGAATCAACTCGGCCGCTCGGAGATACCCGATGCGCGCGGGAATCGAGTAGCTTGTTCCGAATTCCGGCACCAAGGCCAGATTGATAAACGGCATCTGGAACTTCGCGCTCTCGCCTGCGTAGACAAAATCGCAGTGCGTCAACATGGTGGTCCCGCCACCGATGGCGAAGCCGTGCACTGCTGCGACGATTGGTTTGTCGAAGGCAATGAAAGCGTCGATTAAGCGGGATTGCGGACTGTCGCCCGGTCCCATTGGATTCTTGAGAAAATCCTCCAGGTCGTTGCCAGCGCAGAAA
>DATHPO010000077.1:0-5963 GCA_035483835.1 Terriglobales bacterium
TCTTTAGTGCGACCTTGCGTCTCAGGCGTTTGTCCTCAGCAAGGTAGACCTCACCCATGCCGCCCGCACCGATCATGGAAATAATTTCGTAATGTGTCAGCTGGGTGCCGGGGCCAATGCTCGTGGGGGAGGGGTCACCAATCATCCGGTGCGCTGCTTCGAGCACGGGCTTTTCCAGGAAATCCATGGGTTTCTCGGCGGACTCCAGCAAAGTGTCCACTTCCTTTCGCAACGCCGTGTCGCCATCGCAACTTTTGTCGAGAAACTCCGCGCGCGCTTCAGGCTTCAGCTCCAGAGCCGCATAAAACAAGGCTTCGAGCCGTCGCCAGCGATCAGAACCGGAGGAGGAAGCCATCGCCACTGGATCCTAGGAATTACCTTGCGTAAGTTCGCGGTGCAGCCAGGCTTTCGCCATTTTCAGCTCACGATGCACCGTAGCTGGAGATATCTTGAGGGCAGCTGCGGTTTCGTCATAAGTGAGCCCGCCGAAGAAAAGCAATTCGATCAATTCGCTTTTGCGTTGGTCGTGAACCGCCAGACGCTGCAACGCTTCGTCTAACTCCACAATCCCTCCCGCTGCTTGCGGGCCAACTAGGATGGCCTCGTCCAGGGTAAGCTTCTCTGCGCCACCTCCCCGCTTGTCGCGGTTATGAGCTTTTGCGTGGTCGACGAGAATACGGCGCAAGAGCCGTGCAGAGACTGCGAAGAAATGAACCCTGTCCTGCCAAGCCACATCGGCATCGACCAGCCGCAAGTAAGCCTCATTAACCAAAGCCGTGGCCCGCAGCGTGTGATCTGGACGTTCGGCGCGCAAACACCGTGATGCCAGCTTTCGAAGTTGCGCGTAGACAACCGGCATCAGCTCGTCAAGGGCCGCTTTGTTCCCGCTCCCCCATTGTTGCAGAAGCTGCGTCACTAACTGCTGCTCTGAAGGCATCTGCTTAGTTCCTGTGGATTTGGCTCGCAGCTCCCATTCGACTCTATGAAAGGGATAGTCGGTTCCAGGGCGTACTCATCCCTTTCTCCCCAGGCGTGAAGAAATTGGGCGACGTGGCGAAATGGATGTGTGCCCATGGAGCTTGCTATACAAGGCGGGCTCTATTGCGCACCAGAGTAGCATAATTTTCCGGGGTCCTCCATACCCACTCTTGGTTCGCCAAAGAATTTCGCAACCCTCGGGCTCTCCTGCTTGCTATCATCCTGTCTGCAGTCCAGATCTGAGACAAAACAGATCGCGCTTGTGCTTCAACGCGGTAGTTTCTCTTGCCTGGAGGAGCAGTCCACCGTAAATTTGTATTCACTCGTCTGGATTAAACCATGAACCACCCCTCAAACGGCAGCCGGGAACTGGCAACGATTCTGGACTACATTTCCGCTGACTGGAGTCTTCTAACCCGCTCCACCGCCACTTGCGAGGCGGCCTCCGATCCCAAACTAACCGAACCCGCCACGCTCTACTTGCCGGCCAATTTCGACATCCCCCCCGCTCTGCCCGAATTATTTCGCGACTGCAACGTTACAATCGAACACCTTTCTGAGGCCATTCGTGGTCCAGGACAACAGACCAGCAACGGCATCCATCCTCACGGCCTGCTTTTTCTTGAAAACCCTTACGTCGTCCCCGGGGGGCGCTTCAATGAAATGTATGGATGGGATAGTCACTTCATTGTTCTCGGCCTTCTGCGCGCAAACCAGATCGACCTGGCGCGGGCGATGGTGGAGAATTTGTTCTTCGAAATTGAACACTACGGCGCTATCCTCAACGCGAATCGGACTTACTACCTGACCCGCTCACAGCCACCATTTCTGAGTTCCATCATCGTCGCCTTCTATGAGGCGCAGCGTGCGGCCGGAAGAGCCGATCGCGACTGGCTTGCCAAGGCTTACCACTATGCCAGCCGCGATTACGAAATGTGGACACTTCCTGAGCATCTGGCGGGTTCCACCGGACTCTCTCGTTTCTACGATTTTGGCGACGGTCCCGTGATCGAAGGACTGCACGACGAAATCAGTTACTACCACGACGTGCT
Organism: Terriglobales bacterium; assembly: GCA_035483835.1. Lineage (GTDB taxonomy): Bacteria > Acidobacteriota > Terriglobia > Terriglobales > Acidobacteriaceae > JABDBE01. The sequence goes on from DATHPO010000077.1 coordinate 2,031, forward strand.
CGCATACTTTTTGCAGCATGACAAATCGAGCCCGCATCTGGTCGAGTCGATCAGTCGCGAAGACCTTGACCATCCCAAGTATTCGCGTGAGCTCTACGAACCGGCATCCGCATCCGGTACCCAGCCCGACGCAATCAAATATGTAGGCTTGACCACCGAATATTACAAGGGCGATCGCAGCATGCGGGAATCAGGTTTCGACATTTCCTTTCGCTTCGGACCCTACGGCGCCGAAACCCATCACTACGCCCCAGTGTGTCTCAACAGCCTCCTCTACAAAACTGAGACCGACCTGGAATCAATCGCAACGTTATTGGATGACAAACCGGCTGCTGCACAGTGGCGTGAGCGCGCAGCGACGAGACAAAACATCATCCAGACCTTGCTCTGGAACCAGCAACGTGGCCTTTTCTTCGACTGTGATTTCACAACAAACAAGCAGTCTTCGTATGAATACGCCACCACGTTTTATCCGCTCTGGGCTGGCCTTGCGACTCCCGACCAGGCGCGTTGTGTAGTCAAGAACCTGCCTTTGTTCGAGCAAGCTGGAGGTCTCGCCATGAGCACGAAGGAAACCGGAGTGCAGTGGGACTACCCTTTCGGCTGGGCTCCCATTCAGTTGCTCGCGGTCGAAGGGCTGCGACGGTACGACTACAAAGCCGAAGCGGATCGCATCTCCTACAAGTTTCTTTCCATGGTGCTACTCAACTTCGTTCGCGATGGAAACATTCGCGAGAAATACGACGTGGTCTCAGACTCGTCGAACTTCCAGCTCGCCGAAGGCTATCGCGACAACATTGTTGGGTTCGGCTGGACCAACGCTGTTTTTCTCGAACTCCTGCACACTCTGCCGGAAGAATACTTGAACCGCTTAAGCGCCCAAACTGTTTCCACCTCTCAGCCCTGAGCACCAGCGATCTTTAAACGAAACCCAGTTTGCTTCCGTGCCCGCTACTGCTTAAACTTTAAGAACAACCAGAATGGCAAACATAAACACAAAAAAGGGAGTCATCGGAATCCTCACCGGAGGCGGCGACGTGCCCGGCTTGAACCCCGCAATCCGCGCCGTGACCTTCCGGGCGATACGCGAGGGCTGCCAGGTCATCGGCCTGCGCCGGGGCTGGGCAGGTCTCGTAGATATGGTCCGCGAGAAAAATTACGACAACAGCGACAACTTTCAAACCCTGACCGAGGAGATCGTCAACCGCGCCGGCCGCACCGGCGGCACTTTCCTGCACAGCTCGCGTACCAACCCCGGCAAGGTAAAAAAATCCAGCGTCCCCGAGCATCTGCAAAGCACCTACAATGCCGGCGTCAACGACCTGACGCCGGAGGTACTCAAGAATCTCGCCTGGCTCGGAATCGATTACCTCATCCCCATTGGTGGTGATGACACTTTGAGCTATGGCGTGCGCCTCTATCAGGAGGGGGTCAAGGTGGTCGCTATTCCCAAGACCATGGACAACGATGTTCCGGGAACCGACTACTGCGTGGGTTTCAGCACCGCGGTCACGCGCACCATTCAAATGACTAACGACCTGCGCACTTCCGCCGGTTCGCACGAACGCTTCCTGGTTCTCGAGGTGTTCGGCCGCTATGCCGGTTTCACCGCAATGCTTCCGACCATGGCGGGAGCCGCCAACCGCTGTGTGATTCCGGAGCATCGCTTCAACATCGAGCAATTGACAGAATTGTTGGTCGCCGATCGCCGCAAGAATCCAAGCCACTATTCCGTGGTTCTGGTTTCCGAAGGGGCCATGTTCGAAGGCGGCGATATGGTTTTCGAGGACCAAACCACAGACGCCTTTGGCCACAAGAAGCTCGGCGGCATCGGCGACCTCGTTTCCGAAAAACTGAAAGAGCTCTCGCCCAAATACAACAATGGCAAGACCATCGAAGTAATCAATCAGAAGCTGGGATATCTCGTCCGCTGCGGCGATCCGGACGCCATCGATTCGATCGTGCCTATGGCCTACGGTAACCTCGCCCTCGACTTGCTGCTGAACAAGATTCACGGCCGGCTCGTCGTGCTGAAGAACGGCCGCTACGATAACATGCCAGTCGATGCCGTCATCGCCTCGAAGAAAGTCGTAAACGTGAAGGAGAACTACAACACGGCGCGGCTCCGGCCGCATTTCAGCAGCTTCGAGATGAAGCCGCTGTTCATCATGACCAGCGAAACCTGATAGGCCATTGGACAGTCGAAATCGTAAGAGGAAGGCGTGCCATGCAATCGCAAAACGCACCCGAGCCAAAGCAAAATTCCGAACACACACCTGTCGTGGAGCATGTTTCGCATGCTCATGAGCTGCTAAATGCGCTGCGAAAACGAATCGGAGAACATCCTGAACTAGCTGAAGCCATCACTAAGCTGGAGACCGCCCTGAGCATGTTAACGGTAAAAACCGGAGGAATGCTGTAAAGAGCGCGGAAAGCGGCGATTCTGGCGACATCACCTAATCGGTCATCACAGCCAGCCTTTCGTGCGGGCGATCCGCGCTGCCTCGACGCGGTTGTTCGCACCCAGCTTACTGATAGCCTCCGACAGATAATTACGAACCGTTCCCTCAGAGAGAGTAAGCGCGGCCGCAATGTCGCCGCTGGTCACCCCGTCGCCCGCCAGTCGAAGCACCTGCCGCTCGCGGTCGGTCAGCGGATCTGGTTCCGCCCAGGCTTCCGTGGCCAACTCTGGATCGATCACACGCAAGCCCTGCTGCACTCTGCGCACGGCTTCAGCCAGTTCCTCGGAGCGCATGTCCTTCAGCAAATATCCCGAAGCGCCAGCTTCCAAAGCGCGACGCAAATAACCGGCGCGCGCGAAGGTGGTCAAAATAATCACGCGCGTTCCGGTTCGCCGACGTTTCAGTTCCCCCGCCACGTCGAGGCCAGTCATCTCCGGCATCTCAATATCGGTGATGAAGACATCCGGTTTATGTTCAAGCACGGCCTGCAAAGCTTCTTTGCCATTGCGCGAGCGCGCGACGACGGCGATGTCGCCTTCGATCTCGAGCAGAGCCGCAAGTGCTCCTAAGACCATTCCCTGATCCTCCGCGATTACAACGCGAATGGCCTTGCGTCCATTTTTGTGAGAGGGATTCAATGATCAACATTCGCTTTCGGTGTCAGCGGGAACTCAATGCTGAGCCGGGTTCCCACACTGTTCTCGCGCTGGAGAGTGCCGCCCAGCGCCTCAATTCGTTCCCGCATGCCGCGCAAGCCATTGCCCTCGACCGCGCCGCCGCCGCGCCCGTCATCCTGAATTTCAATCCGGCAATTTCCATTGACCGGAATCAGCCGCAAGTGACAATTGCGAGCCCGCGCATGACGTACCACATTCGTTACGGCTTCGCGCACCACCAGAGCCACTACGCTCTCCTGGGCCGGCGTCAGCCGAACCTCCGCGGACTCAGACTTAACGATTACGCCCGCAGTTTCGAGCGTAGCCTTAGCCTGTTTGAGCTCCGCCTCGAGACTGTGAGCTCGATATCCGCGGATGGTGGTCCGGACATCCGCCAATGCCTCGCGGGAGGTCTGTTCCACATCGGCGATCTCCGCTTTCGCGCGTTCGGGATCGTGGTCAATCAGTTTCCCAGCCAATTCAGACTTCAGAATGATCACCGAAAGCGTATGCCCCAGCACATCGTGCAGATCGCGGGCAATCCGCTCGCGCTCGGCCACCTTGGCCAGATGCTCAATTTCCTCGTTGGCCTTACGCAATTGCTGGTTGGCCCGATTACGCTGAGCGAAGTAGACATTGCCCACGCCTATGACGCTCGCAAGTCCGCCGCCATAAAACAAGAACCACCCGGTCAAATGCAGAAGCCACCATTCCAATGTGACCACTGCCAACATCGCAGTCAGCAGCTTGAGCGCGGTCGATTCCTTTTCCACCGCGAAGGGGATGAAAGCGGCTGCAAAGACGAAAAACGTGCA
>DATHPO010000078.1:0-10828 GCA_035483835.1 Terriglobales bacterium
GAATACGGTTAGCTCCGAGAATATTCGGGCCGAGTACCGCAATGGGGTCTTGACCCTGCATATGGCTAAGCGTGAGGAGTCCAAGCCGAAGCAGATCAAGATCAGCGTCTCAGCAAACGGCAAGTAGCTCACACGGATCACGTGCGGAGAGGCGAGTGCTGCATCTCACGGCGACAACCTAGGAGGTTGCTATGATCGAACGCAAAGAACTATCCAAAGAAGATATCGCGCACCGAGCTTACCAGCTGTATATCACGCGCGGCTGTGAACCCGGGAAAGATGTCGAGGACTGGGTCAGAGCTGAAAAAGAGCTGACCGGCGAAGCTGTTGTAGGGCCGGCAAAAACGATGGCCGCTTCAACCGGTCGAAACTAGAGTATTTGGCATGACAAGCACCAAGAGAGCCTGATCGTTTGGAAGGGGCGGGAAGACCGCCCCTTCATCCCTCTATTCGGTTGCCGATCTTGAATCGCAACGCTCTTCCTCACCTAGTTCTCGATTCACTTCAAGACTGATAACGCCCCGGGGTCGTGTTTTGGTCGCACGGAACAAAAAATGTGTATTCAGAGTGCGAAAGTGTTCACAACGGGTCTGCGGTCGAAGGCGCATCGGCACACTTCGGAAGAAAGAGATCGCAACACCCCACCCCATTCAAGTTTCGCCTTCATGACTCCGTTGACCTTTTGCCTTGGAAGTACTTGCGATTATGATAAGTTCGACTTCTATTTGCTTTTCGGATCCGCGTGACGGTCGGCCTGCTCGTGCAGCACGACATTCAACAAAGAAGTGTTGATCTGAAGCCCGCCGTTGTACTTAATGAAACCCAGCTTCCGGAATTTGTTCATGAAGAAATTCACTCGCGGGCGCGTGGTGCCGATTATCTCCGCCAGCGTTTCTTGCGATATTTTGGGGAGTACTCCGTGGGGCTTGTCGTCTGTGCCATAACGGGCAAGTAATAGAAGGGTGCGGGCCAGGCGCTTTTCGCTCGAGTTGAATAGCTGATCGATCAAGTCCTCCTCGATTCGAATGTTGCGTGCCAGCATGAATCTGATGAACCGGTCGGAAAGGGCGTGCTGTTCGTGAAGGACCTTAAGCATTTCACGTTTCTCAATCACGAGCAAAGTGCTCGGCGTAATCGCGGTGGCCGTCCCCATCCGAACCGACTGACCCGCCAGACAGCCTTCACCGAAAAAGTCACCGGGGCCCAGAATCGCGACGACCGCTTCTTTGCCGACTTCACTAACGACGGTGAGTTTCACGCCTCCCGCTTTCACGTAAATTACACTCTTAGCGGGATCTCCTTGGGAGTAGACGACCTCCGCTGTTTTAAGCTCTCTAACTTTTCTTGCCACGCCGGCTGAATCAAGAAATAATTGGAGCTCGAACGCAGAATTTCTTAGATTCGCTTTCTTGGGGAAGCGACGGGCATTCACAGACACACCTCAACCTGCCGAAGATGCCATATGGCGTTAAGATAGCATGAAACCCCACCCTGTTCAATATTGAACACTCCGCGCCGACCGCTAGCGGTGCCGCAGAGCTTTCCGCAACGACCGGTACACTTCTAATCCGCCATCGTAGTTTATGAATCCCCGTTTCCGGAATCGATTCATGAACAGATTGACTCGTGGGCGCGTGGTTCCTACCATCTCCGCCAGAACTTGGTGACTGAGAATGGGAATCTCAACAACCGTTGGCCCGTTCTTGTCCAAGCGCGCGAGCCGCAAAAGGACGCGCGCGAGCCGTTGTTCCGCGGAGGATGTCAGCAGATGCGCTACGTGATCCTGATAGCTCTTGACGCTGGACAGCAGATAGGCGACTAAGGAATTTGACGTCTTATTCTTTTTGCGAAGCATTTGGAGCATTTTTTCCTTCTTGATCGTGCGTATGGAGCTGGCCGTCAACGCAACCGCCGTGGACACACGAAGGGGATAGCCCGCGAGGCAAAGCTCGCCAAAAAAATCATGCGCGCCCAGGATCGCGGTAACTGCTGATGGTTGATGCTTCGTTCGGGTAGTGAGCCGCACTCCTCCTTCTTGAATGTAAAAAAGCGAATAAGCAGGCGCACCTTGCGTGTAAATGTTCTGTTTTGCCCGATAACGCGACAACTTGCCGCCCAGGTCGGTTCCTGAAAAGAAACCATCAAGGTGCGAAGCCAACTTGTTCATACCTTTCATACGTCGCTCCTTACCAATGTCTGCCGCGCGATAAGAGGATTTGCCGACAGCGACGCCTTAGTTGGAGGCGCACTCTGCGGAGCTGCTCTGTTCGTGGAAAGCAAACCGCCGCCGCTAGCAGAAAGGCCGGTTCTGGAAGTCCGCGAACCGTTCGTCGGAAGGCGCCCCTTACGCACAGGAATCAGCAGGTTTAGCATGCCCCTACGGCTGCAGCGTCCAACGAAATGGTTCGAAAAATGACGGCTGGGGATGGTTGCTTTCACTTTTGTGCCGTTGCCGTTAGTCTCAATCTCCAAGTAGCCGTCTAGCTGTTTAACTCTTTCGCGCATGCCCTTGATCCCAATGCCAACCGTCTTTGTTCGTGACGAATGATCTAGCACTCCGTTGGGGATACCTTCGTCACTGACCGTTACGATGAGTCCATCGAGGTTCTGCTCGATTTTGACCTTGGCCTCAGTGGCGCCGGAATGGAGATGAACGTTTGTGAGACTCGCCTGCACGATGCGGAAGATCGCCAGCTCGGCTTCTTCCGACATCCGGCGTAATTGTCGAGGTATTTCCACCTCCACACGCAGACCGTTGCGCTGGTTAATTCCGTCAACGTACCACTGGATTGCTGTGTTTGAGCCGCGTTCATCCAGCATGGGCGGCTGAAGCAAGTAGGAAAGGGTCCGTAGTTCGTCGGAAATGCTCGTAATGAGAGATGCGCACTGCAAGAGGAGCTCTTCAAGTTCAGGCGGAGGCGCTGGAATCGCTCCTCGTACCATCCACAAGTTCATTGCCAGGGCTGCAAGTTTCTGCCCCGTGCTATCGTGCAGCTCGCGCGCAATGCGGCGGCGCTCCTCGTCTTGAGACTGATAAAGCCGTCTTGAAAACTCGCGTAGTTCTTCTTCATTACGATGACATTCGATTGCGATGGACGCTATATTTATAGTCTGTTCCATCAGTTCCAGGTCTAATTCGCCCGGCGAATGGGGCGTTGGGTAAAATAAGACCAGAGCTCCCAGGATTTTCCCGTCTTTCGACAATATGGGTGCGGACCATGCCGCTTGAATATCTCCACTAAGAGCCAAGTCGCAGCAAGCTGCAAGCGTGGGATCGCTGGTCACGCCGGAAACCGAGCCGGATTTTTCCTGTCGTCTGCTCCTGTGGAAACTGGGGTTGGAGGGCACTTTCAAACCGGTGAACGTTTCATTCCAGTGCTTGGGAACCTTCGGGCCGGCCGCAAGGCGAAGATGGCCGTCGCGACCTGGCAAAAGAACTGTGGGGATGACTCCGGGCGACCTAGCATCAATAAAGTTGCAGAGCTCGTTTAAGATTTCCAGGACCGGTGCACCCTGGGACAGCATTTTGAGCACATGGGTTTCTGACGCTGGTAGTCGGTCAGAAAGAGCTTGAGCCATCTCGGTTCTCCTTCCGACTGTATTTACCGTATCGATGGTCAGGGGGGATCTAATGGTGCGAGCATCAACTTGGGAATACTGTTCAATTCGGGACACCTTATCAATGCGCGTCAAAATGACTTTTCGAAACGACGCGCCGCGGTCTCTCAGTAAGTCGCCACTAGCAATCGCCTGCAGTGCCGTGGATTTCCCCCACCGTAGTTCGTCAAAGAAGTTACTGGGGCCAAACATCGAAACCGCCGCTTCGTCTTCGGCCTCGCCCTGCGTGTAGATAGCGCCGGCAAATGCGGAATTTCGGGCAGAGCCCGCCTCCGCGGTGCTGCTGACCGATAGTTTTGAGGCGAACACCTTCCCAGATGCCGGGGACTTCAAACCCTCTCACTTCTAGACACGTTCCTTCCCTCGTCATTGGACACGGACATTCAGACCGCCAACCCGACTGACCATGATTCGTCCGAGCGCTCATCCTCCGTTTCGCGTACTGAAAAAGCACGGGTGAAAAGGGAACAGTCTATGGAGAGGGCCGCTCTGGCGAGCATAAAGGAAGAGGAGCCTTGTGCCCGTCCTCGTTTCCGGAACCGGGGTCTGTTTCGCTCTTGCTAGCTCGGGCTCGCCGCCGTCGGATTCTTGACTCGCCGACGCGGAGCTCTGCCGACGGCACTCTGACTCCGTCGCGTTGCGCGTTCCTGCGGCCCGTTCTCGCCTTTGAAATGTTAGAACTTATCGCGGCCTTTTTGGGGGCGCAGCGACTGTTGCCTTCCATTCCACAGAAATCGCATGGAACAAAGAACGTGAAACCACGGTGCCAAAGTGTTCACAACGGGACAGACGCCTGTATTCACCTCGACTACTCTGTTGTCAGTGCAGCGCTCCTCGCACACGAAGAGGTATCCGCGGCGAGCTCGTTGATTGGGATTCGGAATGCACAATCCTAAGGAGGTCGCTTGTGGCTCTTCTGCTTCGTTTTAATGTCCCATTGCTAATGATCGCCGCGTTTGTGATCTTTGTTCTTGGGTACCTGGCACTCTTCGTTTCTCTTCTCACCTTCCTCGCCATCGCCACAGGCCTCTACAGGGGCGCGAAGAGGGTTCAAGCCTACGCGCTGAGGTCTGCCTTAGAAAATGATCCCATCTCATCTGATGCCGAAATTGCGACTCCTCGAGAGAAACGATTTGTCGTTCCGGCTCTGACGCCGGGCGTAGGTGAGGCGTCGGCCGGTGTCAGCAGCTATTAACAATTCAAACGGAAGAAGCCTGATCACGACTTGCTCCTGGTCTTCCTAAAAGCAATTTCAGGACTGCGCCGCTCAACCGCTTGGGAAGGGAGACTGAAGATGCCCAGAACTGACGCGCCAGGAACGATTCTAACGTTTATCTTAGGTGTAGGAGTCGGTGCCGTAGCTACTTTACTGCTTGCACCTAAACCTGGAGAGGAACTGCGAAACGATCTCGCCGAAGGTGTGAGCAGTGGAGTGAAACACGTCCGCCGTACAGCCAAAGACCTAAGGAAACGAGCACGAAAAATGGTGGACCTACCGAAAAACCAAGTACGGGCCGCGATTGAGCTCGGCGAAAAAACGTAGCCGGCATCCGAAATTCACTTTGTTTCAGAGGAGGCACAGGAGGAGTCGGGTACCGAGAATAATTGCGCCAGGCAATGATTCATTACCAGACACTTTTTGAGGACCTGGTTGGCGAGCCAGACCTGGCTGGTGCGAAGGCAGCATCCTAAACCTCGGTTCAGAAGTGAAGATACGGGTTAGATCGTTGGAAGTGCAAAAGACGAAGAGGAGACGATACCGTGGACGAAGTAAAAGAGATAAAAGAAGAAGAGACGGACGCAGGGCTAGCTACGGCGACTGTGGCCGGTGTCGGTGCGCAGCCGGAGGTGCGAGTTGTCGCTGGTTCACACCTCGGCAGTGGCAGTGCTTCTCCCACCGGAGTCGCGACGGCTCCGGCTAAAGATGAGCAGGGGGCGCCGCTGTTTTTGCCCGAAGAAGCGAAGGATCTTCGTGCCCCGTCGGATGCAATCCAAGCGAGTTTTGTCGACGAGCCTCGTGACCGGTCGTGGAGCAAGCAGATAGTCCTGTTGCAGCAGCGATGAAACTTTTGGTTGAAATGTTCGTGACTCAAAGAGCGAAGCTCGAGAGCCATTGGGACCGCGGTGACGATGTTTCGACGGAGGATCTCCGCCTTGCACTGCGTCGCTAGTCACTTGTATCGTGACCCGTCGCGTCTGCCCGCGCAGGGTAAGATTTCCACGCAGCGTCCAGTGCCCCTGACTAGCAGATTCCGGGTCTGTCGACTTGAAAACAATCTCGTGATGACCTTCGCTGTCGAGTACTTCTGGGCCTAGCATCGTCTTCTGCACTTCGGCGCGATCTTTCTCGGATTCCTTGTCGATCACCCGCAGCTCCCGCGCATCCACGTGGATTTCAACCGCAGGATGCGAGCCGGTGCCTGCCGCACCGCTGTGAATCGGCGCGCGCACTTCGTGCTCGTGTCCCAGCCCTAAGAATAGGGAAGTGTTCATAACGGTACAGATGTTTGCCTTCTCCGTGTCTATCATTGCGTGTGTAAGTTCCTTGCTTGATCTGACGGTCGGGTCGTCGAATTCACAAGCCATTCGGAAACCGCGCGGAATGGAATAACAAGAAGGACACTTTGTTCGTGGCAGACCGCATGCTGAGTACTCACGATTTCATTCGACAGTTCCCTGCGCTATTGCGCAAGGTATTTGTTGCCGTGAAAAATAATCGCATGGCCCGTGTGGTATTCCGGGTCGTCGTTGGGATCGCTCTGGTTCCAATGGTCTTCGGCCTATGCACAGCTTTCTACGTCAACTTCAATCGTACGAACCTTCCCGATCTAGATGGATTCATTCGCTTTGAGCCTCCTACGATGGGCCACGTTTACGATGCGAATGGTCGCGTCCTCATCGAATTGGGGTGGGAACGTCGGGACATCGTTCGGTATGAGGAGATTCCTGACGTCGTGCGCGATGCAGTACTGTCTGCCGAGGATGAAAACTTCTTCTCACATTCGGGAGTGGACTATTCCGTGTTCCTTCGTTTGCTGGCCAAGACAAACATTCGGGCCTTGGTCGCGCATTTCTCAACGGTCGATCGCGAAGATGCTCCCAATCGTCCCCGCGTGTTTCCACAAGGGGGCTCGACGATCACCGAGCAGCTGGTGCGCGGCTACTTCCTGCAGAAACTTTCCAGCGCAAAAAACAGCAACGCGCTTCAGCACGGGGGCATTCTTCCACACGTTCTAGCCTTCGTGATTGGAGTGCCTGGCACAAACAAACTCCTGCTCAAGATAGAGACCATCCGTCTCTCCTTATGGATTGAGGGAGAGATGCGAAGACAGTACGGGTCTAAGCGACGGGCGAAGGAGGAGATCCTCGCACGCTATGCGAACTTCGTCTACTTGGGCAATGGCCGATATGGCTTTGCGGCAGCCTCGGATTATTACTTTCATCAGCCCCTGGAGACCTTTACTGTGGACGACGCTGGCAAGGCAGCGCTACTGGCCGGTATCCCAAAGTCGCCTAGCGAATACGCCCCCACCGTCGAAGACCTTCAAAAACCCACGCGTCGGAGAAATCAGATATTGAACCTAATGGTGAGGAATCAGTTCCTTCCAGCGGAGGCGGCCCAGCGCTTCAAGCTAGAGCCAATTCGCTTGGCGGCTCATGACGTTGAACCGGTCGAAGCGCCCGCCGCGGTGGAGACCGCTCTCGAGGAACTCAAACATCTCGGTCGCGACGTCGGCTCCGAGGTCGCAATTGACCAACTCCTCGAAGGCCACATCCAAGTTTTTTCCACCGTTGACTACCGCGTCCAACACATTGCGAACGTGGCGTTCGAGAATGGCTTGAAGATCTATGAGAGGCGCCACCCTCAGAGCAGGGGGGTGATACAAGGTTCCGTGGTCGTTCTTCGAAACAGCGATTCCGCCATCATCGCCGAGACAGGTGGCCGACAGCTGTACAAAGGCCATACCAACACGTACAGCGATTATAACCGCGTAACTCAATCGAAGCGTCAGCCAGGGTCGGCCATGAAGCCCATCTTGTACCTAGCGGCTTTTCGTCAAGGCGTTCTCGATCTCGATACCCTCGTGCCCGATGAGCCCATCTCGGTTGTCACGTCGCGAGATCGTCCCGAAAAGTGGATCGCCAATTACGATCATCAATTCGAAGGCATGATAACGGCACGGCAAGCACTGGCGGAGTCGAGAAACGCAGTAGCTGTTTGGATGGTTCAACAGATTGGGCTTGATTCACTGTTGCAAACAGCGCGAGACGTGGGTATCCGAACAACGTTGCGGCGCTATGAGACCACGGCCCTTGGCGCATCTGAAATCACGTTGCTGGAACTCGCAAACGCCTACCGGCTGATGGCTGGTGGGATGCCCGCAGAACCACACGTCATTGATAAAATACAAGATACGCGGGGAGCGGTTGTCTACACTTACCGTGGGCGCGGCTCTTTCGCGAACGGCAACGATTTTGGATTGGCCATGATTCAGGAAGGGCTGCGCGGGGTCGTGCGCATCCCATCCGGGACCGCCCACGCACTGGATTCGTACGCCTTCCCTGTTGCAGTGATGGGCAAGACTGGGACGACGAACAACTACAGAGACGCTCTGTTTGTGGGCTGCACATTTGGGCCCAAGGGAATTACCGTGGCAGTGCGCATCGGCTTTGATGACAACCGCTCGTTGGGCGCTAACGAAAGCGGCGCTCTAGTGGCGCTCCCGGTGTTCAGAGAAATTATGCTGAAGGCCTACCAGGAAGGGCTAGTTGGTCCTGCGCCACGATTTCCTGCAGAAATGGAGGAGAACATTAATGCCTATCTGAGGGGAGATCTCGCACCGAACGCAGCATTCGCGAATCCGCTGGGTGTGCCAAGATTCGCTGATGACGGAACAAAAGAGTGTTCGGCGAACATGGCCCTCCTCCCCACATACAGATGCGAGCTACCAGGCAACCAGCCCTATACCATTTACCGCAGCAAGAATGAGAGTGGTCGATCGATTTTTACGAATGAGTGAAATCTCCTGCTTCCGATCTAGATTTTGCCGAATACTGGACTTGTATTATGTGGATCAAGAAGGGAGCCGCGCCGATCGTGCAGCCACGCAGCGCAGGTTCCCTCTTCAAAGGCGACATGCGCGCGCTGCACCGTTCCGAAACGCACGATTCCGGAGGGGCGCCGACTGCTCTTGCCAAGAAACTATTTCGAACGCTGGCCAGGGTCATTCCGCAATGCGGAATGGTTTCACAGGCGGTGGCGTTCAACATGTTCTTGGCGTTCTTTGCAGTCCTGGTGACTGCGCTGAGCCTTATGAAGAGTTTCTTGGAACGGGAAGGCGGTCAGGAGGTGGCCGTACGGATTTCCGCGATTCTTCCCCCAGGCAGCTGGCAACTCATATCCGCATACGTGTTACGCCCCCAAGTAAACGCCTGGTACTTAACGCTTATCGGATGGGTCGGAACACTGCTCGTAGGTTCGCAGGTGATGAAGCTGATCATCAAAGGCATCGAGCTAATTTACGGTGACCGCAGCAGACATCCATTTCTCGGCCGCCAGATTCGTGGTTTGCTTTTGTTTTCCCTGGCAAGTGTGGCATGGTTCGTTGCCGTTGCGCTGAGCGTGTTTGGTCGGCCACTGGAGCAGTGGATTGCTGCTGAATCTGGAAACTTTTCATTGGTTCGGAACTTTTTGATCGTCACCCTTCCAGTCTGCGCGATGCTCCTGGCCATGTCTGTCCTGGCGTTAATTTATCGCGTTGCGCGACCAGGTGCGACGGCCTGGACCTCCGTTCTGCCTGGAGCGGCCGCCGCAACCATTCTGTGGTGGGGCCTCAATTTGCTGTTTGGAATCTACGTTCGGAGGACCCAGTATGGGCCCGTCTACGGTGGCCTGGCCGCGGCGATCGGCCTGATGGGGTGGATGGAGATCTCTGCAATCCTCGTCTTTGTAGGTGCGGCTTGGAACTCAGAGAGTGCTACTCGGGCCGATTCAGATTACACCACTGCGACAAAAACACCTGGTTCTTGAAGGCTACCAAAGCTGACGAACTGCGGCGGGTGCGGATTTTGGGACGCTACTTCTAAGAATCAGTCGAAAAACACTATCGCGGCCGCAATTAGCGCGATTCTCGGCTAAGTCCGAGACTCGGCAGAAGGACAGGCTGTTTATAGTCCGGTCGAAAAGGAAAATCCGTCCAAACTGAACGCGCGGACTTTGAGGGAATGACGAGAATTTGCCAAGCCGGCAAGAGAGTGCACATCCGGATTCGATTGATAACGCAGTTGAGGTGCTGACGCGCATCGACGTGCGGTTCCAACTCTCAGCAAAACTCGCCAGCGACTGCCTCGCGAGGGACCGGTGACTCTGGTACTGCGTTGCTTTGTTTGGCGGTTTGAGGAACTCGGCTGGAGATACGCTCGACTTCGGTGTCGTCGTTACCGTCCTGAAGAACGCCTTGCGGGCTTTCTCAAATGAATCTTCTGCCATTAGATCTCCCGGTTTAGTCTCAGTTCCTTAATTGCTAAGTCGTCCCCACGACTACGGTGTGCAGTTATTCCACAAAGGACATGGCCGCCATGCGTTCCATCGCGCAATCACACCAGAATGATGGCAATGCTCAAGACGAGAAACTGTCCAACTGTGTACAGTTATACTGAAATCCGTCAGGGCATTTTATGGGGGAAGTGCCCGCAACCTCAGAAAGGTCAAGGCTAAATGAAGAACACCTTTAGGCCAAAACAATGAGCGAAACGCGACCCGAACTGTGCGGAAAATGCGGAGCCGAAATTGACCCAGCTCGAAGGGTCGATTTCACCCTGAAGGATGGAACTAGAGTCTGCGATCAGTGCTTCATCAAAGAAACTCCGCGACCGACACAAGCCAAAAACGATTGGTCGAATTGATTCGAAGTCAACCGAACCAATGGCAACTTCCCAGAACCGGGCTGGGGGGCCGAAGGAAAGCGATCTGAAATTACGAGGGTTAGGCTGCACACCTACCTAACCGCCAAAGTGTGCGCCGTGCTATCTCGCCTTCTTTCTGATGTTCGGATTCTTGGAAGTCCGGCAAATTCCAGAATTTCTTTAACACCATATACGCTCTCTTCGTTGCAGACCTTGCATCGGAGCGCGAATGCACGAGACTTGGCATCTTGACCCTCGCTTACTTCACCACGCTTTAGCTCCTCATAAAGCACGGAGGTTGTCC
>DATHPO010000079.1:0-10389 GCA_035483835.1 Terriglobales bacterium
GAATACGGTTAGCTCCGAGAATATTCGGGCCGAGTACCGCAATGGGGTCTTGACCCTGCATATGGCTAAGCGTGAGGAGTCCAAGCCGAAGCAGATCAAGATCAGCGTCTCAGCAAACGGCAAGTAGCTCACACGGATCACATGCGGAGAGGCGAGTGCTGCATCTCACGGCGACAACCTAGGAGGTTGCTATGATCGAACGCAAAGAACTATCCAAAGAAGATATCGCGCACCGAGCTTACGAGTTGTTTCTCCAACGCGATGGTGCGCCCGGGAATGATATCGAAGACTGGGTAAGAGCTGAAAAAGAGCTGACCAGCGAAGTTGTTGCAGCGCCAGCAAAGACGATGGCTACTCCAGCCGGTCGTAACCAACATAATTAACATGAAAACCACCAAGAGAGTTTGATCCTCTGGAAGGGTCGGGCTCCCCGCCCCTCCATTTCTCCATTTGGTTGCTAATCGTGAAACGAACCGTTCTCCCTCACCTAGCTGGGGCTCGTCCGTTGAAGGGGAACCTAGAACGTGCGGGCTGCCTTCGAATTTGGCTCAACGATTCTCTGTGCTGTGCGGTAGGCCATCAGTTTTCCAAGTGAGGCTCACAATGATTCAGGAAATAACGCAACGCCATTATTCGGGTGTCCTCTGCTCTCGCGGTAAGGAACGAATTCCTGCTCCGAAGAGGGCCGTGGCGCTTTATGAAGAGATAAAGCACGGCGAAGGAAGCGATGGGCAAGAGGCCAGTCTCGCGCATTCACGCTCCGATGCAAGATCTGCGATGAAGAGGGCGTATACGGCTTCAAACAAATTCAGGAATTTGGTCTGAAAGGAAGCGAGCCTCATCTAACGCATCGTGACCAGCGCCGGAATTGCTGCCGCCCTGACAAGAAAGTTGATGTCCCAAATGGATCTCGACACGAAGCAGTCCGTCTGAATGCCTTAAAGCTTGAGGCAGACTAGATCCGACAGTATTATGAATGATGTGGCCGGAAACGAATCGAAACTGAAGGCGACATCGGGTGTCAGACGTGAGACGGGCTACGGAGCGAGGGCGCGTAATCGCTTGGATCCTATACAAACGAGACATTCTCATCGTTCTGCTCGCTCTGGTGACGCCGACTTGGACTTTTCCTTATTCCATACACGCGCAGGAAGCGAAAGTAGCCGCGCCAAATCTGAACTCGATTCTCGATTCTTTGGAGCGAACCGAGGAACGGAACCCAGCCCTGTCTCGGCCACACAACGTGACGCGGGAATATAAGGTATTTCAGGACGACGATCCAAACCCCATCTCGGAGGTAATGACCCAAATCAGCTTTGCTCCTCCCGACATCAAAACTTTCAGGATTACTGATGCGCAGGGTAGTCCGAGAGGTCAAAAGATCGTAAGCGCGATTCTGGAGCAGGAAGTTGTTTCTGCCAAGGGCGGTCACCGAGGAGATATCAGCCGATCCAACTATGATTTCGTTTTCCTGCGCGAGCAAGACTCTGGGGTGGTTCCAGAGTACGTGCTGCACATCATTCCCAAGCGCAAGGAAAAGGGTCTCCTCCTTGGCGACATTTGGGTGGATGCTAAGACATACCGCATCAGGCAAATCATTGGAGTCCCGCTCAAGACTCCCTCTTTCTGGATCAAAGACCTCCACATCACCGTCCAATACGCTGCGGTGAATGACATGTGGATTCCCGTTTCTGTGGACGCCATCGCCACAATCCGGTTTCTGGGCATGTACTCGCTTTCAGGTCACGATTTGGCGCCGCCCGTCGCCGCTTCAACCGCGCCAAGCCCCTGACAAAGCGTGCCCCTGATTACTGGAAAACTCAACGACCACGCTCCAATCGACACCGACGAACGGCCTAAACGAGTTCCTCGGGATCGCCGCGCGCCCCCTCGAACTGCTTCACAAAGACTCTCCGCGGAGCGTGGCCGAGATTTCTGCCCCGCCCTCACAGACTTGCCGCGGTTGAGAACGCGTAGCGTGGTTCAGATCGTCCGCCGTGATACACTCCGGCAACGTGACCTTCGAACGAAAAATCGTTGTGGGTCTGGAAGAGATTCGCGCCATTTCGTTTGAATGTCATAAATGTAAATCCCGGCTGACAGTTTCACCTGACGATATCCGCGACATTCCCTCCGCGTGCCCGCATTGCAATTTTGCCTGGAGGCTGCCCGAGGATCCCAATGCCAGTGCGATTGCGTCACCGCCGAGGAACTTTGCGATGGGAATCAGAGAGATAAGGATACGTTTTGGAGCCGATGTGATCGGTTTCAAAATCCTCCTGGAATTCGACGAACCGCGAAGAGACGCACTTTAAGCGGCGCAGAACTCAATCCATTCTTTCTGGAGCCTTTCTACCCAAAAATTTCAATGACTGTAGACCTGCTCCAACTGTATATTTTTGCCCCCAAGTCCTTGGTCCTCTGTCTCGCCGTTGAAGGCAGCATCTTAAGAGCAGCCAAGCTGTGACTGTGCAATATTGAACAGTCAGCAGGCCGGGGGTCTGAGGTATTCTGCCGCATGGCTTCTTCCGCTGTCCGGCGTCTCTCTGTCAAAGCTTCCCCGCACTTTGCTCGAAATGCGAAGGCAAGTGGCCCTGCGTTTGATGTGAAACTATTTCTCGACTCCGCTGGACTCGGCAGAAAAGTGGCCAAATTCGAGAAAAAAGCAACTGTCTTCGCGCAAGGTGATGCCGCCAAGAACGTCATGTACATTCAACAAGGCGGCGTCAAGCTTACTGTGGTCAATAAATCTGGTAAGGAAGCGGTTGTAGCGATTCTAGGACCCGGTGATTTCTTTGGGGAAGGTTGCCTGGCGGGCCAGGCGATTTGCATGGCGGCTGCAACTACAGTTGCGCCCACGACCGTTCTAGTCATTGAGAAAAAAGAGATGATTCGCGCGCTTCACAAGGAAAATCAGTTGTCCGATCGCTTCATCGCCTACATGCTGGCGCGCAACATTCGTGTTGAAGAGGACTTGATCGACCAGCTCTTCAACTCGAGCGAGAAGCGGCTGGCTCGCACTTTGCTGCTACTTGCTCGCTATGGCGAGCCAGGCGATCCTCAGAGCGCTCTCCCCAAAGTGTCGCAAGACATGCTGGCGGACATGATCGGCACAACGCGGTCCCGAGTCAATTTCTTCATGAACAAATTTAGGAAGCTGGGCTTCATCCAGTACAACGGCGAAATCCACATCAATAAATCCCTCCTCAGTGTTGTCCTGCACGACTAGGTTAATCTTGGCGACGTCGGGAAATACAGAACTTCTGAAAAGTTACCTCCCCGTACCGAACGTGTGCAAAATTGAACATTCTCGTGGGGAGGAATGTCGCACTCTGTTGCAATGAAGAAACGAGAGCTAACGTCGAAGCAGGCTTCCTCGGTCCCCTGTCCCACTTGTGGAGTCGCTGTCGGTAAGCGCTGTGTGCTGCATTCAGGCGGGGCACGCTCAGAGCCGCACGTTGACCGAAAGTACGCCGCCACTGAAAAAATCGAAGGGAATTGATTGGCTCGCTGGCCGCCCGCGAAATGACTCCCACAGTGGCGGTCAAGGTCCAGGTAGTGTAACTGGACGACCCCAAAATACTTCGTTCCTGAGTGCTTCTTCACTAAAACAACTATCTAAGGGTAAACCTGCTCTCGCCAGATCGCCGCCCTTAAACCAAGGATGGGAAATATCGATTCTCTCGAATCGGTACAAGACATCTTTTTCTCTGCAATGTGCTGTACAGCGCATCTTTGCACCTGACCCCGGCACACAATCGTGCCACCGTGATTTCAAAATCGAGAAACTAGGAATCGCGCTCTGGAGGTCTACTCTATATGCACCACGCACATCGATTCGTAAGCGCACTGGTTCTGACAGCCGCTCTTTCGGCCAGCGGACCCGTTTTGGCTGCAACGCCGCAGGACGCCAGCGTTCAGGTTCGAGTCTACGACACAGGCCACCATGACTACCACAACTGGGACGGCCGCGAAGATCATGCGTACCGAGGATATCTGACAGAAAGGCACGAGCATTATCGCGCGTACGAGAAACAGAGCAACAAACATCAACACCAATACTGGAATTGGCGCCACAGTCATCCCGGTCATGACTAAACAAGGCGTTTCCTTGGATGAGAGCACGGATCGGTCACACCGTTTGCCCGGAAGCCGGAGAAGCGGTGTGACCCTGCTTTGTACAACGCGAGGTACGTGAGGAAAGGTAAGAGCCGTGAAACGCCCCACCGGTGTGACGATCCTAGCAGTACTGACGTTCTGTGCAGCGGCATTTCTGGCTGTGGGCTCAGTCGCTTTTTTGTCGTTCCGGTGATGGATATGACGGGTGGAGATTCAGGCGATGCGGCTTCGGTGGCAATCGCTGGAATGGGAGTCGCCGGAGGGTTCTCGCTGCTACTTCTCGCGGGCATTGCCGTCTGTCTGGCGATGGGCGTGTTGGAATTGTGTGAATGGGCGCGAATCGTATCAATCGTATCCATTGCCGTGGGCCTAGGGTGCACGGTCCTCAGCCTATTCGCTCTTGAAGGGCATCTGATGATCCCGGTTGTGCCGTCGATCGTTTGCCATTTCCTTCTAATGGCCCCAGCCGCGTGGATGTTGGCATGCCTCTTGCTTCCCCGAATCAAGCAGGCTTTCGGCATGGTAGCGGATTACTCGAGTGAGTGAATGAACTTGGGAGCGGCCCTTCGCACGGCTCCGGAACGACAGTTTGCGCGGAAGCTACCAACCGATCTTGCCGTAAGACATCGTCCCACTCGTCATCCTCGATTTTATCCATGCCGGTGCTAAACGGTTTAGACCCGTCCAGGGAACTGGAAAAAATAAAGCCCAGCGTCTGGACATCTTGTCCACTCAGTACGCTGATCTTAGGGATGGGCTACTCGGTGCCGGCCTGCTCGTTGATGGACGGTAAGGTCAGTGATCCGGGTCTGAAGGGTTGTGAAGTTCATCGCGTTCCTGCTTCAGAGTTTGCAGTGCCTCTCGTGATTCCTGAAGCGCCAAGTGTTCTTCGGTAGCCACCCGTGCGTCGGGCGACGAACGTCCCGCAATCGCCTTTTGTGCCGCTTGGACACGTTCGTGCAGCTTGTCGTCGTCCATCTGTAAAACTGCTTCTCGATACAGCTTCCACCAAAACCCCTGCTGGTACAAAGGACCTCCGACCAGACTGTGAGTCTGGTTCCTAGATTGTCTGATGTCGCAGGAGGCCGGATCAAAAGGCGGGAGGCACGGCACATGCTAGTAAGACCTTACGACCATACTCCTTTTGTTCGTCATTTGATATCAAATCGGAATCACAGAACGGACAACTACGCTTTCCCGCCGCAGGTGTTTCGGCGGGAAGACCGACGGACATTCTCGTGGTTTTCGTGCATGATGGTTCCACGACCTCGAGGCCGGCGAACTTATTTCTGCCATCTTCTTCTGATTCTTCATCAACTAAAGTGCGGCGGCGGATCGACGAGATCCGGGAATTCGACGGTCCACCGAGAGCCCGAACGTCTGAAGAAAGCGCGCAGCTTCTGCGTGACCATAATAAGGGTCGGTGTTGCTGCGGCGCTAAAAAGAAACTCGATTTGCCGATGGATTCCCGACTAAGCCCCGGATCGAGGCCCTCGAAACTTCTTGTTATCAGTTAAGCGGCAAACCGAACGACATTTTCGCCAGTTACCATCTCGTGCGTGGTGTGCTGTTTTGAACAGATACGTCTTATCTGTTCCAAATATGGTGATCATTGGTTGCTTCTGAACCAGGTCCGGCGAGCAGTTCGCGAAGCGACCGGCTACCGTCGAGCGTTTGGTGGCTTTCAATGGCTTTAGCATCACAAGATCGCATCAAACAAGCTCTGCGCTTGGCCTTTAACGGACCGGCGCGCAGAGACCTCCCATTGCGCATACTGTTTGTCCGTAGCGATGCCGCGAACGTAGAGCTTTGCGTCCAAGCACTCACTAGGGCGCATTTAAAGGTTAGCGCAGACGTAGTTCTGACTCCGGAGCAGTTTGTTGGACGCCTGAGGTCAAAATACTATGACATGGTGCTGGCTGAATACCCAGCCGCGAACTGGCAAGGACCCTCGGTGTTGGAAATCCTCCGCGTCAGCGATAGGCAGATCCCCTGCATCTTCCTGACCAACACAATGGAATTGGAAACCGAGGCGGAGCTTATTACAGCAGGCGCTGCCGATTGCGTGGGAATAGATCACATCGGGCACCTTCCTGTGGCCATTCGTCGAGCCCTCAATGACAACAGGCTGCGCCAAGAGCGCGATCAAACGGAAAGAAGACTGCGCCATTCAGAAGCACGCTACCGGGCCCTTGTAGGTAACCTGATTTATGGAATGTGTCGGTGCAACATAAAAGGCAAGTTCCTGGACGTCAATCCCGCGTTGGTGACTATGCTTGGTTATCCTTCCCGAGCGGAGCTCTTAGCAGTGAACCTTGCAACTGACATCCTTTGTGACCCCTCCAAACGAGCGCAATTGCTGGACCACTCCGTCGAACCGGATCGTGCAGACCCGTTGGAAATTGAATGGAAGCAGAAGAATGGCACGATCCTAAAAGTTCGGCTCAGCGGCCGCAAGGTCAGCCATCATGGCGAGATGGACAGTTACGAGATCATCGTCGAGAACGTCACTCAGCAACGCAAACTCGAGGATCATTTGCGTCAACAGGCGGCCAAAGATTCTCTGACCGGACTGGCCAACTACCGCCACCTGGTGGAAATTGTTGATACTGAGATCAAGCGTTCCGAGCGCACCGCACGCGAGTTCGCGCTCTTGTTCCTTGACTTGGACGGGTTGAAACAGATCAACGATCGTTTCGGCCACCTCGTTGGAAGTCAGGCACTTTGCCGGCTAGCCGACGTCTTGTCAATCTGCAGCAGGAATGTGGATACTCCGGCCCGTTTCGGTGGGGATGAGTTTGCGCTTGTTCTACCCGAAACAGGGCAAGTGCCGGCCAATTTAGTAGCCGGGCGCATTTGCGACAGTCTTGCGAATGATGGCAGGAAGCCAACGCTGTCGGTCAGCATCGGCGTTGCTATTTATCCTAAAGACGGCCGAAAGTTAGACTCCCTCTTGGGCGCGGCAGATGCGGCTTTGTATTCGATGAAAACCAAGACACGCGGCCCGGACGCGAGCACCCAAAAGAAGACCGCGGAGCTCCGCCGTGGAGCCGCGGGGCGACGTTCCTTCGCATGACAGGCGGCATGCGGGAAAAGTTCGGGACGGCGGACAACTATTCCCTCATCGAGTGGGCGAAGCGGCACATCAAAGGGGTCGACCAAAGAATCGACAGACCGGAAAGATATGCACGCGCCGCGTAAGACGAACGAAGTTGCGGGCCTAGCGGGGGGATGATTAGTCGTGCAGGACAACACTCATAAGCGAGTTGTTGATTTGCAGCCCGCCGTTGTACTTGATGAGGCCCAGCTTTCGGAATTTGTTCATAAAGAAGTTCACGCGCGAGCGCGTGGTGCCCACCATTTCCGCCAGCATCTCTTGCGATATTTTGGGGAGCACTCTTTGCGGAGTATCTTCCTGGCCATAGCGCGCGAGCAGCAACAATGTGCGCGCCAGCCGCTTCTCGCTCGAGTTGAAGAGCTGATCTACTAAATCCTCTTCGATTCGGATGTTCCTGGCCAGCATGAAGGTGATGAAACGATCGGAAAATTCGTGTTCCGCGTGGAGGACTCGAATCATCTCCTTCTTTTCTATCACCAGCGCCGTGGTCGGCGTTATCGCCGTCGCCGTCCCGATCCGCAGCGGCTGGGCGGCCAGGCAGCCCTCGCCGAAGAAATCTCCGGGTCCTAACACCGCCACTACCGCTTCTTTCCCGGATTCATTCACCACCGAGAGCCTCACCCCGCCCTTTTGGATGTACAGGACATTCGTGCCGAGATCGCCTTGCGAGAAGATCGTCTCCTTTTTTTTGAATTCCGCGACCTTCCGGAACACACCGGCCGAATCAAGAAAATCCTGGGCGTTGAATGCCCCTTTGGCATTGGTCTTTCGGCGAGTTATAGGTTTGCGCGCCACTATTTTCTGGGAGGTATCGTAGCACGCAGCAGCCAGTCTGCAAGAAATCCGCGAATGTGTGCACAAGTGAACAGATACCTGTGGTCGCTTCTTCTAAGATGTTGGCGTGTGAGTCGCGCAAAGCAACCGAAGCGAAAACAAGTAGGAGCTTCCGTAATTAGCACACTATAAATCGCGGGCTCCTTCCCATTCCACCCGGCGCCAAAAGTTCTCGGTCCAACACAGAAATTTACTGCACCGCCCTGGGGCCGGCCGGAGTGTCTGCCTGCGAAGACAAGGAGATAGCAACATGCCTCTATTTCAATTACTCGGCACTCTGATCGTAGTCGGCGTTCTGCTTTGGCTTGTTAACTTGATACCGATGCAGGGAACGATCAAGTCCATCTTGAATGCGGTCGTGGTTATTGCCGTGGTTTTGTGGCTTCTGAACATCTTTGGCATTTTTCATTCCTTCTCTCACATCCGCGTGGGGGCGTAAGCGGGCTTGAACAATAGGGAGATCGGCCGTCTGTCATTGAATGCAACAACAAAGCGCGCGGGGGCGATCAACGCCCGGCGCATGAATGCGCTGTAACGGAGGTAACACTCATGAAAGCAGTTGGAGTCATCAGCACAACCGTGCTGTTCTTGCTTGTCGGATACGCTGTTCCGGCCTTCGCACAGGACGAGCATCACGAAGACGCCAAGCCCGAACATCAGGAAGAAAAGGCCAAGCCGGCGCAACACGAAGAGCAGGCTAAACCAGACAAACAACAGGAGCAGGCCAAACCGGAAGAACATCAAGCGCAAGCTCAGAAGCAGGAACCACAGGCGAAGCCTGCGAAACAAGAGGAGCAAGCTAAACCCGCGAAGCGCGAAGAGCAGGCCAAATCGGACAAGCAGGAGCCGAAGGCCAAGCCGGTAAAACAAGAAGAACAAGCCAAGCCTGGAAAACAGCAAGAGGGCAACTCCGTAAGGCACGAACAGCAAGCCCAGGGTCAAGAGCAGGCCAATTCGAACAATCACCAGCGTCCCGAGCGCAACGCGGCTGAAGAGCAGCATCAACGCGAGCAGCCGGCGCTCAGATTGAGTGCCAGAGGCGAAGGCCGCATACCTGAAGACCGCTTCCGTGACAATTTCGGTGAAGGGCATAGGTTCGTAATCCGCGAACCGGTGATGGTCGGCGGATATTCGCGTTTCCAGTACGGCGGCTTCTGGTTTGGATTCGTCAATCCGTGGCCGGTGGACTGGTATTACACCGACGACGTTTACGTTGACTACATTGACGGCGGCTATTACCTGTGCAACCCGTATTATCCCGGCGAGCGCATCAGTATTAGCGTGGTGATGTAACCACTCGGATCGAGCCTCAGGGGCGATTGGCCGGTACGCTGGTCCAGTCGCCTGGCAGTGCTGCTAGCACGGCTGCGCGACGGTCATATTTGGATCGGATAGAGAATCGAGGAGAAGAAAAATGCTCGGAACAATATTGATCGTGGTTTTGGTGATGGCGCTTCTTGGTGTCTTGCCTAGGTGGTCCCATAGCCGAGACTGGGGTTATGCCCCGTCGGGGGGAGTGGGGCTGGTCCTGGTCATTGTCGTTGTGCTCCTGCTGCTCGGTCGCCTCTAGGGCGCGTAGACCTACAACGTACCGCTTCGGATCTTTATGTGCAGGCGGTCCTGCTCGAGCAAGCGCACTCAATCAAGGGAGGCTCGCCCGGGAGCCGAGCCCCTTTCTCTTTTTCAAGCTTTGACATCCGAAGCAATGCTGGGGTGAAAAATGGATGAATCGAAACGGCTGGCAGCTCAGTTTCTGGAAAAGGAAATTAAGACCTACATGGCGCTGGCCCTATTTCTGACGAAAGAGGGCATCAAGGAACGTGTGCAAGTGGGAGACAAGAAAGTCCTCATAAGCCCGCGGTACTACAAGGAAAGAATGCGAGAGGCCAGGAAGATCGTGACTGAACTCAGAAGGCCGAGTTAGAGCATTGTCCTCGCTCCTCGCAATTCCGCCCGCGCACCGCCCTTTGTGCCTCTGCATCCGTGCGCTGGCGCTCCTGCTGATTGCGCTGATTTCTAGCGGCGCCACTTTCGCATATTCTGTTCTCACCCACGAGGCCATCGTGGACCTTGTGTGGAGCGATACGATCCAGCCTCTGCTGCTCAAGCGCTTCCCCGGATTGTCTGTAGACCAGCTCAAGGAAGCGCACGCCTACGCGTATGGAGGGGCCGTCATTCAGGACCTCGGCTACTACCCCTTCGGCAGCACGGAATTCAGCGACCTGGTGCATTACGTCCGTAGCGGAGATTTCGTTCTTGAATTACTGCGCGAGAGCCGCGACGCTGATGAGTACGCCTTCGCGCTTGGCGCTCTGGCA
>DATHPO010000080.1:0-4472 GCA_035483835.1 Terriglobales bacterium
GTCGAGAGTTTGAGGAGGAGTCATGGCGGTACACAAGTCGCGCAGGTCGATTCTTTCACTAAAGAGTTGGCTGTTCACGCCTGCGACGAAAGCCGACCGGTTTGACCGCGCGGCTGAAGTACATGCCGACGCACTCATCATTGACCTCGAAGATGCCATTGCACTCCCCGACAAGCAGAAAGCTCGCACTGCCGCTCTGCAATACCTTGGGCAGCCCGCAGAAAGTCGGTTGCCATGCGCGCTTCGAATTAATGCCCCGGTAACTCGAACGGGAATCGAAGACTTGCACTCGCTTCTCGAATCTTCAGCTGCCCCGGACTACATCATCCTGCCGAAGTGCGATTCCCCTGCGTTCATCAGCATGGTTCGCGCGCTCCTCGACCAGGCTGCGAAAGAGACAGAGATTATTGCCCTCATAGAGTCGGCAAAAGGAGTCGAGGCTCTACCTGACATCGTGAGCAGTGATGTCAGACCGGTTGCTCTGCTGTTCGGAGCCGCGGACATGGAGGCGGATCTTGGCGCGAAGACAGGGTGGGAAACGATGTTATTTGTCCGATCGCGCATCATCCAGGTCGCCGCGTCTGCGGGGATCCTTGCCGTTGATTCTCCATTTTTTGACATCGCTGACTTGGACGGGTTGAAGAGAGAAACCAAGGCAGCTATGGATTTAGGCTTTCACAGCAAGGCTGCGGTCCATCCAAAGCAGATCTCTGTCATTAATGAGGTTTTTGTTCCATCTGCAGACGAGATCGCAGAGGCTCGTCAGATCCTGGCCGTGAATCAGAAGGGGGTGGGAACTGTCGGTCACCAGATGGTGGATGAAGCAGTTGCGCGCAAGGCAAGGCTCACTCTCCAAAGGGCAGGGATTGCCGCTGCACATTTGATTTCTCAGTAGAAAGCAAAGCAGCATGAAGAACAAAAAGGCCGTATGGAACAAGTAAATGGAGACGTTATGGAAACGACACTTTCGGCATATCGGCAATTGGGCCCAAAGCGTTATCGGGAAACATCTGGGCTTTATTACGAGGATTTCGAAATCGGCGACACGTTCGAACACCGGCCAGGTCGAACCATCCTCGACGTGGATAACACCTGGTTCACGTTATTGACATTGAACATTCAAGAACTCCATTTCGACGCTGCCTACGCGGAGAAAACCGAATGGAAGAAACCGCTGGTCGATTCGACCTTGACACTTGCGCTCCTCACAGGCATGAGCGTACGCACTGTTAGCGCGAAGGTCGTTGCCAATCTTGGCTGGGACAAGGTGAAAGCGACCCATCCAGTCTTCGCAGGGGACACGCTCTACGCGGAATCGGCCGTCTTGTCCAAACGCGAGTCGAAGAGCCGACCCACGCAAGGTATCGTGACCGTCTCCACTCGGGGCGTAAATCAGGAAGGGGTGGAGGTAATGAGCTTCGAGCTCACCATGCTGATTTACAAACGAGGCCGCTCGCCAGAGGCTGCCGCGAACTACTAGTCCCTTGCGCATTTCCTTAAAGGAAGAACTGATGGCTTACGAAGACCAATACAAAACGAAGCTTACCGATAGCCATGGCGCTGTCGCGCAGATCAGTAGCAACAGCATCGTCGCCATAGGCCAGGCGGTGTGCCAGCCACCGGCGCTGATGGAAGCACTCGCGGTTCGGGCCGAAGCTGGATCTGTCGACAATGTGAAGGTCTACTACATGCACGCGGAAGAGAACATGAAGAGGTCGCTTCTGCGTTACGAGTTGATGGGCCGCATCAAGCCCTATTGCATGTTCATGCAGGAGGCCGAGAGAGAGCTCATCAAGAGGGCACAAGAAGACGGCGATCGCAAGGTCGTGTACTATGTGCCAAACTCGTTCAGTCAATCGATCCGCTTCTTCACAGAGCACATTCATGTCGACACGTTTTTGGTGACCGTGTCGCCTATGGATCGTAACGGGTATTTCACCTTCGGAACCAATAACGACTACACCAGCTCTGCGGCGCGGGAGGCCAAGCGGCTGATCGTCGAAGTTAATCGGCATATGCCGCGTGTCTTCGGCCGTTCTTCACTGCATATTTCAGAAGTGGATGCCATCGTGGAAAACGATGCTCCGTTGCTCACGCTAACTCCTCGACCGATTCAAGATCAAGAGCGAAAGCTTGGCCAGCGTATTGCTGAACTCATCCCGGAATACGCCTGCCTGCAAATTGGTGTAGGCGGAGTACCCAGTGGAGTATGCGAAGCACTGATGGATCGTAAGGATCTCGGCATTCATACCGAAGTGCTTAACCCCGCATTGGCGCAGTTGATCCAAAGTGGGGTTGTCACCAATCGATGGAAGAGAATCAACCCCGGAAAATCTGTCTTCACTTTCGCAATGGGAGATGAAGCCTTCTACGACTTCCTGCATGACAACATCGCGATCGAGAGCCATCCGGTAAATTACGTGAATGATCCCGCCGTGATTGCCCAGAACGACAACGTGGTGTCGGTGAATTCGACGATCGAAATGGATCTGACTGGGGCCTGCAACTCCGAATACGTAAGGGGCCATCAGTTTACCTCCACGGGCGGGCAGCTCGACTTCGTCAGGGGCGCGTATGCGTCCAAGGGTGGAATGTCGTTCATCGCCTTCCAGTCTGCGATCAAGGACGGCAAGATCAGCAAGATTGTCCCCCGGCTTTCTGGCCCAGTCACGACACCGCGCACAGATATTCATTACGTAGTTACCGAAAACGGCGTTGCGAACCTAAAGGGGCTCTCTTCTACGGAGAGGGCACAGGCTTTGATCGCCCTGGCGCACCCCGCATTCCGAGATGAACTCACGGCAGCCGCCAAGGAGATGCACCTGCTGTGAGTCTGGGCGATTTGGACAACGGAGAGAATATGAGCGATCAATCCACACATCCGAACGCAACGGCTATCGACTCCGATGTCTATAGCGACATTTTCGGCACGAGTGCCATGCGAGAGGTGTGGTCGGATCGGTCGCGAATTCAGTACTACTTGGATTTCGAGAAAGCCCTGGCCGTAACTCAGGCCTATCTCGGCGTGATCCCCAGAGAAGCGGCTGAAGAGATCTCGGTGCACTGCAACGTCGGCGAGATGGACTTCGCGAAGTTGAAGACTGCAACCGAGCATATCGGCTACCCTGTGCTGCCAGTTGTTCAGCAGTTGACTGCACTTTGCAAAGG
Organism: Terriglobales bacterium; assembly: GCA_035483835.1. Classification (GTDB taxonomy): domain Bacteria; phylum Acidobacteriota; class Terriglobia; order Terriglobales; family Acidobacteriaceae; genus JABDBE01. The sequence continues at coordinate 3,169 of DATHPO010000080.1, forward strand.
TGATCTCGGGCAGTGGTGCCATTGGGGTGCAACCACCCAGGATGTCACTGACACCGCCACGATTCTGCAGATCCGATCGGCGCTCGAGCTCATTGAATCAGAAATGAAGGCGGTCTCCGTATCGCTGTCTCACCTGGCTAGAGAGCATCGTGATACCCCGATGATCGGGCGGAGCAACCTGCAACAGGCTGTGCCTCTTACCTTCGGTTATAAAGCCGCAGTGTGGCTTGCCGGCATCGACCGTCACCTTCAGCGCCTCGATCAGATGAAGAGACGTGTCCTGATGGGTGAATTCGGAGGCGCAGTTGGAACGCTTGCTTCTCTTGGTGAACAGGGCCTACCTGTCCAGCGGGGTGTGATGGAGAAGCTTGGGCTTGAGCAGCCACCGATCTCTTGGCATACCGTGCGCGACACCATTGCAGAGGTTGGCTGCTTTCTTGGGATACTGTGCGGTTTGCTGGATAAGATCGCCTCCGATGTCAAGGTCATGATGATGACAGAGCTGAATGAGGTGCAGGAGCCGGCCGGGGGCGGCGGTCGAGGAGCATCGAGTACGATGCCGCAGAAGCGCAACCCCATTTCCTGCGTCTACATCACGGCGTGTAGCAGCGTAGTGCGCCAGCATACAGCGAGTCTACTAAACGCGATGAACGCAGACTTCGAGCGTGCAACGGGCACCTGGGAGATTGAGTGGCTGGTTTTACCTGAGATCTTCTGCCTAAGCGCCGGAGCTCTTGCCCAAGCTAAGTACATGCTCAGTGAGCTGGTCGTTCATCCCGACAATATGAAAAAGAATCTGGAACTGACCGACGGCCTGGTAAATACCGAGGCCATCATGATGGCCTTGGGTCCGAAGATGGGCCGCGGTAAAGCGCACGACAGGCTCGCAGCAATTTCGATCGCGGTTTCGCAGGGCAAGGGGCGTCTGATCGATCTTCTGTCGAACGATCCTGAAGTTGCTCAAATCCTCGACCGTGGGGCCATCGCAAGACTGATCGACCCGACCAACTATCTCGGAAACTCCGGAGCGATGGTCGATCGTGTTCTGGCCGGAAAAGGAGACTGAAACGACAATGCTTGACACGATCTTGGGCGCACTTCTTCCAATGGTTGTCACTTTCTTGCTCGGTTACATGGCAGCATGGCGACACGATTTTGGATCGAAGGATGCTTCGACGCTGAATCGGATGGTGCTGCGATACGCCGTGCCGTTGGCGCTTTTTGCAGGAACGGTAATGACGTCGCGTGCTGCCCTCAGTCAGGACATCCCGCTCGTCATCACCCTATGCATCGCCATCATTGGC